>NZ_CP046103.1:937201-1249601 GCF_009707325.1 Pseudomonas sp. IB20 | reverse complement strand
CCGCGATAGCGTGGGGTCAGTCCCTGGACACCTTTTCATCGCCCCAATCAAGTACCGCATCGCCACCTGATCGTTCTCGGTCAGCGCGCGGTACTGCTCCAGTAATTGCACCTCATCCGAGCTCAACCTTCGACCACGCAAAGACATTTTGCCGGTCAGAAAACTCACCACCGCACCCGCAACATCATAGGACTTGGCCATGGACTGTTTCTCCTGATATCAAACTAAGACGCTTGGCGCCCATCACCTGCCTTCCCTGAGACGCGATGCCTTCACGAACAAGCTGACTGACTCCCTGGGCCAGAAATCAGACTTACCCTAAGCGTAGAAACAATCGGCTCCCGTGTGGGATTTTTTTAGAGTATTAACTTAAATAAATCGCCAAAGTAACAAAGACCTACAGCACTTTCCCACGCAGCGGCCGGCCCAGGTGAGGCCGCAAAAAACAACAGCAAGAAAAAACCCACCGGGTCAGGGTGGGTTTTGGTGGATCAGGTTTAACTTAAATAAATCGCCAAAGTAACAAAGACCTACAGCACTTTCCCACGCAGCGGCCGGCCCAGGTGAGGCCGCAAAAAACAACAGCAAGAAAAAACCCACCGGGTCAGGGTGGGTTTTGGTGGATCAGGTGTGGGATCAATCCCTCAGATCAGACTCATGGATCGGCTGATCGCGATGGGTCGCCCGTTGGTACTGCGCCGGCCAGATCGCCTTGCGCCCACCCAAGTCATCATCGGCATGCAGCGGCCAGTACGGGTCACGCAACAGCTCACGGGCCAGGAAGATGATGTCGGCCTGGCACGTGCGCAGGATGTGCTCGGCTTGGGCCGGCTCGGTAATCATGCCGACGGTGCCGGTGGCGATGCCCGACTCTTTGCGTACACGCTCGGCAAAGCGCGTCTGGTAACCGGGGCCGGTGGGGATCTCGGCGTTGGCGGCGGTGCCGCCGGAGGACACGTCGACCAGGTCCACGCCCAAGTCTTTGAGGCGGCGTGCCAGCTCCACGGTTTCATCCGGGTTCCAGCCGTCTTCCACCCAGTCGGTGGCCGATACCCGTACAAACAGCGGCAGCTCCTGAGGCCAGACTTCACGCACAGCCTTAGTGACTTCGAGCACCAGGCGGATACGGTTTTCAAACGAGCCACCGTAGTGGTCCTGACGCTGGTTGCTGATGGGCGAGAGGAATTGATGCAGCAGGTAACCGTGAGCAGCGTGGATTTCCACCACTTCAAAACCGGCAGTCAGCGCGCGTTTGGCGGCGGCCACAAAGTCGGCGATCACGTGTTGGATCTGCGCTTCGTCCAGTTGCTGGGGTTGCGTGTGATTGGGGTCGAAAGCAATCGGCGATGGGCCTACCGGCACCCAGCCGCCCTCTTGCGGCTTGACGCTGCCGTGCTTGCCGATCCACGGCCGATGCGTGCTGGCCTTACGCCCGGCATGTGCCAGTTGAATGCCCGCCACCGCGCCTTGGGCGGCAATAAACCGCGTGATGCGTTGCAGCGGTTCGATCTGTTCATCCTTCCACAGGCCCAGGTCCTGGGCGGTGATGCGGCCATCGGCGGTCACGGCGGTGGCTTCGGTGAAAATCAGCCCGGCGCCGCCGACGGCGCGGCTGCCAAGGTGCACCAGGTGCCAGTCATTGGCCAAGCCGTCCTCGGAGGAGTACTGGCACATTGGCGAGACGGCGATCCGGTTGAGCAGGGTCAATTGACGGAGGGTGTAGGGTTCGAGCAGCTGACTCATGGCGCACCTCTTCAGGGTTCTGTGGGCACTATTCAAACAGTGCTTAGAGCCTAGTCGACAACGGTGGCTTGCATAGGGTTCAGAAGGAAAACGGGAGCCGATTGCCGGCCCCCGTGTCGCAGCAGCTTACATTTCGACCTGGGTGCCCAGTTCGATCACGCGGTTTACCGGGAGCTTGAAGAAGCGCAGGTTGCCGTTGGCGTTCTTCAACATGAACGCAAACAGGCTTTCACGCCAACGGGCCATGCCCTTGATGCGCGAGGCGATCACCGTTTCGCGGCTGAGGAAGTAAGTGGTGCGCATCGGGCTGAAATCCAGGTCGTCCAGATGGCACAACTTCAGTGCCTCGGGCACGTCCGGCTCATCGGTAAACCCGAAGTGCAGGATCACCCGGAAGAAGCCTTCCCCGTAGGCGTCCACCTCAAAGCGTCGTGAGGCAGGCACGCGCGGAATGTCTTCGTAGACCACCGTCAGCATCACCACCTGCTCATGCAACACCTGGTTATGCAGCAGGTTGTGCAACAGCGCGTGAGGCACGGCGTCGGGCCGCGCGGTGAGGAACACGGCGGTGCCCTGCACGCGATGCGGCGGCTGCACGCGGATGCTGCTGATAAAGATCGGCAAGGGCAGCCCGCCCTCGTCGAGGCGGTCCATCAACAGTTCTTTGCCGCGCTTCCAGGTGGTCATCAGTATAAACAGCACAATCCCCGCCAACACCGGGAAGGCACCGCCCTGCACGATCTTCGGCACGTTGGCGGCGAAGAACAGGCCGTCCACCAACAGGAAGCCGATCAACACCGGAATCGCCAACACCGGTGGCCATTTCCATAGCAGCAACATCACCGCCGACACCAGGATGCTGGTGATCAGCATGGTGCCGGTCACTGCCACGCCGTACGCCGAGGCCAAGGCGTTCGAAGATTCGAAGCCCAGCACCAGCAGGATCACGCCGACCATCAGCGCCCAGTTCACCGCACCGATGTAGATCTGGCCTTGCTCGGCGCTGGAGGTGTGCTGGATATGCATGCGCGGGATGTAACCCAACTGGATCGCCTGGCGGGTCAGGGAGAACGCACCAGAAATCACCGCCTGGGAGGCAATCACCGTGGCCAGCGTCGACAGTGCCACCAGCGGGATCAACGCCCACTCCGGCGCCAGCAAGTAGAACGGGTTACGCGCCGCTTCCGGGTTTTCCAGCAGCAAGGCGCCCTGGCCGAAGTAGTTGAGCACCAGCGCCGGCAGCACCAGGGCGAACCATGCGCGAGCAATCGGCTTGCGGCCGAAGTGGCCCATGTCGGCATACAGCGCTTCGGCACCGGTCAACGCCAGCACCACCGCGCCGAGAATCGCCACGCCCATGCCGGGGTGGACGATAAAGAAACGCACGCCCCACACGGGGTTCAGCGCGTTGAGCACCTCGGGGTGTCGCAGGATGCCGTGCACGCCGAGGCCGCCCAGCACCAGGAACCACACCACCATCACCGGCCCGAACAGCTTGCCGATGCGATCGGTGCCGTGTTTCTGGATCAGAAACAGGCCCACCAGCACCACCAGCGACAGCGGCACCACCCAGCGCTCCAGGCCATCAAAGGCCAGTTCCAGGCCCTCGACCGCCGACAACACCGAGATCGCCGGGGTGATCATGCTGTCGCCGTAGAACAGCGCGGCACCGATCAGGCCGAGGATCACCAGCACCGAACGTAATTTGGGGTACGGCGCCGCCGCCCGCCGTGCCAGTGCCGTCAGGGCCATGATGCCGCCCTCGCCCTGGTTGTCCGCACGCAGGATAAACAGCACGTACTTGATCGACACGACCCACACCAGCGACCAGAAAATCAGCGCCAGAATGCCGAAGACCCCGTCATGGTTGACCTGAACCCCGTAACCACCAGAAAACACTTCTTTAAGGGTATAGAGCGGGCTGGTACCGATATCGCCGTACACCACCCCGACTGCTGCCACTAGCATGCCAATCGGCTTTGCATTGGAATGCTCGGCACCTGCCGCCTGACTATTTGCCTGACCCATCAACCACTCCTGCCCTTTGACCCAAGGTCTTTTATAAACAACGCGTCTAAGCTGACCGTAGCATGCGCTGTTTTACTTCTCGTAACAGACGTTTTATTGACCCAAGGGTTTTACCCGTGCGCAACGGCGCGAAGCATAGCGCAGCACTCGTCGCATTTCCCTGCATAAAGCTGGTCAAGTGCGTTGCCCGTCGCTAGAATTGGGCACTTTTTGATCAGAGGCACACCAAGTGCCCCATCCGCTGCCCTGCTTTACCCGTGCGCAACGGCGCGAAGCATAGCGCAGCACTCGTCGCATTTCCCTGCATAAAGCTGGTCAAGTGCGTTGCCCGTCGCTAGAATTGGGCACTTTTTGATCAGAGGCACACCAAGTGCCCATCCGCTGCCCTGCCCTTCTAGCCGGCGGCGTCATTCAATACCGAGGTTAGACATGTCCACCACCATCGCAAAAGCCAACCCCAAGGTCGGCTTTGTATCTCTGGGTTGCCCTATTGATACTCAAAATAAACAGAACACGTAACTGGTAATTTTTTGGCAAAAAAAAGCCCACCGATTGGCGGGCTTTCGTGTAAGCAAAGCTCAAGCAAAAACGACTTCAACTCGCCCTTCTCGGCGGGACCGAGGGGCTGCCTTTACGACGATCTGCACGTCGCGACCTAGTCGCGAAAGACAGTCCATCATCTTGGCTTGAGTATCTACGGCACTTCACGAGACTCTATAAAAGACGCAAGGCAAAACTATCGCTAACTTACTGACTCTACCAACATTAGCGTAATAGGCTTTAATTTGGCGTTCAATTGATGCGCTGTTGTCGCTCTCGCGGCGAACACCGCAGCATCAGCAGGTGCTGGCACCGGCCCTGGCTGATGTGTATGCGCGGCTAGTTGCGTGTTCATCTGCTGCACCAGGTCAGCAAATCGCAAGCACCTGAGCACGTTACCCTTCGATCCCAACCAAGTCTTGGGCGCGACCAGTCGCTGGCTGACCGCCGCCACGCTCTTCGCAGCCCCTGAATCCTTTCCTCCATATCGCCACCCACCGTGGCGTTGTGCTTCTGCCCCACCACCAGGTTCAAGTCCCGCCCGGTCGCCTGGTGCAGATCATCCACCGCCGCCAGGCTCGCAGATCCGCCTGAAGCAGCTTGAGCGCGCCCAGGGCTTCAAGCGTCTTGATGCCCCCTACCGACTCGTTGAATGGTCGTCCACGGTCCTGGTGTGGCTCTGGAACCGCTCGGTGTTGCCCATCGCCTCCACTTCCCGCTCGATCGCCTTGTCCAGGATCTTGCCGTCAGTTGGCGCAGCCAGTTGCCGTCGCGTCACACGCTGCTGACAGGCCTCGCTGTGCTGCCACACCTGGTCGCCCTTCGGGACGCTGGGCATGCTCAGGCCGTGGGGCAGAATGGTTTGGATATAGGGCTTGTGCGGCAGGCCGTAGGCAAAGCACACCACACTTGGGTGCCTTCCTCGGGGAACGCATAGATGCCCATTTCCTCGCCACCGGTGGGCAGCGGCAAAGGCACGCCGGCCAGGATCGGCAGCTTGGTATCTGGCTCGCCGTCCGGCCCCATGACCTCGATGTCGACCGCATAGCGCGGGCGGAAGTCGTCGCAGATCCCGGCGCCGGCGGGCGCATCGGCCACGGCGACAACCCGGGCAAAGCGTGGCAGGTGGTAACCACCGGTAGTTCGGGAAATTGTCGTTCTACGCTGCGGCGGATTGCGTCGTCCATCGGATGGCCATCTGGTTGTCGATGAGCGCCACACTGGTGATGCGCTCGCCGTGGTTGATCGTTGCACCTGGTCGCAACCCGGGAAGGGCTGCAATCATCGCGCTTTGGTTGCCCTGGTAATCGTCGAACAGTTCCACCGGCAGCTGCAGCGGCGAGCGAACGCCAAAGAAGCTGTCAGCCCAACTGCCCACGAACACTTCACCGTCACCCTGCTGCTGCCAGATGAAGTCGGGATATTGAAAACCCGGGCCAGGCTGTCCATGGCTTGATAGCCGGCGGCCAGGCTGTAGAAAAATGGCGCCTTAACGCTGGCATACGGCTGCTCCGGGACGCGAAAGCGCAAGCCGGTGTGCTGGCCGATCTCGACCAGGACGGCGCGCAGGTCGACGTGACGCAGGTTCAGCGGCAGCGGGTTGGCCAGGATCGCGGCCAGCTCGCGAAACTGCTGGGGGCGAAGCATAGCGCAGCACTCGTCGCATTTCCCTGCATAAAGCTGGTCAAGTGCGTTGCCCGTCGCTAGAATTGGGCACTTTTTGATCAGAGGCACACCAAGTGCCCATCCGCTGCCCTGCCCTTCTAGCCGGCGGCGTCATTCAATAAGGGCGAACCCTGCAGGCTGTGAGTATATGAGTAATAATCCGCGTGTAGGGTTTGTATCGCTAGGGTGCCCAAAGGCTCTGGTCGACTCCGAGCGCATCCTCACGCAATTGCGTATGGAAGGCTATGACGTCGTGTCCACGTACCAGGACGCCGACGTGGTGGTGGTCAACACCTGTGGCTTCATCGACTCGGCCAAGGCTGAGTCGCTGGAAGTGATTGGCGAAGCCATCAAGGAAAACGGCAAGGTCATCGTCACCGGCTGCATGGGCGTGGAAGAAGGCGCTATCCGCAACGTGCACCCAAGCGTACTGGCCGTGACCGGCCCGCAGCAGTACGAGCAGGTGGTCAATGCCGTGCATCAAGTGGTGCCGCCGCGCCAGGACCACAACCCGCTGATCGACCTGGTGCCGCCGCAAGGCATCAAGCTGACGCCGCGCCACTACGCGTACCTGAAAATTTCCGAAGGCTGCAACCACAGCTGCAGCTTCTGCATCATCCCGTCGATGCGCGGCAAGCTGGTCAGCCGCCCGGTGGGTGATGTGCTGGACGAGGCTCAGCGCCTGGTTAAATCCGGCGTGAAAGAGCTGTTGGTGATCTCCCAGGACACCAGCGCCTATGGCGTCGACGTGAAGTACCGCACCGGTTTCTGGAACGGCGCGCCGGTGAAAACCCGCATGACCGAACTCTGCGAAGCCTTGAGCAGCCTGGGCGTGTGGGTGCGCCTGCACTACGTTTACCCGTACCCGCACGTGGACGAGCTGATCCCGTTGATGGCCGCCGGCAAGATCCTGCCGTACTTGGACATCCCGTTCCAGCACGCTAGCCCGAAAATCCTCAAGGCCATGAAACGCCCGGCCTTCGAAGACAAGACCCTGGCGCGTATCAAGAACTGGCGCGAGATCTGCCCGGACCTGATCATCCGCTCCACCTTCATCGTCGGCTTCCCTGGCGAGACCGAAGAAGACTTCCAGTACCTGCTGGACTGGCTGACCGAAGCGCAACTGGACCGTGTCGGTTGCTTCCAGTACTCGCCGGTGGAAGGCGCTCCGGCTAACCTGCTGGACGCTGCCGTCGTTGCGGACGACGTCAAGCAAGACCGTTGGGAGCGTTTCATGGCGCACCAACAGGCCATCAGCTCGGCACGCCTGCAACTGCGCATTGGTCGGGAGATCGAAGTGCTGATCGACGAAGTCGACGAGCAAGGCGCCGTAGGCCGCTGCTTCTTCGATGCGCCGGAGATCGACGGTAACGTGTTTATCGACGATGCCAGTGGTCTGAAGCCGGGCGACAAGGTCTGGTGCACGGTAACTGACGCCGACGAATACGACCTGTGGGCGCAAAAGCGCGACTGATCGTCACTGGCGTGTAAAAAAAATACAAAAGCCCCGCCTCTGGACAAGATGCGGGGCTTTTTTAGGTCTATCGTTTGCCCATTGGCGAAGATCTAGGCAAGGGGCAGCGGGCATGCGTCAGCTTTCGGTCATCCACACACCCAAAATCAGCGACTTCGCGCACTTGGCGCAACTCTGGGAAGACTCGGTGCGGGCAACCCACGATTTCTTGCCGGACAGCTACATCGTCCTGCTCAAAGAGCTGGTGCTGACGCGTTACCTGGATTCGGTGATGCTGATCTGCACCAAGGACGCACGCCAACGCATCACCGGGTTTGCCGGGGTGGCAGCGGGCAAAGTCGAAATGCTGTTTATCGACCCGCAGCACCGCGGCCAGGGCCTGGGCCAGCAACTGCTGCGTTATGCGATCGAGCACATGAACGCCGACCAGCTGGACGTTAATGAACAGAACCCGCAGGCCCTGGGCTTTTACTTCAAGCAGGGCTTCGAGGTAATCGGCCGCGCGGAGCATGACGGCCTGGGCCAGCCGTACCCGCTGCTGCATATGCGTTTGCGCACATCTGTGGGAGCTGGCTTGCCTGCGATGCGGGCGACGCGGTAGCTCAGGTAGACCGAGGTGATGCCATCGCGGCGGCGTGCGGGCGACGCGGTAGCTCAGGTAGACCGAGGTGATGCCATCGCAGGCAAGCCAGCGCCCACAAAAAGCCACCCTGCTGAAATAGGGCCGGGATTAACCGGCGCCAGGCAGGTACAATAGCCGCCCCCTTTTGTTACGGCCCTTGTCATGACTGACCCCATACGCCTCTCCAAACGCCTTATCGAACTGGTCGGTTGCTCCCGTCGGGAGGCTGAGCTGTTTATCGAAGGCGGCTGGGTCTCGGTGGACGGAGAAGTGATCGACGAGCCGCAGTTCAAGGTCACCACCCAGAAGGTCGAGCTGGACCCAGAGGCGAAAGCCACTGCGCCGGAGTCGGTAACCATTCTGCTGCACGCGCCGGTGGGTGTGGATGCCGAAACGGCGATGGCCTCGATCAGCGCAGAAACCTTGTCCGAAGAACACCGCTTCAGCAAACGCCCGCTTAAAGGCCACTTCCTGCGCCTGACCGCCAGTGCCGACCTGCAAGCCAAGGCCAGCGGCCTGCTGGTGTTCACCCAGGACTGGAAGATTCTGCGCAAGTTGACCGCCGATGCCGCCAAGATCGAGCAGGAATACGTGGTGGAGGTTGAAGGCGACATGGTTGCCCACGGCCTCAATCGCCTGAACCACGGCCTGACCTACAAAGGTAAGGAGCTGCCGGCCGTAAAGGCTAGCTGGCAGAACGAAAACCGCCTGCGCTTTGCGATGAAGAACCCGCAACCGGGCGTGATTGCCCTGTTCTGCGAAGCCGTCGGCTTGAAAGTCATCGCCATCCGCCGCATCCGCATTGGCGGGGTGTCCATCGGCAAAGTGCCGGTCGGCCAATGGCGTTACCTGTCCGGCAAAGAGAAGTTCTAAGCCGTTCCCCTTTTCTCGACACCGCCTGATTAGGCGGTGTCTTCAGTTGAATACCAGGATTGCCCACCATGATTCACAACGACGTACTGCGTAGCGTGCGCTACATGCTCGACATCAGCGACAACAAGATGGTCGAGATCATCAAGCTCGGCGGCATGGACGTGACCAAGGAAGACCTGCTGACTTACCTCAAGAAAGACGAGGAAGAAGGCTTTGTGTTCTGCCCGGATGACGTCATGGCCCACTTCCTCGATGGCCTGGTGATCTTCAAGCGCGGCAAAGACGAAAGCCGTGCGCCACAGCCGATCGAAACCCCGGTGACCAACAACATCATCCTCAAGAAGCTGCGCGTGGCCTTCGAACTGAAGGAAGACGACATGCACGCGATCCTCAAGGCTGCCGAGTTCCCAGTGTCCAAGCCTGAGCTGAGCGCACTGTTCCGCAAGTTCGGCCACACCAACTACCGCACCTGTGGCGACCAGTTGCTGCGTAACTTCCTCAAGGGCCTGACCCTGCGGGTTCGTGCGTAAGCCATGAGTTACCACGTCTCGCCCGTCGGTTTCGTGCGCTCCTGCTTCAAGGAGAAGTTCGCCATCCCACGCCAGCCCCAACTGGCACCGGCCGCCCGTGGCGTGCTGGAACTGGTGGCGCCGTTCGACCAAGGTGAGGCGGTGCAGGGCCTGGAGCAGGTCAGCCATGTGTGGTTGCTGTTTCTGTTCCACCAGGCCTTGGAAGACAAACCACGCTTGAAAGTGCGGCCGCCACGGTTAGGCGGCAACACGTCCATGGGCGTGTTTGCCACCCGCGCCACTCATCGGCCCAACGGCATTGGCCAGTCAGTGGTCAAGCTGGACAAGGTCGAACCGGGGCGGCTGTGGATTTCCGGGATTGACCTGCTGGATGGCACGCCAGTGCTGGATATCAAGCCGTATGTGCCGTACGCAGACATCATTGACACCGCCACCAACAGCATCGCCAACAGTGCGCCACAGCTGATTCCTGTGCAGTGGCTGAAGACCGCCCTGCAACAGGCACAGGGCCATGCGCAGCGCCTTGACGAACCATTGGTGGCGTTGATCGAACAGTGTCTGGCGCAGGATCCACGGCCGGCGTATCAAACGCCGGGGCCGGAGCGTGAATATGGTGCGCAGTTCTGGGATGTGGATGTGCGGTGGCACTATCCGGAAGCCGGGATGATTTGCGTGCTGGAAGTCATTCCGGCCAAGTAAACGTCGAAAACAAATGTGGGAGCTGCTTGTCTGGGAGCTGGCTTGCCTACGATGCAGACACCTCGGTCATTCAGTAGAACCGAGGTGACGCTATCGCAGGCAAGCCAGCTCCCACACAAGCCAGCTCCCACATTCATTTGGATCGGCGGTTATTTCTCGACGAACGCACGCTCGATCAGATAATCACCCGGCTCACGCATACGGGGCGAAACTTTCAGGCCGAAGCTGTTCAACACTTCGCTGGTTTCGTCCAACATGCTTGGGCTGCCGCACAGCATGGCGCGGTCGTCCTCGGGGTTGATCGGTGGCAGGCCAATGTCGCTGAACAGCTTGCCGCTGCGCATCAGGTCGGTCAGGCGGCCTTCGTTTTCGAACGGCTCGCGGGTCACGGTCGGGTAGTAGATCAACTTGTCACGCAGGGCCTCGCCGAAGAACTCGTTCTGCGGCAGGTGCTCGGTGATGAATTCGCGGTAGGCGACTTCGTTGACGTAACGCACGCCATGGCACAGGATCACTTTTTCGAAACGCTCGTAGGTTTCCGGGTCCTGGATCACGCTCATGAATGGAGCGAGGCCAGTACCCGTGCTGAGCAGGTACAGGTGTTTGCCCGGCTTCAAATCGTCAAGCACCAAGGTGCCTGTCGGTTTTTTGCTGATGATGATCTCGTCGCCTTCCTTCAAGTGCTGCAATTGGGAAGTCAGCGGGCCATCGGGCACCTTGATGCTGAAGAACTCCAGATGCTCTTCCCAGTTCGGGCTGGCAATGGAGTAAGCGCGCATGAGAGGGCGGCCATTAGGCTGTTGCAGGCCGATCATCACGAACTGACCGTTCTCGAAGCGCAAGCCCGGGTCGCGGGTGCACTTGAAGCTGAACAGAGTGTCGTTCCAGTGATGAACACTGAGGACACGCTCGTGGTTCATGTTGCTCATGTACGGGGAACTCCTGGAAATGGGTCTGCGCCAAAATTGAAGTGCGCAATTGCACAGCATTCTAATGGCGGCGACAATATCTGTTAACTGGATTATTAAGATAAGGGTTATCGGTTATATCGATATGCGATTTACTCTCCGTCAACTGCAAGTCTTCGTCGCCGTCGCCCAGCAGGAAAGCGTCTCCCGCGCTGCTGGCCTTCTGGCCTTATCTCAATCCGCCGCCAGCACCTCGATTACCGAGCTGGAGCGTCAATCCAGCTGCCAATTATTCGACCGCGCGGGCAAACGCCTTAGCCTCAACGCCCTCGGCCATCAGCTGTTGCCCCAGGCCGTGGCGCTGCTGGACCAGGCCAAGGAGATCGAAGACCTGCTTAACGGCAAGTCCGGCTTCGGTTCCCTGGCGGTCGGCGCCACCCTGACCATCGGCAATTACTTGGCGACGCTGCTGATCGGCAGCTTTATGCAGCAGCACCCCGAAAGCCAGGTGAAGCTGCATGTGCAGAACACTGCACATATCGTGCACCAAGTGGCGCACTACGAAATTGACTTGGGTCTAATCGAAGGCGACTGCAGCCACCCGGACATCGAGGTGCAAACCTGGGTGGAAGACGAACTGGTGGTGTTTTGCGCACCGCAGCATCACTTGGCCAAGCGCGGCGTGGCGACCATGGAAGAGCTGACCCACGAAGCGTGGATCCTGCGCGAGCAAGGTTCCGGCACGCGCCTGACCTTTGACCAGGCCATGCGGCATCACCGCAGCGCGCTGAATATCCGCCTCGAGCTGGAGCACACCGAGGCGATCAAACGTGCCGTGGAATCGGGGTTGGGGATTGGCTGTATTTCCAGGCTAGCGCTGCGCGATGCGTTCCGCCGTGGCAGCTTGGTACCGGTGGAAACCCCGGACCTGGACCTGGCGCGACAGTTCTACTTCATCTGGCATAAGCAGAAGTACCAGACCTCGGCGATGCGCGAGTTTCTGGAGCTGTGCCGCGCCTTCACCGCCGGGGTTCAGCGCAGCGACGAGATCGTGCTGCCGAGCATCGCCTGATCCTCAGATCAGAATCACGGCCCACACCAGGGTGATCATGGTCAGCGCGACGAATTGCGCGGCGCTGCCCATGTCCTTGGCGTTTTTCGACAGTGGGTGCAGGTCGAGGGAAATCCGGTCGATGGCCGCTTCCACCGCCGAATTGAGCAACTCGACGATCAAGGCCAACAGGCACACCGCGATCAGCAAAGCGCGCTCGACCCGGCTGACGTGCAGGAAAAAGCTCAGCGGGATCAGGATCACGTTGAGCAACACCAACTGACGGAAAGCCGCCTCGCCAGTGAAAGCCGCACGCAGGCCATCCAGGGAATAGCCCCCTGCATTGAAGATACGTTTGATACCGGTTTGACCCTTGAAAGGCGACATAGATGTAGGCAACTGAACCAAAGGAGTGGGGAAACTAGATCACGCAAAGTCAAAAAAGCGTGAATCAGTAACAACTTAATGCTGCGAAATTGACTCAAGTTGTTGCAAGAGCAGCGCCGCCTGAGTGCGCGTCCGTACGCCCAGCTTGCGGAAGATCGCTGTTACGTGGGCCTTGATGGTCGCTTCTGACACGCTCAGTTCGTAGGCAATCTGCTTGTTCAGCAAGCCTTCGCAGACCATGGTCAGCACCCGAAACTGCTGGGGCGTCAGGCTGGCGAGGCCATCACGGGCGGCCTTGGCTTCGTCGGACACGTTGATTTCTTCAAACGCCTGCGGCGGCCAGGACACGTCGCCATCCAGCACGGTACGCACGGCGTTCTGGATCGCTTCCATTGAGCTGGACTTGGGAATAAACCCGCTGGCGCCAAACTCCTTGGAGCGCACCACCACGTCAGCGTCTTCCTGGGCCGAGACCATCACCACCGGGATCTGCGGGTATTGCCCGCGCAACAGCACCAGCCCGGAAAAACCGTAGGCGCCGGGCATGTTCAGGTCGAGCAGCACCAGGTCCCAGTCGGATTTTTCGGTGAGGCGGGTTTCCAGCTCGGCAATGCTGGCCACTTCGACCAGGCGCACGTCCGGCCCAAGGCCCAGGGTTACGGCCTGATGCAGCGCGCTGCGAAACAGCGGGTGGTCATCGGCTATCAGGATTTCGTATGTGGCCATTGATTAAATGATCCTGTTTTTTATGGCAGCCCTGATGGGTTCAGGGTTCGCCAGTACACAAGGTAACGGCCAGGCAGCCATCACCACAGGGCATGCTCAACGTCAAAAACACCTGCAACGACGCTGAAAATTCACGGTTACGCCCCAATCGGCGCCCAGCATGCCCAGCGTAGCCTAGAGGGTCAAGCACTACGCCCGTGGGCATTTTAGCGGCGCGCGGGTTTACGGTGCCATCATGCAAACGTCGTGTGGTTATAGCACCGGGATATAGGGTGCAAGGCGAGTATGGACGACGTCCGTCGGGTCCAGCGGTAACTGGAACTTAGCAGCCAGGTAATGGGTGCTGAAGACGTCGAGGTAGGCATCCAGCACTTCACTGGCGGCTTGGTCACTGGCCAGCTCCAGGCACAGCGCCGCGACTTCGGCGGTGCAGAAATGGTCATCACGTTTGGAGCGGCGCAGCTTATAGCGCGACAGCTGCTCGGGCGCCAGGCTCAACACCGGCAAGTGTTCCAGGTAGGGGCTTTTGCGGAACATCTTGCGCGCTTCGCTCCAAGTGCCGTCCAGCAGGATAAACAGTGGGCGCTTGCCCGCCGCCACCGTGACTTCGCCGACGACCCGCTCAGGCGCGACGAATTCGCCGGGGAACACGATATAGGGCTGCCATTGCGGGTCGGCCAGCAAGGTCAACAGTTCGGGGTCGACCTCGGTGCGCGACCAGGCGAACGCGGTGGTGTCTTCGATCACATCGGCGATCAGCCAGCCGGTATTGCTCGGTTTCATCGGCTCAACATCGTGCATCAGCAGGCACATGGCCGAGCGCGCCTCTACCTTCGGCCGCCAGGCACACAGGCAGTACTCGGGAATCACCCGACAGCCGGGGCAGCGTTCGGCGCGCGAACCACGGTTGAGAAAAGGCCGCACGGCCCGCGCCAGGCGCTGAGTACGCAAACGGGAGACGGCGTGGCTCATCGGGTGCAACCCGTGAAAGGGGAAATCGACACTGAGGAAACTCGAGGCAGGCTTTAAGTGGCCGCAGTTTACCAGAGCCATCCGCACTTCCGAGCGATACGCCTGGCTGTAGTGGCAACGGCTCACCTATAATTGCGCGCCACTGAACGCACAGCGCAGTGGCTGGTCTATGCACCAGTAACCGAATCAGGAGAGTTTCATGCTGCGTTCCATGCTGCGCGTTGTTGCCCCATCCGTCGCCCTTGCGTTGGTATTGCCTATGGGCGCCCACGCGGCCTCGCTGCTGGAGGCCCAAATGAACCGCAAGCTGCAAAGCGTCGCGGCTGAAAGCAACAAGGACCTGCCCCGGGAAATCGACGAAAAAACCCTGGAAGTGGCCTACACCGTTGAAGGCATGCAACTGATCGACCACCTCAGCGTACAGCCCGACCGCGCTGAACAGATGCGCGCCAACCCCAAGGCCGTGTACTTCCAACTGGGTCAAAGCGTGTGCCTGAACAAGGGTTACCGCGAATTGATGGCCAAGGGCGCAGTGATGCGCTACGAAATCACCGAGAACAAGACCAACCGCCCGGTGGCGTCGGTCAAGTTTGTAGAAGCGGATTGCCCGGCACCTGCGGCAGCCAAGAAGAAAAAGTAACGTTTGCTCGACCGTCGCGCGCTGCTGTCCAGTGGCGCGCACTTCCCTCGCTGCCTCTGCCTGCCAACAACTAAACTGCCTGATGTGTTGCCAATAACCGGTTGCCAGCCAAGGGTTTTTCGGCTCATGATCACGTTATCTCGGCAGCCCTTCCACCGCGTTTTCCACGCCGTTCTGTAACATTTTCAGGGCAAAAGAGGGTTGCCCTCCTGCGACTTGCAGTGCAAAGGTTTCCAAATCACAAGGAACATACAGAGCCCGCTTTGCCGCTCGGCGAACACCGTGCAAGCCTTCGGCATGCAGCGACACACGCAGTGTCGCGGCCGCAGACGAATTCTCGTCGATGGCCCTGGCTCTGTGAAGAAGGAGAAGTTGAATGCCTTACGAATCGAATGACCACCTGCTCCGTCATTTTGAAGAACACGGGGCCGACCTCACACAGCAGGTCGATGCGCAACTCCAGCTGATCGCTCCCAACAGCTCGAATATCCCCCTTTATCGCGACATGATCCTCACCGTTCTGCGCATGGCCCAGGACGACCGCAACCGCTGGAACGCGAAAATCACCTTGCAGGCGATCCGCGAACTGGACAATGCCTTCCGCGTACTGGAACAGTTCAAGGACCGCCGCAAGGTGACGGTATTCGGCTCGGCGCGAACGCCGGTCGAAAGCCCGCTGTACGCCCTGGCCCGGGAAGTCGGCGCCAAGTTGGCGCAATCAGAGCTGATGGTGATCACCGGCGGTGGCGGCGGCATCATGGCGGCAGCCCACGAAGGCGCAGGCCTGGAACACAGCCTGGGGTTCAACATCACCCTGCCGTTTGAACAGCACGCCAACCCGACCATTGATGGCACTGAGAACCTGCTGTCCTTCCACTTCTTCTTCACCCGCAAGCTGTTCTTCGTCAAGGAAGCCGATGCATTGGTGCTGTGCCCGGGCGGTTTTGGCACGCTGGATGAAGCGCTGGAAGTCCTCACCTTGATCCAGACCGGCAAAAGCCCGCTGGTGCCGGTGGTACTGCTGGATGCTCCGGGCGGCGGTTTCTGGCAAGGCGCTTTGGACTTTATCCGCAGCCAGCTGGAAGCCAATCGCTACATCCTGCCCACCGACCTCAAGCTGGTCCGCCTGGTGTACAGCGCTGAAGAGGCGGTGGACGAGATCAACCAGTTCTACGCCAACTTCCACTCCACCCGCTGGTTGAAGCGCGAGTTTGTGGTGCGCATGAATCACCCGCTCAGCGAGCGTGCCCTGGCCCACTTGCAGAGCGAGTTTGCCAGCCTGCGCCTGAGTGGGGAGTTCCAACAGCAGGCGTATACGGGCGAAGAACATGATGAGCCGAGGTTCGGCCATTTGACGCGCTTGGTGTTCAACTTCAATGGGCGTGATCAGGGCCGTCTGCGGGAATTGGTGGATTACATCAACTTGCCGGAGAACTGGGCGCAGGCTCAAGGGAAGACCCAGCAGCGAGTGACGCCCGAGCCAGCGTGACTTTTTGAAGGCAAAAAAAAAGGCCCACTATTTTCATAGTGGGCCTTTTTTGTGGTGTTTCAGGTGACCTTACAGTGAAGCGAATGGGGCTGCTACGCAGCCCAGCGGGAGCAGCGAAATGGGGCTGCTACGCAGCCCAGCGGGAGCAAGCTCCCTCGCCACAAAAGCTCGCCTATCGTCCCGGTCAGTCGTCCATGTCTCGGCCACTTAATAGGCGGCTGATCATCTCCATCGAAAACCCGCGATAACTCAGAAAGCGACCTTGCTTCGCACGCTCCCTGGCATCAATCGGCAGATGGCCGGCAAACTTGCGGCGCCAAGTGTCTTCGAGCTGCGACTGCCAACTGATACCGCACTCACGCAGGGCGAGATCAATATCGACGCGTTGCAGGCCGCGCTGGCTCAGCTCTTCGCGAATTCGCGCCGGGCCATAGCCGGAGCGCGCTCGGTAGGAAACAAAGCTTTCGAGGTAACGGGCTTCCGACAGCAGCCCTTCTTCCGTCAAGCGGTCGAGGGCAGTGTCGATCATCTCGGGCTCTGCGCCGCGCTGACACAGTTTACGCGTCAGCTCGACTCGACCATGCTCGCGTCGAGCGAGCAGGTCCATTGCAGTGCGCCGGACGGCGACGAGTGTATCCAGTACAACAGTCATCGTTTGCTTCAGATGTCAGTGTCGGCTTCTGCTACTTCTTCAACCGGCTCGCGGTTGGCTGCAGCTTTCACGTCAGGCGCTGGGGTCAACAGCTTGTCGCGGATCTGCTTCTCAAGCGTGGCAGCGATATCCGGGTTATCCGCCAGGAACTTGGCCGAGTTGGCCTTGCCCTGACCGATCTTGCTACCGTTGTAGGCATACCAGGCACCGGACTTCTCGACGAAACCGTGCAGCACGCCAAGGTCGATCATCTCGCCGTTCAGGTAAATACCCTTGCCGTAGAGAATCTGGAACTCAGCCTGACGGAATGGCGGGGCCACTTTGTTCTTCACGACTTTAACGCGGGTTTCGCTACCAACAACCTCGTCACCTTCTTTAACCGCGCCAGTACGGCGGATGTCCAGACGGACCGAAGCGTAGAACTTCAGCGCGTTACCACCGGTGGTGGTTTCCGGGCTGCCGAACATCACGCCGATCTTCATACGGATCTGGTTAATGAAGATCACCAGGCAGTTGGCGTTCTTGATGTTACCGGTGATTTTACGCAGCGCTTGGGACATCAGACGGGCTTGCAGGCCCACGTGCATGTCACCCATTTCGCCTTCGATTTCAGCCTTGGGTACCAGGGCGGCCACGGAGTCGACCACGATCACGTCGATGGCGTTGGAGCGCACCAGCATGTCGGTGATTTCCAGGGCTTGCTCGCCGGTGTCCGGCTGGGAAACCAGCAGGTCGTCAACGTTGACGCCCAGCTTGCCGGCGTATTCAGGGTCGAGGGCGTGCTCGGCGTCGACGAACGCGCAGGTGGCGCCCATTTTTTGAGCCTGGGCAATCACCGACAGGGTCAGGGTGGTTTTACCGGAAGATTCAGGGCCGTAGATTTCAACGATACGGCCTTTTGGCAGGCCGCCAATGCCGAGCGCAATGTCCAGACCCAGAGAGCCAGTGGAAATAGCCGGGATCGCCTGACGGTCGTGATCGCCCATACGCATTACGGCACCCTTGCCGAATTGACGTTCGATCTGACCCAGGGCCGCAGCCAAGGCTTTCTTCTTGTTGTCGTCCATTAAAGTCCTCACGTAATCAATAAGGCCTGACGGCCAACACCTGTATAAGTAGACAGTATTGTTCCACAAAGATCGAAGATCGCCTACCCCTGATTTTCTATTTCTGCTGCAGCTCGTCGCAACAAGCCCTCTAACGCGGCTTTTACCGTTTGTCGGCGGACCTCGTCACGGTTGCCGGGGAAGTGCGCCAGCTCCGCCGTCACTTCCTCGCCCACACCAAAGGCCAGCCACACGGTGCCGACCGGTTTGTCCGGCGAACCCCCATCGGGCCCCGCCACGCCGCTGACCGCCACGGCATAGCGCGACAGGCTTTTTTCCTGCGCGCCCCGCACCATCGCCTCGACCACTTCCTGGCTGACGGCGCCGACTTTGGGGAATAACGCCTCCGGCACATTCAATTGCCGGGTCTTCTGCCGATTGGAGTAAGTGACATACCCCGCCTCGAACCAGGCCGAACTGCCCGGTATCCGCGTGATGGCTTCAGCGATACCGCCCCCGGTGCAAGACTCGGCGGTGGTGACGTGGGCATTGAGCACCTGCAAGCGGCGCCCCAATTCAGCGGCCAGTTGAGTGATTTCCTTCACAGTCGTCTCCAGAAGTCGGCGGGGGATTTGCCTACCCTACAGGAGCAAATCGCGCGCGCAAGCCACAGACTGGATCAAGATGCTAACGCCCGACGGCGCGTACATACGCCTGGCAGGCACGCAAGGCGATCAGGGCGCTATCACCGTCGTCGGTGATGGCGAGAATTTGCGTTGCAGGCTGAGTGCCTGGGCATGTTCAACCGATTGCAGCTCAAGCTGCGCGCCATAACGCCAAGCCTGCACCTCTAGGACGCGCATACTCGTTGCAGGCTGAGTGCCTGGGCATGTTCAACCGATTGCAGCTCAAGCTGCGCGCCATAACGCCAAGCCTGCACCTCTAGGACGCGCATAACACCGCTTTCACACGTGCACACAATTGCAAACGATCCTCCAGGCCATTGAGCCCGCCGTTGATGCGCCGGGTAATGGTGGTGAACTCGTCTTGGTCAGCGAGTTCATTCAAACCATTGCTCTGCCAGAACCACGCGGCCGACTCACACGCCCACTGCGGTTGCTCCAGCAGCTCGGGCTGGCGCAGCAAACGATCATCACCAAACAGCGCTTGGCTGCAGGCCAGGTAGTTACGCCGCCCGGTGATTTGGATAAGCCCCCTGCCCCGATACTTCGCGCCATCGCCATCCGCCTCGGGGGTGTTACCGAGGCGCTCGGCCAAGGCGCCGGTGTCGTATTTACTCAGGTATTGATCGCTGCCCAGTTCGCGAACGTAGCGCAGTTCGCCGGATTCGTGACCGACCTGGGCAAGGAAGGCAGCAGTGCGTTGAGGCGTGTTAATTTGCCGGTTCAGCATGGCTGCATTGAGCGCAGATAGGAAAACGCCCGCTAAGGAGCGGGCGTGCGGGAACACTTGCTGAAGCTGCTCAAGCGTCACGGGATGACCTTTGCGCGAGCCGTCGCCCGCGCCGCAAGAACCGCTTCGGGCACCGGCGTCTGCTCCTCGATGAACCGCACGTTGAGCGCCACTTGGCCGTCGGTTTGGGTTTGCAGGGCGGCGATCAAACGGTTGATCGCGGCCAATTCTTCGTCAGTCATAGGCATCTGGGTTCCTGTGTAAAGCCTTCATACAAGCGGCGATCACGCCGTATCATTTTTTGCGAGTGCTCACTGTTTATCCGAGCGCGAGGCTTCCTCGACGCCGATGCGCTTGGCCGCCCACCGCTCATAAAGGCCGATGGCTACATCCGCACCGGCCATGGCGGTCAGGCAACCAATGGCGCCGGCCGTCCAGATCGACATGCCGGCGGCGTAACACAGCATCAGGGCTGACACCCCGCAGACCATGCACGCCCCGGACCTCAAGGCCAGGCGCCGAATCAGCGACCAACCCCGCGCGCCCTCCTTGTCGGCGCGCCACATTTCGCCGGATACACCGCCGATCACGGCCAGTGCGATCACCAGCCAGATAGGCATTTCCGCTAACGCTTGCTGCTCGTTTGTCATGTCACGCCTCCTGGCTGAGCATTACCGGCGCGGTGCCGGCTTTGTTGGGGTAAATCCATTTATCGGTAGGCATTCCAAAAAGCCCGGTTGCCCGGGCTTTTCAGTAATGATGTCCTCGAACCTTCGGCGCTACTGGCGCGGTACGGTTCTTTCCTCAATGTTTTTCCGACCACGATCCCTGTCTGCCGGATAACTGCTTCTGGTGCTTTACGCTGCACACCCGGGTCAGTTGCCAACCCTCTGAACCGTTAAGGCCGGTTCATCGCTGCCTGTTTTTTGAAGCGGTGAAACTAAAGAGCGTCGGCATCCTTGCCGGTGTTGCCTGGCATCCCTGCCATCGCTTCGATGGCGTCCTTGCCGATGTTGCGTGCCTTCCTTGTCTTCCTTGGCAGCATCCTTGCCGCCGCCACCAAGCCTTGTTGGCTGGCTTGAGATGAAGAATATGCATGTATGCATATACAGTCAATGCACAAATGCATTTATTTTTCCCAGTCAAATGCATCAATGCATTTACAGCCTTGTGGGGTAAGGGTTTGACGGTTTTCTACAGGCGAAAAAAAGCCCGCTCGTTGGCGGGCTTGGTCTTACGGCAGAAGGTTAACGAGCGTACATGCCCCACCAGAACACATGACCGAGGATGCTGATCTGCTCATCCTGGATATCCTGGAAGCTGTAGTCCTCGTCCGGGTGCTCATCGCGATTAAAACTGCGCAGGCGAATCCCGGAAGGCAGACGGTAGAGCTGTTTCACCCGCAACTGGCCATTGTGGTTAATGGCATACAAGTCGCCATCAACGATGTCGCCAATGCCGCTTTTGCCGGCATTCACGCCCACCGTGGCGCCGTCGCGCAGTACCGGCAACATACTGTTGCCGCGCACCGTCACACACTTGGCCTGGTCGAACTGCACACCGTTATGCCGCAGGCTGCGCTTGCCGAAACGCAGGCTAGCCTTCTCGCTTTCCTCGATGACGAATCTTCCTGATCCAGCAGCCAATTCAACCTCGCGCAGAAAGGGGATCGACACCTCGTCATCATTAACGGGCGTGTCGTCGTCCCACAGGCTTATGTCCTTGAGTTCCGAATGCATCGGGTCGCGCCCGTCATCGCGCAAAGCGCCCACCGCCGCGCGCCCGCGCAAGTGGTCGGTGCTGACGCGGAAGTACTCGGCGATGCGTGAGATGTGCTTGTCCGACGGGTCAACGATCTTGCCGCTGAGGATCCGCGAGAGTGTGGATTGAGGCACGCCGGTACGCCGGTGAAGCTCCGTGGGGGAGATCCGGTCGCGGTCGAGGAGTTCTCTTAAGACGGTTGAAACGTTGCGTTTTTGCATAAAGGGGATGATGACGGGGGATTTTGGGGTTGGCAAATGCTAATTTGCATAATTTATGCAAATTTAGAAACCGTTAACCAACGCGTCAGTAAGCTATGGGGGCCTGGGCACTCGTCAATTTCAAAATCTGAGAGGCTGCTATCGACCAGAAGTACTCATTCAATGTGTCTATGAAAACTCAGGTCAATTCACCGGACGAGTCAAGTGCGTACCAACTCTGGGTCAAGCTTCCCTGAATACGCTGACCCAATATATACCCATTTAGGTATACATTCAACGCTTAGAAACCCATGAGATTACTCGACCTAAGCCTTAATTTGCGTGACTCGTCGTGATCAGAACAACCCGCCCAAAGCCGCTGGCTCCCAGTTCATTACCACAAGCTCACCGCTGACCTCAGCCTTCCCCTGCCGCTGGTTGGAAGTGCTGTACCTAATGTCTATGGTTTCAAAATGGAAGCCCTCAAACACCCGGCGAATGTCAGGGTGGTCGTTGATACTGACCATGACCTTCCCTTGCAGCGCCGCAAATCGCCATGCGCTCGTAGTTCTCAAATGGAAGTCCACTCCGTAACCTGCGGTCTGCCAGTAAGGTGGGTCCATGTAATGAAAGGTGTGGGCTCGGTCGTAGCGCTCAGCACAATCCAACCAGGACAGGTTCTCCACGTAGGTGCCAGATAGGCGTTGCCACGCGGCGGATAGGTTCTCCTCGATCCGCAGCAGGTTAATCGCTGGGGCTGTGGTGGCGGTGCCGAACGACTGACCGGAAACCTTGCCCGCAAAGGCGTGATGTTGCAGGTAGAAAAAACGGGCGGCACGCTGGATGTCAGTGAGGGTTTCGGGGCGGGTCATCTTTTGCCACTCAAACACCTGACGCGAGCTGATCGCCCACTTGAACTGGCGCACGAACTCTTCCAGGTGGTTCTGAACAACTCGGTACAGCGTGACCAGATCACCGTTTATGTCGTTGAGAACTTCAACCGGCGCGGCTTGCGGACGCATGAAGTAGAGCGCGGCACCGCCGGCAAAAACTTGCAATAGGAGGAGGGAATATACTTTGGGGTTCCGGCCAAGCGCATAAAGAACAGGAGCCGCCAGCTTCTTGAACTTGAAGCCGAGTATCTTGCGTCTGAAAGCAATTAGTCCGCCGCTCGTTTTTAGCTTATTCATCAAACCCATCAACGGGTGACAGCCCTGACGTATGCCTGACACGCCCGCAGCGCTATTACGGCGTTATCCCCATCGTCGGTGATGGCGACAATTCATTGCGCATGCGCTGGGTCAAGTTGGGCTCGACGGGCTGCATGAACCACACCGACGGCGCCGGAGCGGAAGGCACACTGCAGCCACTGGTTGTATCGGTTGCGGCGAGAAGGACTGACAGCCGCACATCATCAGTGGCAAGGTCATCGCACAGAGCAGCCTGCTTACGTTTTTCATCCGAAAGCTCCAGGGAGTGTTTTTGATCAGCGGAGGACGCTCTCTGCTCGGCGGCTAGGCGCTTATCCTGCTCGGCTATCTGTTGTAATTGAATCCAGAGCTTTCTGGTGTGCAATGCCCCGCTCCGAGAGCTGCTCTGCGAGCTGCTTGCCCATTCGCCAGTCTTGAACCTGACAAGCGCCGCCAAAGCCGATAGCAACTGCCAGCAGGATGGCGACCAGGATCTGCCCGGGTGTCATGCCAGCGCCCGCGACACGCCTTCGGACCACACCATCGGGGTAGGCATAACGATGTTGAGCTTTCGAACTTCAGCGATGCAGGGGCTGCGGTCTGCCAGGCTCGACAGCTCCCACATCCAACCTGCGTCGTTTGGAAGCCCGCGCTGCGCAACTGATCGACACTGGACCACGCGCCCCCTTTGCCCCATCACTTTCAACGAATTTGCCTACTATCCAATGAGTAAAAACACCTCCGATCTGTCCTCCCACACGCCGATGATGCAGCAGTACTGGCGCCTGAAAAACCAGCACCCTGATCAGTTGATGTTCTATCGCATGGGCGACTTCTACGAGATCTTCTACGAAGACGCGAAGAAGGCCGCCAAGTTGCTGGACATCACCTTGACCGCGCGCGGGCAGTCGGCGGGGCAGTCGATTCCGATGTGTGGGATTCCTTACCATTCGTTGGAAGGCTACTTGGTCAAGCTGGTGAAGCTGGGCGAGTCGGTGGTGATCTGTGAGCAGATCGGCGACCCGGCGACCAGCAAGGGGCCGGTGGAACGTCAGGTGGTGCGCATTATTACGCCGGGCACGGTGAGTGATGAGGCGTTGCTGGATGAGCGTCGTGACAACTTGATCGCGGCGGTGTTGGGCGATGAGCGTTTGTTCGGCCTGTCGGTGCTGGACATCACCAGTGGCAATTTCAGCGTGCTGGAGATCAAGGGCTGGGAGAACTTGCTGGCGGAGCTGGAGCGCATCAACCCGGTGGAGTTGTTGATTCCGGATGATTGGCCTAAGGACTTGCCAGCGGAGAAGCGTCGTGGGACCAAGCGTCGTGCGCCGTGGGACTTTGAGCGTGATTCGGCACTGAAGAGTCTGTGCCAGCAATTCTCGGTGCAAGACCTTAAAGGTTTCGGTTGCGAAAACCTGACCCTGGCCATCGGCGCCGCCGGTTGTTTGCTCGGCTATGCCAAGGAAACCCAGCGCACCGCCCTGCCGCATTTGCGCAGCCTGCGCCATGAGCGCCTGGACGATACCGTGGTGCTCGATGGCGCCAGCCGTCGCAACCTGGAGTTGGACACCAACCTGGCCGGTGGCCGCGATAACACGCTGCAATCGGTGGTCGACCGTTGCCAGACCGCCATGGGCAGCCGCTTGCTGACCCGTTGGTTGAACCGCCCACTGCGCGACCTGACTGTGCTGCAAGCGCGCCAGACGTCTATTACCTGCCTGCTGGATGGCTATCGCTTTGAAATGCTGCAGCCGCAGCTGAAAGAAATCGGTGATATCGAGCGCATCCTGGCGCGGATCGGTCTGCGTAATGCGCGGCCGCGTGACTTGGCACGCCTGCGCGATGCCTTGAGCGCGCTGCCGCAACTGCAAGTGGCGATGACTGAACTGGACACGCCGCACCTGCAACAACTCGCCGTGACGGCCGGCACTTACCCGGACCTCGCGGCGCTGTTGGAAAAAGCCATTATCGACAACCCGCCGGCGATCATCCGTGACGGCGGCGTGCTGAAAACCGGTTACGACACCGAACTGGATGAGCTGCAATCGCTGAGCGAGAACGCCGGGCAGTTCCTGATTGACCTGGAAGCCCGCGAAAAAGCTCGCACGGGCTTGGCCAACTTGAAAGTCGGTTACAACCGCGTGCACGGCTACTTTATTGAGTTGCCGAGCAAGCAGGCCGAGTCGGCGCCGATCGACTATCAGCGGCGTCAAACCCTTAAAGGTGCCGAGCGCTTCATCACGCCTGAGCTCAAAGAGTTTGAAGACAAGGCACTGTCGGCCAAGAGCCGCGCTCTGGCGCGGGAAAAGATGCTGTATGAAGCCTTGCTCGAAGACTTGATCAGCCGTTTGGCGCCACTGCAAGACACCGCCGCCGCCCTGGCGGAACTGGATGTGTTGAGCAACCTCGCTGAGCGCGCGCTGAACCTCGACCTGAACTGCCCGCGCTTTGTCAGTGAGCCGTGCATGCGCATCGTGCAGGGGCGCCACCCGGTGGTGGAGCAGGTGTTGACTACGCCATTCGTTGCCAACGACCTGTCGCTGGATGACGATACCCGCATGCTGGTGATCACCGGTCCCAACATGGGCGGTAAATCCACCTACATGCGCCAGACCGCGCTGATCGTGTTGCTGGCGCATATCGGCAGCTTTGTACCGGCGGCCAGTTGCGAGCTGTCGCTGGTGGACCGCATTTTCACCCGGATCGGTTCCAGCGATGACCTGGCTGGTGGCCGTTCGACCTTTATGGTGGAAATGAGCGAAACCGCCAACATCCTGCACAACGCCACCGAACGCAGCTTGGTGTTGATGGATGAAGTGGGGCGCGGCACCAGCACCTTTGATGGTCTGTCCCTGGCATGGGCGGCGGCCGAGCGCTTGGCGCATCTGCGCGCTTATACGCTGTTTGCCACGCACTATTTCGAGCTGACCGTACTGCCGGAAAACGAGCCGCTGGTGGCTAACGTGCATCTCAATGCCACCGAGCACAACGAGCGCATCGTGTTCCTGCACCACGTGCTGCCGGGGCCGGCGAGCCAGAGCTACGGCCTGGCCGTGGCGCAACTGGCCGGTGTGCCGAGCGAGGTGATCACCCGTGCCCGCGAGCACCTGAGCCGCCTGGAAGAAACCGCCTTGCCCCACGAGATGCCCGTGGCAAGCCCAGCTAAAGCCAGCAATAAACCGAGCGCGCCGCACCAGAGCGACATGTTCGCCAGTTTGCCGCATCCGGTGCTGGATGAGTTGGCTAAGCTTGACTTGGACGGCTTGACGCCGCGCAAAGCGCTAGAAATGTTATATGCACTGCAGACTCGGATATAACGCAGACGCTTGCAAGCTGGTAGACTCTCGCGCGGTTTGGGATGCTGCAGGCTTTTAGCCTGGTCTGCAGACTATCGCTCCCGAACCTCGCGAACCCCACCACAAGGGGTTTCGCTGCCGCCGCCTGAGGAGAGAATTAGAAATGACCTTCGTCGTTACCGACAACTGCATCAAGTGCAAGTACACCGACTGCGTCGAAGTGTGTCCGGTGGACTGCTTCTACGAAGGCCCGAACTTCCTGGTTATCCACCCGGATGAGTGCATCGACTGCGCCCTGTGTGAACCAGAGTGCCCGGCCGTCGCTATTTTCTCCGAGGACGAAGTCCCGGCAGAGATGCAGGAATTTATTCAGTTGAACGTTGATTTGGCGGAAATCTGGCCGAATATCACTGAGCGTAAAGATCCGATGCCTGATGCAGCGGAGTGGGATGGCAAGAAAGGTAAGATTGCAAACCTCGAGCGCTAAACGCGCCGCCGCCCAATAAAAAGGCCCTTTGCGGGCCTTTTTGCGTTTCTGCAGGGTGAGTTTCACTTTTCTACAGGCAAAAAAAAGGGGCGGTATGACCCGCCCACATTTTTTCCCTAGTCCCTGTATTCCTTTTCATCGTCCTGATGAATCGCATCCTGCGACGTTCCTTCAACCATCGTTCCTTGATGGCTGTGTCAATCCGTGGACACAGGGCTGATGTTAGAGACTTCCAAGGGAAGTTCAACGGGATCCAACCGCTGAGCTGACAGACTTCAGCACTCGAATTGAAATAAATAATTGTTTAATTTCAATAAGATAGAAAAGTCTTTCGCCGATTCAAGACGTACACGCGCGGTAAAAAAACCAAACACTTACCCAAAAGTAGGCGAATGCTTACACGCGCCATTGCGTAAATGCGTATTTGGAAACCGTTGACGAATCCTCAGGCATGAAAAAGCCCCGACACAGTCGAGGCTTGTTTTCCTTCAAACCGATCAGTCGTCGCTGACCGTAATCGTCGGCATTGCCGGCGCTGCTGCTTCTTGCAAGACGATCCGCGCGCCCACATGACGGGCCAACTCTTGGTAGATCATTGCAAGCTGCCCGTCGGGCTCGGCCGCCACAGTGGGCTTGCCGCCGTCAGCCTGCTCACGAATTTCCATCGCCAGCGGCAACGAGGCCAGCAGTTCGACGCCGTATTGGGTTGCCAGCTTCTCGCCGCCGCCCTCGCCAAACAGATGCTCGGCATGCCCGCAGTTGGAGCAGATGTGTACCGCCATGTTTTCCACAACACCCAGCACCGGGATGTTGACCTTGCGGAACATCTCCACGCCTTTTCTGGCGTCGAGCAGCGCCAGGTCCTGGGGCGTGGTCACGATCACCGAGCCGGCCACCGGGACTTTCTGCGCCAGGGTCAGCTGGATATCGCCGGTGCCTGGCGGCATGTCGATCACCAAGTAATCCAGGTCGCCCCAGGCGGTCTGGGTGACCAGTTGCAGCAGCGCGCCGGAGACCATCGGCCCGCGCCAGACCATCGGCGTGTTGTCATCGGTGAGAAAAGCCATGGACATGACCTCAACGCCCATCGACTCAATCGGTACGAACCACTTCTGGTCCTTGACCTTGGGTCGGGTGCCTTCGGCAATGCCGAACATCACGCCTTGGCTGGGGCCGTAGATGTCGGCGTCGAGAATACCCACGCGGGCACCTTCGCGGGCCAGCGCCAGCGCCAGGTTGGCGGCCGTGGTGGATTTACCCACGCCGCCCTTGCCGGACGCCACGGCGACCACGTTCTTGACGTTGGCCAGGCCTGGGATCTGCGCCTGGGCCTTGTGCGCGGCGATCACGCACTGGATGTCGACCTTGGCCGAACGCACGCCGTCCAAGCCCTCAATGGCCATTTGCAGCATCTGCGCCCAACCGCTCTTGAACAGACCGGCGGCATAACCCAGTTCCAACTGGACTGAAACCTGGTCGCCCTGGACCTCGATGGCGCGTACACAGCCGGCGCTGACCGGGTCCTGGTTCAAATAGGGGTCGGTGTATTGGCGAAGAACGGCTTCCACCGCTGCGCGATTGACGGCGCTCATGGGCTACTCCCGAAAAAAGACTGACTGAAACAGGCGGCTATCCTAACCGTTCCAGGCGCCCAACGGCATGCTTTCCAGACTTGGGAATATTCAGAAACCGCGTCACGGGGTGAAATATATTTCCCGGCGCTTTATAGTGGCCGACCTCCGTTTCATCAAGTAGCCGAGCCCCATGTCAGAGCCACGCAAGATCCTCGTCACCAGCGCCCTGCCCTATGCCAATGGTTCTATCCATCTTGGCCATATGCTTGAGTACATCCAGACCGATATGTGGGTGCGCTTCCAGAAGCATCGCGGCAATCAATGCATTTATGTCTGCGCAGACGACGCCCACGGATCGGCCATCATGTTGCGCGCCGAAAAGGAAGGGATCACCCCGGAACAACTGATCGCCAATGTGCAGGCTGAACACAGCGCCGACTTTGCCGAGTTCCTGGTGGATTTCGACAATTTCCACTCGACCCACTCCGACGAAAACCGCGAGCTGTCGAGCCAGATCTACACGCGCCTGCGCGACGCCGGGCACATTGCCACGCGCTCGATCACGCAGTATTTCGACCCGGAAAAGAAAATGTTCCTGGCCGACCGCTTCATCAAGGGCACCTGCCCGAAATGCGGCACCGAAGACCAATACGGCGACAACTGCGAGAAGTGCGGTGCCACTTACGCACCTACCGACCTGAAAAACCCAAGGTCGGCCATCTCCGGCGCCATTCCGGTGCTCAAGGACTCCCAGCACTTCTTCTTCAAGCTCCCGGATTTCCAGCAGATGCTGCAAACCTGGACCCGCAGCGGCACCCTGCAGGACGCCGTGGCCAACAAGATCGCCGAGTGGCTGGATGCCGGCCTGCAACAGTGGGACATCTCCCGCGATGCGCCGTACTTCGGTTTCGAGATCCCGGACGAGCCGGGCAAGTACTTCTATGTGTGGCTGGACGCGCCGATCGGCTACATGGCCAGCTTCAAGAACCTCTGCGACCGCACTCCGGAGCTGGATTTCGACGCGTTCTGGGCCAAGGACTCCACCGCCGAGCTGTACCACTTCATCGGCAAGGACATCGTCAACTTCCACGCGCTGTTCTGGCCGGCGATGCTCGAAGGTTCGGGTTACCGCAAGCCAACCGGCATTGCCGTGCACGGCTACCTGACGGTCAACGGCCAGAAGATGTCCAAGTCGCGTGGCACCTTTATCAAGGCGCGCACCTACCTCGACCATCTGTCGCCGGAATACCTGCGCTACTACTACGCGTCCAAGCTGGGCCGTGGCGTCGACGACCTCGACCTGAACCTGGAAGACTTCGTACAAAAGGTCAACTCGGACCTGGTGGGCAAAGTCGTCAACATCGCCAGCCGTTGCGCCGGGTTTATCCACAAGGGCAATGCCGGCCTGCTGGTGGCCGAAAACGCTGCGCCGGAACTGACCGAAGCGTTCCTGGCCGCCGCGCCAAACATTGCCGACGCCTATGAAGCCCGCGACTTCGCCCGTGCCATGCGCGAGATCATGGGCCTGGCCGACCGTGCCAACGCCTGGATCGCCGACAAGGCACCATGGTCGCTGAACAAGCAGGAAGGCAAGCAGGCTGAAGTCCAGGCGATCTGCGCCACGGGCGTCAACCTGTTCCGCCAGTTGGTGATCTTCCTCAAGCCGGTGCTGCCATTGCTGGCTGCCGACGCCGAGGCGTTCCTCAACGTCGCGCCGCTGACTTGGAACGACCACACCACCTTGCTCAGCAACCACCCGTTGAATGAGTTCAAGCCGCTGATGACCCGTATCGACCCGATCAAGGTGCAGGCGATGACCGATGCTTCGAAAGAAGACCTGGTCGCCAGCCAGACCGACACCGGCGAATCTGCACCTGCCGGCAACGGCGAACTGGCCAAAGACCCGCTCTCCCCGGAAATCGACTTCGACGCCTTTGCCGCCGTGGACCTGCGCGTCGCGCTGATCATCAAGGCCGAAGCCGTGGAGGGTGCCGACAAGCTGCTGCGCCTGACACTGGACATCGGTGATGAGCAACGCAACGTGTTCTCCGGGATCAAGAGCGCTTACCCGGACCCGTCCAAGCTCGATGGTCGGCTGACCATGATGATCGCCAACCTCAAGCCACGGAAAATGAAGTTCGGCATTTCCGAAGGCATGGTGATGGCGGCTGGCCCTGGTGGTGAAGAAATCTACCTGCTGAGCCCGGACAGCGGCGCGAAGCCGGGGCAACGGATCAAGTAAAACTAGGTGGCGAGCGGGCTTGCCCCGTATTGGGCTGCGCAGCGGCCCTAAACCAGGCACCTTGTTCCTGCAGATAGAACGCCCGCTCCCACGACAGCCCCGCTCGCCACAGTAAGCGGGCTCGCCACAACAAGCCCATCTGCCACAACCAGCGGGCTCACCCCAACCGGCCCTGTTTGTTCAACCGGCATGCCAATGATCACCCCATGACGCTGATTCAACGTATCGACGCGCTGCTGCCGCAGACCCAATGCGGCAAGTGCGGGCACCCTGGCTGCAAGCCTTACGCCGAGGGCATCGCGCTTGGCGAGGCGATCAACAAGTGCCCGCCCGGTGGGCAGGAAACCATCGCGGGCCTTGCGCAATTACTGCGTGTGCCAGTGCTGGAACTGGACACCAGCCGAGGTGAAGCCCCAGCCCTGGTCGCCTATATCCGCGAGGCCGAGTGCATCGGCTGCACCAAATGCATCCAGGCCTGCCCGGTGGATGCGATTGTTGGCGCCGCCAAATTGATGCACACCGTCATCATGGATGAGTGCACCGGTTGCGACCTGTGCGTCGCGCCCTGCCCTGTCGATTGCATTGAGATGCGCCCAGCGGCCAGCGTGCTGCCGATTGTGGGCGACCTGGCGGCCAGTGATCACCAGCGCCACGAGCGTGGCCTCAAGCGCGATCGTGCGCGGCGACGCTTTGAGCAACGCAATACGCGGCTGCAACGGGAAGAAGCACACAGGCTCGCCGAACGCCTTGCACGCGCCAAGCGCTCACTGCCTGTTGCGCCCGTGCACGCTGACACCGCTCAGGCGGCCAGGGATGCAGCCGTCAAGAAAGCCAAAATCACGGTCGCGATGAGTCGGGCCCAACTGCATAAGTCACTGAAGGCGTTTGGTCACCCGCCGACCTCTGAGCAACAGTCGCAGCTGATTGTTCTGCAGCAACAGTTCGAAGCAGCGGAGCAGGCGCTCAGTGCACTGGAGGTGGGCAATCCGCCGCCACCGCCAACCCTGAAAGACCCTGAACTCAAGCGTGCGAAAATCCAGCTAGCCATGCGCCGCGCCGCGTTAAAAAAGGCTCAGGACCAGAACGCTGACGAACAGCAACTGGCCACCTTGAATGCTGCACTGGCCACTGCCGAGCAAACCTTGCATGACGCAGAAGCTGCCAGCGAGCAGCCACGACCCGACTTGCAGCGTGTTGAAAAGCGCCCCATCGACGCCAGACTGCGCCAACTCAAAACCGCCCTGGCTTATGCACGGGCCGATGTGAGCAAGTTGCAACGCCAACCGGGCGCCAGCGTGGATGAGCTGAATGCCGCACAACACAAGCTGGATGAAGCGCAGCGCCAAGTGGACGCCCACACCGGCGGTTGATCCACCACAGGCGCTGCCGGGCGTGGTGGCGATGGTTTATCCTGCCAAGCCTGCACTCACTTTTGAAACCACGTTGACCGTCTGCAAGGAAATGCCTGCCCCATGAACGCCGCAAAACGCCTGGAAATTTTCCGCAGGTTTCACGAAGACAATCCAGAACCCAAGACCGAGCTGGCTTACTCCTCGCCGTTCGAGTTGCTGATTGCGGTGATTCTGTCGGCCCAATCCACGGACGTTGGCGTCAACAAGGCCACGGCCAAACTGTATCCAGTAGCCAATACGCCAGAGGCCATCTATGCCTTGGGCGTGGCCGGGTTGTCCGAATACATCAAGACCATCGGCCTATACAACAGCAAGGCCAAGAATGTCATCGAGACCTGCCGCCTGCTCGTGGAGTTGCACGGCAGCGAGGTGCCACAAACCCGCGAAGCCCTGGAAGCCCTCCCCGGCGTAGGCCGTAAAACCGCTAACGTGGTGCTCAACACCGCGTTTCGGCAGCTGACCATGGCGGTGGACACGCATATTTTCCGCGTCAGCAACCGAACCGGTATTGCTCGCGGCAAAAACGTGGTGGAGGTGGAAAAGCAGCTGATGAAATTCGTGCCCAAGCCGTATTTGCTCGATTCCCACCATTGGCTGATTCTTCACGGGCGCTACGTTTGCCAGGCGCGCAAACCTCGCTGCGGGAGCTGCCGCATCGAAGACCTGTGCGAATACAAGGACAAGACATCCGACGATTGAGGGTTCATTGGTTTTCTCGATCAGTCGATTGAAAAAATCTTTTTTACCCTTTCATGGATTATCGTTATAAGGAGCGCCAACGGCAGTCTTAGCCTGGAGTTAACCTTATGAGCACTGGCAAAGAACAACTGGATGTAGAAGACGACCTCGTTGAAGCGGATGACGACGGGGAAGCCCCCGTTGCAGAGGTGGCCAAGACCAATTTAAGCAAACGCCGCACCATCGATAACCTTCTGGAAGAGCGACGCTTGCAAAAACAGCTGGCCGATTACGACTTCGATCTCTGATCGAGCCGTTGGCGACCGGAAGCCTCCCTGACGGAGGCTTTTTTTTGCCGGTTGTACGAGCTCGTCTGGGACGACGCCCTCCTTATACGAGGCCGTTGCGCTGGGCCAGCTCGATAAGATCCACGAGCGAACGTGCATTGAGCTTGAGTAGCAGACGCGTCTTATAGGTACTGACCGTCTTGTTGCTCAGGAACATGCCGTCGGCGATCTCCTTGTTGGTTTTGCCACGCGCCAGTTGCTGCAACACCATCATCTCTCGACCCGACAAGCGCTCGACCATATCCGCTTCACTGGCGTTACCCATGGTGGAGCGCACGGAGTTGAGTGCCTGGTTAGGGAAATAGCTGTAGCCGGAGAGCACCGCCTTGATGGCGCTCAACAACTCAGTCAGGTCCTGCTGCTTGCACACGTACCCAGCCGCCCCCGCCTGCATGCAGCGCATGGAAAAATGCCCGGGCGCCTGCGACGTCAGCACCAACACCTTGACAGGCGTGGCCTGCTTGGTAGAGGCCAGGCGGCAAATAACTTCCAGGCCATCGAGTTTGGGGATACCGATATCCAGTATGACAATATCAGGCACATGCTCGCGCGCAAGTTGCAACGCATCGACGCCGTTATCAGTCTCGGCAACGACTTCATAACCATGACGCTCCATTAGCATGCGCACAGCAAGACGAATGACGGGATGATCATCCACGATCAGCACTTTATTCATGAGAAAGTCCAATTTCGCTGTTCGAATTATTTAGAGTAAGCACAATAGCCTAGTCGTTTCCTAGTTGGCATACCGTTCCACCCCAAGCAACAGCAAGCAGAGACCCAACCCACAACGATATAGGAATTGGCCTACAAAAAAACACTAACTCAGACGTGTCCGCTTTTACGGAGACTTTCAGACCTTTCCGGCGGCATACATATTCTGAGTGAAATATCCGCAGCCGTTGAGACGCAAGGTAAACGTAACGCACATGACTTTCAGGAAATACCCATTGCGTGCCGCTGCCAGGCGAATGAACAGGTGAGAAAACTCCTACTCTTTTAGTTCCATCCAACATATTTTCTAACATCCTTAATTCCTACAGAATTTTCATCATCTTGCATACCATTCTCAGGTACATAGTGAATCTTCTGTAAGACATAGTTCCTATGTCAGGTGTTAAAAATTCATTCATGCACGTAAAACAAAATTCCAAAACAAAAATACAATCCAATAACTTCCAATCTGAACTCCGATAAACATTTGCCAAACAACTTTTAAACACTGCGTTGTAGTGCGGCTAGCGCGTTGAATATGCAGGCAAAAAAAATGGCCCCTTAAACAAGGGGCCACTTTTTACAACGAGAGGTCACTCAGAACAGCTTACGACCCTTGTTGGCAGCGATGCGCATACGCAAGGCATTCAACTTGATGAAGCCTGCTGCGTCCGCCTGATTGTAAGCGCCGCCATCTTCTTCGAAGGTGGCGATGTTGGCGTCGAACAGCGACTCATCGGACTTGCGACCGGTAACGATCACGTTACCCTTGTACAGTTTCAGGCGCACAACGCCGTTCACGTGGGCCTGGGAGGCATCGATCATCTGTTGCAGCATCAGACGCTCAGGGCTCCACCAGTAGCCGGTGTAGATCAGGCTGGCGTACTTAGGCATCAGCTCGTCTTTGAGGTGAGCCACTTCGCGGTCCAGGGTGATGGACTCGATGGCGCGGTGAGCGCGCAGCATGATGGTGCCGCCCGGGGTTTCGTAGCAGCCACGGGACTTCATGCCCACGTAACGGTTCTCAACGATGTCGAGACGGCCGATACCGTGTTCACCACCGATGCGGTTCAGGGTCGCCAGCACGGTGGCCGGGGTCATTTCGACGCCGTCCAGCGCGACGATGTCGCCGTTGCGGTAGGTCAGTTCCAGGTACTGTGGTTTGTCGGGCGCGTTCTCCGGGGAGACGGTCCATTTCCACATGTCTTCTTCGTGCTCGGTCCAGGTGTCTTCCAGCACGCCGCCTTCATAGGAGATGTGCAGCAAGTTGGCGTCCATCGAGTACGGGGACTTCTTCTTGCCGTGACGCTCGATCGGGATTGCGTGCTTTTCAGCGTAATCCATCAGCTTTTCACGGGACAGCAGGTCCCATTCGCGCCAAGGGGCAATCACTTTCACGCCGGGTTTGAGTGCGTAGGCACCCAGCTCGAAACGCACCTGGTCGTTACCCTTGCCGGTAGCGCCATGGGAAATGGCGTCGGCGCCGGTTTCGTTGGCGATTTCGATCAAGCGTTTGGCGATCAGCGGACGCGCGATGGAAGTACCCAGCAGGTACTCGCCTTCGTAGACGGTGTTGGCGCGAAACATCGGGAAGACGAAATCGCGGACGAATTCTTCGCGCAGGTCGTCAATGTAGATCTCTTTCACGCCCATGGCTTGCGCCTTGGCACGTGCAGGTTCGACCTCTTCGCCCTGACCCAGGTCAGCGGTGAAGGTCACCACTTCACAGTTATAAGTATCCTGCAGCCACTTGAGGATCACCGAAGTGTCCAGGCCGCCGGAATACGCGAGAACGACCTTGTTTACGTCGGCCATGCCATCACTCCACGGGGTTGTACGGAAAGCCGTCGATTCTACCGACCAAAACCGTGAATTTACAGAGGCGCGACAGCAAATGAAGATAAAGCGACAGATTATGTCGAACGGGCGACCGATGGTCGCACCTTATGGCTGCACTTTATGACGTGTGTGCGGGGTTACTCGGGCCTGTGGCCTGCGGCGCCGGTTTCTCGGGGGCTGCCACGCGTTCGAGCTGAATATTCACGCGACGGTTGCGCGCGCGGTTGGCGGCATTGGTGTTGGGCGCCAGTGGGTAACTTTCACCGTGGAACCGCATCGTGATCTGCGATTCCTGGATGCCGTTGGCCTTGAAGTAGTCCATGACCGCCAGCGCACGACGCCTTGAAACATCACGGTTAGTCAGGCGGTTGCCGCTGTTGTCCGAATGGCCATTCAACTCGACGTGGTTGACCGTGGGGTCGGCTTTCATGAACGCAAGAATCACGTCCAGCCTCTTTTTGGCGGCCGCGTCCAGCTCAATTCCACCGCCGGGGAAGCCGACTTCGGTCTGTTTGACCTGGTCGTAATTCATCGGCAACAGCTTGGTGGTACACACTTGATAGTCGTTGTAAGCCTTGTTGAATTTTACCGGCAACAGACGGATTTCCGAGTAGCCGCCTTCACGCCCGTAATGCCGCACGGTGGGGCTGCGCCCTTCCAGCAACCCCGTGAACAACCGCCCGGCCTGGGCCTGGGAGCTGTTGAAGAGTACATCGCCACTGCCGGCACGCACGGCGCCGAGGTTGATATCACCGCGGCCCGGCTGCCAGGGCGCAGCGGCAGCCAATAAGGTTGCCGAGCCCGCGCCCAGGGAGCCGTTGTAGGCTTTCAGGCGAAAGGTCGCCTGCTCGCCGGCCCGACGCACGAACTCACCCGAGCCGAAATCGGTGATCGGCTGGGTCAGGCGGCACTCGAATTGGTCACCTTCCACCTTCCACTCAATGTTCTCCAGGCGTGTCTGGAATGTGAGTGCCATCGCAGGCAGGCTGGCGAACACACTGAGCAGGGCTAGATAATGCTGGCGCACGGGCGGCTCCACTGGTTTCTACAACACTTCAAAGCGTCATACGTCGTTAAGGCATACCCAGGGATATCGGACACCTGCTGCAAAACTTGATAGCGAGTGCCTGCAAGAGTCTTTTCCGGTAGCATTCCCACCAGATTGACCCGCCTGGAATCCCCAATGTCCGACCGCCTGACCCTGCTGCGTCCCGACGACTGGCATATTCATCTTCGCGATGGTGCTGCGTTACCCCAAACCGTGGCCGATGTAGCGCGCACGTTTGGCCGCGCGATTATCATGCCTAACCTGGTACCTCCGGTGCGTAATGCCGCTGAGGCCGACGCCTATCGCCAGCGCATCCTCGCTGCACGGCCGGCCGGCAGCCGCTTCGAACCGTTGATGGTGCTCTACCTCACCGACCGCACCCAGCCTGAAGAAATTCGCCAGGCCAAGGCCACCGGTTTCGTGCACGCCGCCAAGCTGTACCCGGCGGGCGCGACCACCAACTCCGACTCCGGCGTGACCAGTATCGACAAGATCCTGCCGGCGATCGAAGCCATGGCTGAAGTCGGCATGCCGCTGCTGATCCACGGGGAAGTCACCCGTGGCGATGTGGACGTGTTTGATCGCGAAAAAATCTTCATCGACGAGCACATGCGCCGTGTGGTCGAACTGTTCCCGACGCTCAAAGTGGTGTTCGAACACATCACCACCGCTGACGCCGTGCAGTTTGTCACCGAGGCTTCGGCCAACGTCGGTGCGACCATCACCGCGCATCATTTGCTCTACAACCGCAACCACATGCTGGTGGGCGGGATTCGGCCGCACTTCTATTGCCTGCCGATCCTCAAGCGCAACACCCACCAAGTGGCCTTGCTGGATGCCGCCACCAGCGGCAGCCCGAAATTCTTCCTCGGCACCGATTCCGCGCCCCACGCCCAACACGCCAAAGAAGCCGCGTGTGGCTGTGCCGGTTGCTACACCGCTTATGCGGCGATCGAGCTGTACGCCGAAGCGTTCGAGGCGCGCAATGCCCTGGACAAACTCGAAGGCTTCGCCAGCCTCAATGGCCCGCGTTTCTACGGCCTGCCGGCGAATACCGACCGCATTACCCTGGTTCGTGAAGACTGGACCGCCCCTGCCAGCCTGCCGTTTGGCGAGCTGACTGTTATCCCGCTGCGCGCCGGTGAAACACTGCGCTGGCGCCTGCTGGAGGAAAGCAAGTGAGTGAAGACCATTACGATGACGAACACGAGCACAGTGGTGGCGGTTCCCGTCACCCAATGGCCGAGCGGTTTCGCGGCTATCTGCCGGTTGTCATCGACGTAGAAACCGGTGGTTTCAACTGCGCCACCGACGCCTTGCTGGAAATTGCCGCGACCACCATCGGCATGGATGAACAGGGTTTTGTGTTCCCGGAGCACACCCACTTCTTCCGCGTCGAGCCGTTTGAAGGCGCGAACATCGAAGCAGCCGCTTTGGAATTCACCGGTATCAAGCTCGATCACCCGCTGCGTATGGCGGTGAGTGAAGAAGCGGCGCTGACCGATATCTTCCGTGGCGTGCGCAAGGCGTTGAAGGCCAATGGCTGCAAACGCGCGATCCTGGTCGGCCACAACAGCAGCTTCGACCTGGGCTTCCTGAATGCCGCCGTGACGCGGCTGGACATGAAGCGTAACCCGTTTCACCCGTTCTCCAGCTTCGACACGGCGACCCTCGCAGGCTTGGCGTATGGCCAGACCGTGTTGGCGAAAGCCTGCCAGGCAGCCGGTATCGACTTTGACGGCCGTGAGGCTCACTCGGCTCGCTACGACACCGAGAAGACTGCCGAGCTGTTCTGCGGCATCGTCAACCGGTGGAAGCAGATGGGCGGCTGGGAAGATTTCCACGGGTTCCCACGCAAAAAAAAACCGGCCATTTCAGGCCGGTTTTTTTTGCTTCGAACGTGGCTTACAGCTTGCCAGCGTTCTCGGTCAGGTAAGCCGCAACGCCTTCTGGCGAAGCGTTCATGCCTTTGTCGCCTTTTTTCCAGTTGGCAGGGCAGACTTCGCCGTGCTCTTCGTGGAATTGCAGGGCGTCAACCAGACGGATCAGCTCTTCCATGTTACGGCCCAGCGGCAGGTCGTTGATGATCTGCGAGCGCACAACGCCCTTGTCGTCGATCAGGAACGCGCCACGGAAGGCCACGCCGCCTTCGGACTCAACGTCGTAGGCCTTGGCGATGTCGTGCTTCATGTCGGCAGCCATGGTGTATTTGACTTTGCCGATGCCGCCATCATTGATGGCGGTGTTGCGCCAGGCGTTGTGGGTGAAATGGGAGTCGATAGAAACGGCTACCACTTCAACGTTGCGCGCCTTGAAATCGTCCATGCGGTGGTCCAGAGCGATCAGCTCCGAAGGGCAGACGAAGGTGAAGTCCAGCGGGTAGAAAAACACCAGGCCGTATTTGCCTTTGATGGCTTCAGACAGTTTGAAGCTGTCTACGATTTCGCCATTGCCAAGGACAGCTGGTACGTCGAAATCCGGGGCTTGTTTGCCGACGAGTACGCTCATTGGTTATCTCCTGATGTAGGGGGTGACGATTGAAGTAAAAGGACCGGCCCAAGTCTGGCGCAGATAAGCGACAGCCCTGTGACGCAGTCACGCTTCGTGAAGACCGACCATCATACACTGAAAAAACCGTTCGTCAGCGCGCCGGCAGCACCCAGCAATACCCTACGAATCTACTTTGACAATCATTCTCGTTAACATTAAGATCCATCGCACTTAAGCCTTAAACCCGCGATGGTTCTCCCTTATGTATGTCTGCCTCTGCACTGGCGTCACCGACGGACAAATCCGCGAAGCAATCTATGAAGGTTGCTGCAGCTACAAGGAAGTACGTGAAACCACCGGCGTTGCCAGCCAGTGTGGTAAATGTGCTTGCCTCGCCAAGCAAGTGGTACGGGAAACCCTGACGCAGCTGCAAACAGCCCAGGCCGCGCTCCCCTACTCAGCAGAATTTACGCACGCTTAAATAGGCGTGTTTTGAAGAACCGGACTTAGCGTCCGGTTTTTTTATGCCTGCAATTCAATTAGTTAGCGCCAAGACGCGGAACACAAACATTCTTATTCCGATTAATTTTCATTTATTATTCAATAACTTAGGTTTGACACTAGCGTTTTCGCCGCTCAAACTCCGCCCTATACGCAGCTATTACAGGGCAGGACCCCAGTCATGAAAGGCGACATCTCAGTCATCCAGCAACTCAACAAAATCCTTGCCAATGAACTGGTCGCGATCAATCAGTACTTTCTGCATGCACGCATGTATGACGATTGGGGCCTGGAAAAGCTCGGTAAGCGTGAGTACAAAGAATCGATCAAGGCGATGAAGGACGCAGACGCGCTGATCAAGCGCATCCTGTTCCTGGAAGGCCTGCCGAACGTGCAGGACCTGGGCAAGCTGAACATCGGCGAGCACACCCAGGAAATGATCAGCAGCGACCTGAAGTTCGAACAGAAGAGCCACAGCGACCTCAAGGCCGCCATTGCTCACTGCGAAACCAAGGGCGACTTCGGCAGCCGTGAACTGCTGGAAGATATCCTGGAAGACCAGGAAGAACACATCGACTGGCTGGAAACCCAGCTGGGCCTGATCGACAAAGTCAGCCTGGAAAACTACCTGCAATCGCAGATGGGTGAATAACCCGTAGTTCTACCGGCTACAAAAAAGCCCCGCTCTCTTTCGAGAAGCGGGGCTTTTTATTGCAGGCCGACTCTACACAGGATCAAGCGTCAGTCTTAGCTGCCGCGTTTACCGCTGCTTCTTTGATCAACGCTTGCAACGAACCATCCGCAGCCATCTCAGTGATGATGTCGCTGCCGCCGACCAGCTCACCCGCTACCCACAGTTGTGGGAAGGTTGGCCAGTTGGCGTACTTCGGCAGGTTGGCGCGGATTTCAGGGTTTTGCAGGATATCCACGTAAGCGAACTTCTCGCCACACGCCATGATGGCCTGGGAAGCCTTCGCGGAGAAACCGCACTGAGGAGCGTTTGGCGCGCCCTTCATGTAAAGCAGAATGGTGTTGTTGGCAATCTGCTCTTTGATCGTTTCGATGATATCCATGGAACACCTCGGCTGGAACTTTGCGACTCACAGGTCGGCACGGTGGCGCATTGTAACGCAAAATTCCAGCCCGGTGGTCGGGCTCCTTAGGCAGCGGCTACCTGCACCGGCACGCCGTTCAACGCGGCGTTGCCGGATAACTCGTCCAACTGCCGCTCGTCGGTGAGGTCATTGGCACTCGCCCCCGGCTGCCCGCTGGCAATCGTCATCTGCACGCCCGGGCGCCCGTGGCCCCAGCCATGAGGCAGGCTGACCACGCCGCGCATCATGTCCAGGCTGGCCACCACTTCCACTTCGATCATGCCGATGCGCGAGCTCACGCGCACGCGCTGCCCATCACTCAACTGCCGGCTGGCCAGGTCATCGGGGTGCATATGCAGCTGATGGCGCGGCTTGCCCTTCACCAGGCGGTGATAGTTATGCATCCACGAGTTGTTGCTGCGCACATGGCGGCGGCCGATCAGCAGCAGCTCATCCACCTCAGGCCCAGGTTGCGAGGCGAAGCGCGCCAAGTCAGCGAGTATGACTGCAGGCGCCGCCTGCACCTGGCCGCTGACGGTTTTCATGCGCGCGGCAAGGTTGGGCTTAAGCGGGCCCAAGTCCACGCCATGGGGATGATCCGCCAGCATTGCCACCGACAATTTGTGATCAGAGGCATCACCGTAAGCCCCCGCGCGCAACCCGAAGTCGATCATCTGCGCCGGTGCCATGGTCGGTTTAAGCGCCACGCCCGTCTGCGCCGCAAAGGCCTTGGCCAGGCCGACAAAGATCTCCCAGTCGTGCAGCGCGCCCGCAGGCTTAGGCAGGATCGCGCGGTTGAAGCGGGTGACGTTACGCACGGCGAACATATTGAAGGTGGTGTCGTAGTGGTCGTTTTCCAGCGCCGACGTGGACGGCAGGATCAGGTCGGCGTAGCGCGTGGTCTCGTTGATATAGAGGTCGATGCTGACCATGAACTCCAATCCGTCCAAGGCTTGTTCCAACTGCCGACCATTAGGCGTCGACAACACCGGGTTGCCGGCCACAGTCACCAAGGCGCGGATCTGCCCTTCGCCTTCGGTGAGCATTTCTTCCGCCAAGGCTGACACCGGCAACTCGCCGCCATATTCCGGGCGCCCGGACACACGACTCTGCCAGCGATTGAAATGCCCGCCTCCGGTGGAGGCCACCAGATCCACCGCCGGGCTGGTGCACAGTGCACCGCCCACTCGGTCGAGGTTACCCGTCACCAGGTTGATCAGTTGCACCAGCCAATGACACAAGGTGCCAAACGCCTGGGTCGATACGCCCATGCGCCCGTAACACACGGCCTTGTCCGCCGCAGCAAAGTCCCGCGCCAACTGGCGGATCTGCTCGGCAGGCACTGCACATTGGCGGCTCATGGCCTCAGCGGTGAACCCGGCGATCGCGCGGCGCACGTCCTCAAGGCCTTCAACCGGCAAATGGCTCTCACGCGTCAGGTTCTCGGTAAACAAGGTGTTGAGCAGCCCGAACAGCAGCGCCGCATCGCCACCGGGCCGCACGAACAGATGCTGATCAGCTATCGCCGCCGTTTCGCTGCGCCGTGGATCGACCACCACCACTTTGCCGCCCCGCGCCTGGATGGCCTTGAGGCGCTTCTCCACATCGGGCACGGTCATGATGCTGCCGTTGGACGCCAGCGGGTTGCCGCCCAGGATCAGCATGAAGTCGGTGTGATCGATATCCGGGATCGGCAGCAACAGGCCGTGGCCGTACATCAAGTGGCTGGTGAGGTGATGGGGCAACTGGTCCACCGAGGTCGCGGAAAACCGATTGCGTGTCTTGAGCTGGCCAAGGAAGTAATTGCTGTGGGTCATCAGCCCATAGTTGTGCACACTGGGATTGCCTTGGTACACCGCCACCGCGTTTTGCCCATGGCGGGCCTGAATGCCCGCCAGCCGCTCGGCGACCAGCGTGAAAGCCTCATCCCACGGGATCGGCTGCCATTCACTGCCCACCCGCAACATGGGCTGGTGCAGGCGGTCCGGGTCATTCTGGATATCCTGCAGCGCCACGGCCTTGGGGCAGATGTGCCCACGGCTGAAGGTATCCAATGGGTCGCCCTTGATCGAGGTGATCGCCAGGCTGCCGTCGTCGGCCTGAGTGGTTTCCAGGGTCAGGCCGCAGATGGCTTCACACAGATGGCAGGCACGGTGGTGGAGAGTCTTGGTCATGGCCAGTCTCTTTATTGGGCTTTGGCATCACTATGGGCCGCGACCGATGCGGGTGCCAGCAACGTCAGTGCTGTGAATCGACAAGCATCAGGCCAGGACATGGCTAAGCGTGAGCAAATGTTTCAGAAACCTTCGAACAGCCGCTGAAACCGACGTAGCCTGGCCTGAGCCCGCCTCCACAGATTGCAAAAGGTCTCGGCGCCAGTGTACAAATGGGCCGCTGCTGTCAGGAATCAGTCTTCAAAAGCGCTCTCGCGCCCTGCATGAACACCCTTAAAAACCGTAGCCCTATTGGTAAGACGCGACATTTAATTATAAGATCGCGCCTTCCCCTATTTCGTCGCCCCGTGCGGCTTTCGCCGCAGGTCTCGCCCGTTGTCACAATAAACAAGGCTTTGAGTATCTGCGGTCTGTTGCAAAAAGGTAGTTAATGATGAGCGCAAGGCACTTTCTCTCCCTGATGGATTGCACGCCCGAAGAGCTGGTCAGCGTGATCCGTCGAGGCATTGAGCTTAAAGACCTGCGTAACCGCGGCGTACTGTTTGAGCCTTTGAAAAACCGTGTACTCGGGATGATTTTCGAGAAGTCGTCGACGCGCACCCGCGTGTCGTTCGAAGCCGGCATGATCCAGCTGGGTGGCCAAGCCATCTTCCTGTCCTCGCGCGACACCCAACTGGGCCGTGGCGAGCCGATCGCAGACAGCGCCCGCGTAATGTCGCGCATGCTCGATGCGGTCATGATCCGTACCTTTGCCCACAGCACCGTGACCGAATTTTCCGAGAACTCCCGGGTTCCGGTGATCAACGGCCTGTCCGATGACCTGCACCCCTGCCAGTTGCTGGCCGACATGCAAACCTTTCTTGAGCACCGTGGCTCGATCCAAGGCAAGACCGTGGCCTGGATCGGCGACGGCAACAACATGTGCAACAGCTATATAGAAGCGGCGATCCAGTTCGACTTCCACCTGCGCGTTGCGTGCCCGGAAGGCTACGAGCCTGATGCGCGCTTCCTGGAACAGGCCGGCGACCGAGTCACCGTGGTGCGCGACCCGCGTGACGCGGTGGTCGGCGCGCACCTGGTGAGCACCGACGTCTGGACCTCCATGGGCCAGGAAGAAGAAACCGCCAAGCGCCTGGCCTTGTTCGCGCCATTCCAAGTGACCCGCACCCTGCTCGACCTGGCCGCGCCGGACGTGCTGTTCATGCACTGCCTGCCCGCACACCGTGGCGAGGAAATCAGCCTCGACCTGCTCGACGATAAGCGCTCGGTGGCCTGGGACCAAGCCGAAAACCGCCTGCACGCGCAAAAGGCACTGCTCGAATTCCTCGTCCCGCCGTCGTACCACCACGCATGAGCCAGCCATTACTGCTGAACCTGCGCAATCTGGCATGCGGCTATCAAGATCAACGCGTGGTGCAGAACCTCAACCTGCACCTCAACGCTGGCGACATCGGCTGCCTGCTCGGCTCCTCAGGTTGCGGTAAAACCACCACTTTGCGCGCGATTGCCGGGTTTGAACCGGTGCACGAAGGTGAAATCAGCCTGGCCGGGGAAGTGATCTCCAGCGCTGGGTTCACGCTCGCGCCGGAGAAACGCCGGATCGGCATGGTGTTCCAGGACTACGCGCTGTTCCCGCACCTGAGCGTGGCCGACAACATCGCTTTCGGCATTCGCAAGCACCCGCAAAAAGACCGCGTGGTCGCCGAGTTGCTGGAGTTGGTCAACCTGAAGAACCTGGGCAAGCGTTTCCCCCACGAGCTTTCCGGTGGTCAGCAACAACGCGTCGCCCTCGCCCGCGCCCTGGCGCCGGAGCCGCAACTGTTGTTGCTGGATGAGCCGTTCTCCAACCTCGACGGTGAACTGCGGCGCAAACTCAGCCACGAGGTGCGCGACATTCTCAAGGCGCGCGGCACCAGTGCGATTCTGGTCACCCACGACCAGGAAGAAGCCTTCGCTGTGAGTGACCACGTAGGGGTGTTCAAAGAAGGCCGTCTTGAGCAATGGGACACGCCCTACAACCTCTATCACGAACCGCAAACGCCGTACGTCGCCAGCTTTATCGGCCAGGGTTATTTCATCCGTGGCCAACTGAGTTCGCCGGAGTCGGTCAGCACCGAACTGGGCGACCTGCGCGGCAATCGTGCCTACACCTGGCCCACCGGTGGCGCGGTGGATGTGCTGCTGCGCCCGGATGACATCGTGTATGCGCCGGACAGCGCACTGAAAGCGCGGATCGTCGGCAAGACCTTCCTCGGCGCCTCGACCTTGTACCGCCTGCAACTGCCGACCGGTGCACAGCTGGAGTCGATTTTCCCCAGCCATGCTGATCATCAGGTCGGTGCCGATGTGGGGATTCGTGTGGCGGCTGAACACTTGGTGTTGTTTCAGGCCTCGGGCAGCGTTGCGGCGCAGGTTTCTAAATCCGACTCCGGCGTACGCCGTTACAGCCCCGCTAGCTGAGTCACTGACGAAACCAGATCAAAATGTGGGAGCGGGCTTGCGCGAATGCGGCGGTGTATCAGGCATAACCAGGTGATGCCATCGCAGGCAAGCCAGCTCCCACATTAGATCTCGTCGCATTCAAAATGCGAGTTTCACACCCGACCAATCGGCGCAAATTTAGCCTGCGTATGCTCAGCCAGCACCGCCGCCGGCAGTTCAACTTCCAACCCCCTCCTCCCGGCACTCACAAAAATGGTCGCGAACGGTTGCGCCGTCTCGTCGATAAACGTGCGCAAACGCTTCTTTTGCCCCAGCGGGCTGATACCGCCCAACAGGTAACCGGTGGAGCGCTGCGCCGCTGCGGGATCAGCCATCTCGACTTTTTTCACCCCGGCCGCATGGGCCAGCGCTTTTAAATCCAGACTTCCGACGACCGGCACCACTGCCACCAACAATTCGCCCTTCTCACTGCTGGCCAGCAAGGTCTTGAACACCTGCGCTGGGTCGAGCCCCAACTTTTCCGCGGCCTCCAAGCCATAGGACGCTGCCTTGGGGTCATGTTCGTAACTGTGGATATGATGTTCGGCGCGAACTTTTTTCAACAGGTCCAGTGCGGGGGTCATGGCTACTCCGGGCGTGGCAAACAGAGGGCCAATTCTAGGCCAAGCCCAAGCAAAACGCTCTAGTGCGCGCCTCGCGCAACGCGTGCAGGTTGAGGCAAGCGTGATCATTCATGAGACTAATAGTTTGAAAATGACCGCCGGTTCACTTTCGACCTTTGACAGCCGTCATTCTTGTCTATATTTTTTCGTTTCCGAATACTGTAGGAATAGCACCTGCGGTACTCCAGCAGTAAGCCGTGTCTTGGATGGGGATCCACGCCACGGTGAAAATCGCGCAACAGCCCGTTGAGGCTGCGCGCCAAACAAGAACAACAATCGAGGTTTTCCATGACAACTGCTCTTCAACAGCCTTCACTTTCGAGCCAATGCATGGCCGAATTCCTGGGGACTGCGCTTCTGATCTTCTTCGGTACAGGATGTGTCGCTGCGCTCAAGGTCGCGGGTGCCAGCTTTGGGCTGTGGGAAATCAGTATCATCTGGGGGATCGGCGTGAGCATGGCGATCTACCTGAGCGCCGGTATTTCCGGGGCTCACCTCAACCCGGCGGTGAGTATCGCCCTGTGCATCTTTGCCGATTTCGACAAGCGCAAACTGCCGTTCTATATCCTCGCCCAAGTCGCCGGCGCTTTCTGCTCCGCCGCGTTGGTGTACACGCTGTACAGCAACCTCTTTTTCGATTACGAACAAACCCACCATATGGTGCGCGGCTCCCAGGCCAGCCTGGAGTTAGCGTCGGTGTTCTCCACCTACCCCCATGCCCTGCTGAGCACAGCCCAGGCGTTCTTGGTGGAAATGGTCATCACCGCCATCTTGATGGGCGTGATCATGGCCCTCACCGACGATAACAATGGCCTGCCACGCGGCCCGTTGGCCCCGCTGCTGATTGGCCTGTTGATCGCCGTGATCGGCAGCGCCATGGGCCCGCTGACCGGCTTTGCGATGAACCCGGCACGGGATTTTGGACCCAAGCTGATGACCTTTTTCGCTGGCTGGGGTGAAATGGCCTTTACCGGCGGTCGCGATATTCCTTACTTCCTGATTCCGATTTTCGCGCCGATTGTCGGTGCGTGCCTTGGTGCCGCGGCCTATCGCGGGCTGATTGCCCGTCATCTGCCGAGCGCAGCACCTGCTATAGATGAAACACCTGACACGGCTGTCAACGGCAAGACGCGTATTTCCTGATAGCGCCGGCCTGGTCCGCACTGCCCCTTTGCGGCCCAGGCTGATTCCTTACTTCCTTATTTTTCGTCTAAGGCAATCGACATGACCGACATTCAGAATAAGAACTACATCATTGCCCTTGATCAGGGCACCACCAGTTCGCGGGCGATCATTTTTGACCGTGACGCCAACGTGGTCTGCACCGCGCAGCGCGAATTCACCCAGCATTACCCGCAAGCCGGCTGGGTCGAACATGACCCGATGGAAATTTTCGCCACCCAGAGCGCGGTGATGGTCGAGGCCCTGGCACAAGCCGGCCTGCACCATGACCAGGTCGCCGCCATCGGTATCACCAACCAGCGTGAAACCACCGTGGTTTGGGACAAAATCACCGGCCGCCCGATCTACAACGCGATCGTCTGGCAGTGCCGCCGCAGCACCGAGATCTGCCAGCAGCTCAAGCGCGACGGCCACGAGCAATACATCAACGACACCACCGGCCTGGTCACCGACCCGTACTTCTCTGGCACCAAGCTCAAGTGGATCCTCGACAACGTCGAAGGCAGCCGCGAGCGTGCACGCAATGGCGAGCTGCTGTTCGGCACCATCGACAGCTGGCTGATCTGGAAATTTACCGGCGGCAAAACCCACGTCACCGACTACACCAATGCCTCGCGCACCATGCTCTTCAACATCCACACGCTGGAGTGGGATGCGAAGATGCTGGAGATTCTCGACGTACCGCGCGAAATGCTGCCAGAAGTGAAGTCCTCCTCGGAAATCTACGGCCGCACCAAAAGCGGCATCGCTATCGGCGGCATCGCCGGTGACCAGCAGGCGGCGCTGTTCGGCCAAATGTGCGTAGAAGCCGGTCAGGCCAAGAACACTTACGGCACCGGCTGCTTCCTGCTGATGAACACCGGCGACAAAGCGGTCAAATCCAAACACGGCATGCTGACGACCATCGCTTGCGGCCCACGCGGCGAAGTGGCCTACGCCCTGGAAGGCGCCGTGTTCAACGGTGGCTCCACTGTGCAGTGGCTGCGTGACGAGCTGAAGATCATCGCCGACGCCACCGACACTGAATACTTCGCCGGCAAGGTCAAGGACAGCAACGGTGTGTACCTGGTGCCCGCCTTCACCGGCCTGGGCGCTCCGTATTGGGACCCGTATGCCCGTGGCGCGCTGTTCGGCCTGACCCGTGGCGTACGAGTGGATCACATTATTCGTGCAGCCCTGGAGTCGATTGCCTTCCAGACTCGCGACGTATTGGACGCCATGCAACAGGACTCGGGCGAACGCCTCAAAGCCCTGCGCGTGGACGGCGGCGCGGTCGCCAACAACTTCCTGATGCAGTTCCAGGCCGACATCCTCGGCACCCAGGTCGAGCGCCCGCAAATGCGCGAGACCACCGCACTCGGCGCGGCTTACCTGGCAGGCCTGGCCTGTGGTTTCTGGGGCAGCCTGGACGAATTGCGCGGCAAGGCGGTGATCGAGCGCGAATTCGAACCTACGCTGGATGAAGCCACCAAAGAGAAACTCTATGCCGGCTGGCAGAAAGCGGTGAGCCGCACCCGAGATTGGGAACCGCACGAAGGCGCTGAATAAGCCAAGCGCCGGACCCACATAGGGTTGTAACTGGCGGGGAGCCGCTTGCTGCGTCATCATGGGCCACTTTTGTACGGCAGCCCAAAGGACGCCCCATGAATCTGCCTCCCCGCCAGCAACAAATCCTCGAACTGGTCCGCGAACGCGGCTACGTCAGTATCGAGGAGATGGCGCAGCTATTCGTTGTCACCCCGCAAACCATCCGCCGCGATATCAATCAGCTGGCGGACGCCAATCTGCTGCGCCGCTACCACGGCGGCGCGGCCTATGACTCCAGTGTCGAGAACACCGCGTACGCCATGCGTGCCGACCAGATGCGCGATGAGAAACAACGCATCGGCGAAGCCATTGCCGCGCAAATCCCTGATCACGCCTCGCTGTTTATCAATATCGGCACCACCACTGAGTCCATCGCGCGCGCGCTGCTGAACCACAATCACCTGAAAATCATCACCAACAACCTCAACGTCGCCACCATGCTCAGTGCCAAGGACGACTTCGATGTGCTGTTGACCGGCGGTAACGTGCGCCGTGATGGCGGTGTGGTCGGCCAGGCGAGTGTCGACTTTATCAACCAGTTCAAGGTCGACTTTGCGCTGGTGGGCATCAGCGGTATCGATGAAGACGGCAGTTTGCTCGACTTTGATTATCAGGAAGTGCGGGTTTCCCAGGCGATTATTGCCAATGCGCGCAAAGTGATCCTGGCGGCGGACTCAAGCAAATTCGGGCGCAATGCCATGATTCGCTTGGGGCCGATCAGTCTGGTGGACTGTTTAGTGACGGATCAGCAGCCGGTGCCGGCGCTGGTGCAGTTGTTGAATGAGCATAAGGTCAGGCTGGAAGTAGTTTAGCGCCTGCTCCGCCGCCATCGCGGGCAAGCCCGCTCCCACATTTTACCGAGTTCCCACATTGGAATGGTTTCAACTGTGGGAGCCGGGCTTGCCCGCGATGGCGATGGACCCGACACCACATTTCTAGCGCCTTCCCCAGGCTCATGTTCACAAATTTTCCTTTTCCCGCCCTTCGATGAGTTTTTTCAATCGAAGTCGGGTGGCTGTGCGCGCGTTTATCAGCTACCATTTTCGCAAATGAACATTAATGTTCGAATTCCAAGACGAAAAATTCGCGAGGCCTGCCGATGAACCCTTCCACCTTGCCTGCCCCACCGCTTGCCGAAGTCTATGACGTTGCCGTAATCGGTGGCGGGATCAATGGCGTCGGCATTGCAGCAGACGCAGCCGGGCGCGGTTTGTCGGTATTCCTTTGCGAAAAGGACGATCTGGCCAGCCACACCTCTTCCGCCAGCAGCAAGCTGATCCACGGCGGCCTGCGTTACCTCGAACATTACGAATTCCGCCTGGTGCGCGAAGCCCTGGCCGAACGTGAAGTGCTGCTGGCCAAGGCCCCGCACATCGTCAAGCAGATGCGCTTCGTGTTGCCACACCGCCCGCACCTGCGCCCGGCGTGGATGATCCGCGCCGGCTTGTTCCTGTATGACCACTTGGGCAAGCGCGAAAAACTCGCCGGCTCCAAAAGCCTCAAGTTCGGCCCCGACAGCCCGCTGAAAAGCGAAATCACCAAAGGCTTCGAATACTCCGACTGCTGGGTCGACGACGCCCGCCTGGTGGTACTCAACGCCATGGCCGCCCGCGAAAAAGGCGCGCATATCCACACCCAGACCCGTTGCGTCAGCGCGCACCGCAGCAACGGCATGTGGGAAATGAACATGGAACGCGCCGATGGCAGTCTGTTCTCGATCCGCGCCCGGGCACTGGTGAATGCGGCCGGCCCATGGGTCGCCAAGTTCATCAAGGAAGACCTGAAGCTGGATTCGCCTTACGGCATCCGCCTGATCCAGGGCAGCCACCTGATCGTGCCGAAACTGTACGAAGGCGCCCACGCGCACATCCTGCAGAACGAAGACCAGCGCATCGTCTTCACCATTCCGTACCTGAACCACCTGACCATCATCGGCACCACCGACCGCGAATACACCGGCGACCCGGCCAAAGTGGCGATTACCCAGGGTGAAACCGACTACATGCTCCAAGTGGTCAATGCCCACTTCAAGAAGCAACTGAGCCGTGACGACATCGTCCACACCTATTCCGGCGTGCGCCCACTGTGCAACGACGAATCGGACAACCCGTCGGCCATCACTCGCGATTACACCCTGTCGCTGTCGGGTGGCACGGGCGAGGCGCCAATCCTGTCGGTGTTCGGCGGCAAGCTGACCACCTACCGCAAACTCGCCGAGTCGGCGATGGCCCAACTGGCCCCGTACTTCACGCAGATGCGCCCAAGCTGGACGGCAAAAGCCAGCCTGCCTGGCGGTGAAAACATGACCACGCCAGAAGCATTGGCCGAAGCCATCCGCGCCAAGTTCGACTGGGTGCCAAGCGAGATCGCCCGCCGCTGGTCCACCACCTACGGCAGCCGCACCTGGCGCCTGCTGGAAGGCGTGCAATCGCTGGCTGATTTGGGCGACCACCTCGGTGGCGGCCTGTACACCCGCGAAGTCGATTACCTGTGTGCCGAAGAGTGGGCGACGCAACCGCAGGACGTGCTGTGGCGCCGTACCAAACTTGGCCTGTTCACCACCCCAGAGGAACAGGACAACGTGCAGCGTTACCTGTCCAAGGTGGAGCAGAACCGCGCAAAGATTGAAGCGGCCTGACAGTCAAGCCTCACAAAAAGCCCCTGCACCGTAAGGTTCAGGGGCTTTTTTTATAGCGCTCCCGCTATTCGGTTTTCCGAACGGCATACCCCGCCCTATTCGGTTTGCCGGACCTTCTAGTCACAACTCCTCCACAACAAAAAGTTAATCTCTTTATAAATCAAATAGATAACCTTTTATTTCAGGTATGGCACGACTCATGCTCTACACTCCCTGACGATTGCTTGCGACGCTTCAGGAGCCGTCACGGGCATTCGCTGTACAAAAGAGAGCCGTTTAGCCGGCTTCATAAAAAAAACAAATGTCGAGGAAGTATTGATGCGCATCGTTCCCCATATCTTGGGCGCAGCTATCGCTGCTGCTCTGATCAGCACTCCAGTTTTCGCCGCCGAACTCACCGGCACACTGAAGAAAATCAACGACTCCGGCACCATCACTCTCGCTCACCGCGACAGCTCCATTCCGTTTTCCTACATCGCGGATGCCTCGGGCAAACCCGTGGGCTACTCCCACGACGTTCAGTTGGCTGTCATTGAAGCCCTGAAAAAAGACCTGAACAAACCCGACCTGAAGACCAAGTACAACCTGGTCACCTCGCAAACCCGTATCCCGCTGATCCAGAACGGCACCGCGGACCTCGAGTGCGGCTCCACCACCAACAACGCCGAACGCGCCCAGCAAGTTGATTTCACCGTCAACATCTTCGAAATCGGCACCCGTCTGCTGGTCAAGAAAGACAAGGATGGCAAGCCGTCCTACGCTGACTTCGCCGACCTGAAAGGCAAAAACGTCGTGACCACCGCCGGCACCACGTCCGAGCGCATCATCAAAGCGATGAACGCCGACAAGCAGATGGGCATGAACGTCATCTCCGCCAAAGACCACGGCGAATCCTTCCAGATGCTGGAAAGCGGCCGCGCCGTCGCCTTCATGATGGACGACGCCCTGCTGGCCGGTGAAGAAGCCAAGGCCAAGAAGCCGGACGACTGGGTCATCACCGGTACTCCACAGTCCTTCGAAGCCTACGCGTGCATGGTTCGCAAAGGCGACCCAGACTTCAAGAAAGCCGTGGATGACGCCATCGTCGCCCTGTACAAGTCCGGCGAGATCAACAAGATCTACAGCAAATGGTTTGAGAGCCCGATTCCACCAAAAGGCCTGAACCTGAACTTCCCGATGAGCGAAAAGGTTAAGGAGCTGATCGCTAACCCAAGCGACAAACCAGCGCCTGATGTAAAAATCTGATACCTGACTAAGCTTATGTCCTGAGGGAGCCAACCCTCCCTCAGGCGTCTGTTACTACCTGCTGGCTTTAATTTTGGAACACTCGACCTGGCGGTTTTCGAGCCGATCGCGTGTGCCCGGCGTTCAACGCCAGGCGGGAAAGGATCTCCCCAGGCAGGTGCTTGTACATTGATCGATCTTGAGGGGAGACCCTAATGAATTACAACTGGGACTGGGGCGTGTTCTTCAAGTCCACTGGCGTGGGCAGCGAGACTTATCTCGACTGGTACATCGCCGGTTTGGGCTGGACCATTGCCATCGCTGTCGTGGCATGGATTATCGCCTTGTTGCTGGGGTCCATTCTGGGCGTCATGCGCACCGTGCCAAACCGCATCGTATCGGGCATCGCGACCTGCTATGTGGAACTGTTTCGTAACGTGCCGCTGCTGGTTCAGCTGTTTATCTGGTACTTCCTGATACCCGATCTGCTGCCGCAAAACCTGCAGGACTGGTACAAACAAGACCTCAACCCCACCACTTCGGCCTACCTGAGCGTTGTCGTGTGCCTGGGCCTGTTCACCGCCGCCCGTGTGTGCGAACAAGTGCGTACCGGTATCCAGGCGCTGCCACGTGGCCAGGAATCGGCGGCGCGCGCCATGGGTTTCAAGCTGCCGCAGATCTACTGGAATGTGCTGCTGCCCCAGGCCTACCGCATCATTATTCCGCCGCTTACCTCGGAATTCCTCAACGTGTTCAAGAACTCCTCCGTGGCGTCCTTGATCGGCTTGATGGAGTTGCTGGCGCAAACCAAACAGACCGCCGAGTTCTCGGCCAACCTGTTTGAAGCCTTCACCCTGGCCACACTGATCTATTTCACCCTGAACATGAGCCTGATGTTGCTGATGCGCGTGGTCGAGAAGAAAGTTGCCGTGCCCGGCCTGATCTCTGTGGGGGGTAAATAATGGAACTCGATTTCAGCGGTATCATCCCCGCCATTCCCGGCCTGTGGAACGGCATGGTCATGACCTTGCAGTTAATGGTCATGGGCGTGGTCGGCGGCATCGCGCTGGGTACGATCCTCGCGCTGATGCGCCTGTCGTCCAGCAAACTCATGTCGCGCCTGGCCGGCGCTTATGTGAACTACTTCCGTTCGATCCCGCTGCTGCTGGTGATCACCTGGTTCTACCTGGCGGTGCCGTTCGTGCTGCGCTGGATCACCGGCGAAGACACTCCGATCGGTGCGTTCGCATCCTGCGTCGTGGCCTTCATGATGTTCGAAGCCGCGTACTTCTGTGAGATCGTGCGGGCCGGCGTGCAGTCGATCCCCAAAGGCCAGATGGCCGCCGCACAAGCGATGGGCATGACCTATAGCCAGACCATGCGTCTGATCATCCTGCCCCAGGCGTTCCGCAAGATGACCCCGTTGCTGCTGCAACAGTCGATCATCCTGTTCCAGGACACCTCGCTGGTTTACACCGTGGGCCTCGTGGACTTCCTCAACTCCGCCCGCTCCAACGGCGACATCATTGGCCGCTCCAATGAGTTCCTGATCTTCGCCGGTGTCGTCTACTTCATCATCAGCTTTTCCGCCTCGCTGCTGGTCAAGCGTATGCAAAAAAGGTTTGCCGTATGATCTCTATCAAGAATATCAACAAGTGGTATGGCGACTTCCAGGTGCTGACCGATTGCAGCACCGAGGTTAAAAAAGGCGAAGTGATCGTGGTGTGCGGGCCGTCTGGCTCGGGTAAATCCACCTTGATCAAGTGCGTCAACGCGCTGGAACCGTTCCAGAAAGGCGACGTGGTGGTGGATGGCACGTCCATCGCCGACCCGAAGACCAACCTGCCGAAACTGCGCTCGCGCGTGGGCATGGTGTTCCAGCACTTCGAACTGTTTCCGCACCTGACTATCACCGAAAACCTGACCATCGCGCAGATCAAGGTGCTCGGCCGCAGCAAGGAAGAAGCCACCAAGAAAGGCCTGCAACTGCTTGAGCGCGTGGGCCTGTCGGCGCATGCCCACAAGCACCCGGGCCAGCTGTCCGGCGGCCAGCAACAACGGGTGGCGATTGCCCGCGCCCTGGCCATGGACCCGATCGTCATGCTGTTCGACGAACCGACCTCGGCGCTCGACCCGGAAATGGTCAACGAAGTGCTCGACGTGATGGTGCAACTGGCCCAGGAAGGCATGACCATGATGTGCGTGACCCACGAAATGGGCTTCGCCCGCAAAGTGGCCGACCGCGTGATCTTCATGGACGCCGGCAAGATCATCGAAGACTGCCCGAAAGAGGAGTTCTTCGGCGACATCAGCGCCCGCTCCGAACGCGCGCAGCACTTCCTTGAGAAAATCCTGCAGCACTAAGCCCTATATAGCTTCCACTGTGGAAACCGCGCCCATATGGGAGCGGGCCTGTGTGGGAGCTGGCTTGCCTGCGATGGCATCACCTCGGTGCCCCTAAAAGCCAGGCTCCCACACAAACAGGTCCGTGCCAGGGCTGGCAAGCTCTGGTTGACCCAAGGCATCTGTGATGAAATGCGACCCCAACCAATTTCGCGCCGCACCGCCATCACTTGCCGTGAAACCTCGTCTGATTCGCCAACTGTTCCTGCCGCCGTTGATCATCGCCCTGATGATCGGCTTGGGTTATATCGGCTTCTGGGTCAGTGAGTACTATGGCATCCGCACCCTCAGCGACAACGGCGAACGCCAGTTGGAGCTGCACGCGCGCACCGTCGAAAGCGAACTGAGCAAATACACCTACCTGCCCAGCCTCCTGGAATTGGAGTCCAGCGTCTCCACGCTGCTGGCCGACCCGAGCCAGGAAACCCGCAAAACCGTCAACGGTTACCTCGAAGGCCTGAACCGACGCAGTCGCAGCCGGGCTATCTATGTGATGGACACCACCGGCCGGGTGCTGGCCACCAGTAACTGGCGCGATGCCGACAGTTACCAGGGTGAAGACCTGTCCTTCCGCGCCTATTTCCAAAATGCCGTACGCGGCCAGCCGGGGCGCTTCTATGGCATTGGCAGCACCAACGGCGAACCCGGCTACTACCTGGCCCACGGCCTGGAAGAACACGGCAAGATCATCGGCGTTGCCGTGGTCAAGGTGCGCCTCGAAGCCCTTGAGGAACGCTGGCAGCGTGCGCGCCTCGAAGCCTTTGTGAGCGACGAGAACGGCATCATCATCCTCTCCAGCGACCCGGCGCGCCGGCTCAAGGCCGTACGCCCACTGAGCGATGACACCAAGGAACGCCTGGCCCACAGCCTGCAATATTACTGGGCGACGCTGAACGAGCTGGAGCCCCTGGCCCGTGAACGTCTGAATGAAGGCACCGAGAAGCTGACCTTCCTGGCCAACAGTGAAGTGGTCAACGATGAGCACGAGGTCAGCTACCTCGCACAAACCCGCCCGCTCTACGACACACCGTGGAATTTCACCCTGCTGACCCCGCTCAATGACCTGCGCCGAGCGGCGATCAACCAGGGCATTCTGGTGGCCGTCGCATTTGGCCTGGTCGCGTTTTTGCTGATCGCTTGGAACGAGCGGCGCAAGGTCATCGCCACCCGCCTCGCCGCACGGGAAGCCTTGCAGGAAGCCAACAGCCAGCTGGAACGCAGAATTGCCGAACGCACCAGCGACCTGCGCGCCAGCAACGAACGACTCAAGGGCCAGATCCGTGAACGGCGCCAGGCCGAAGAAACCCTGCGCCGCGCCCAGGATGAGCTGGTGCAGGCCGGTAAGCTGGCAGCCATCGGCCAGATGTCGACCAGCATCGCCCATGAATTGAACCAGCCACTGGCGGCGCTGCGCACGCTGTCGGGCAACACCGTACGTTTCCTCGAACGTGGCGCCCTCGACACCGCCAGCGCTAACCTCAAGACCATCAACGAACTGATCGACCGCATGGGCCGCATCACCGCCAGCCTGCGCTCCTTTGCCCGGCGCGGCGATGACCAGGGCGAAGCCAACCTCGGTAAAGCCGTGGACGCGACGTTCCAGGTGCTCAGTGCCCGCCTCGACAGCCTGCCGCTGACCGTGCACCGCGACTTCGCCAACGCCCACTTGCAGATCGACCAGACGCGCCTGGAACAGATCCTGGTCAACCTGATCGGCAATGCGCTAGACGCGATGCAGGCCCAACCTGCGCCCGAACTGTGGTTGGATGGCCACGTGTTTGAGGGCAAATACCGCCTGCGCGTGCGTGACAACGGCCATGGTATCGACCCCGAAACGCGCAAACATTTATTCGAACCGTTCTTCACCACCAAACCCGGCGAACAAGGCCTGGGGCTGGGCCTGACCCTTTCCGCCAGCCTCGCGGCGGCCACCGGCGGCAACCTTGCCGTGGAACACCCAGCCAGTGGTGGTACTGCCTTTGTCTTGTGCCTGCCGTTGGTGGGCGCTCAAAAAAGCTGAGTCGACATGAATACAGACACGACAGCCGCAAAAGACGACCTCACCGTTCTAATCGTCGAAGACGACCCCCATGTGCTGCTCGGCTGCCAACAGGCGCTGGCGCTGGAAGACATTCCCAGCGTGGGCGTGGGCAGTGCCGAAGAAGCGCTCAAGCGCATCGGCGAGAACTTCGCCGGCATCGTCATCAGCGATATTCGCCTGCCGGGCATCGATGGCCTGGAACTGCTGACACGCCTCAAGGCCTTGGATAAAAGCCTGCCGGTGGTGCTGATCACCGGGCATGGCGATATCTCGATGGCCGTCGGCGCCATGCGTAACGGTGCCTACGATTTCATGGAGAAACCCTTCTCCCCCGAGCGCCTGGTCGACGTGGCGCGCCGCGCCCTGGAGCAACGCGGGTTGGCGAGAGAAGTGTGGTCTTTACGCCGCCAATTGGCCGAACGCGATTCCTTGGAAGGCCGCATCATCGGCCGCTCGCCGGCCATGCAGAACCTGCGCGAACTGATCGCCAACGTCGCCGACACATCGGCCAACGTGCTGATCGAAGGCGAAACCGGCACCGGCAAGGAATTGGTTGCGCGCTGCCTGCATGACTTCAGCCGGCGCCATTCCCACCAGTTCGTCGCCTTGAACTGCGGCGGCCTGCCGGAGAACCTATTCGAAAGCGAGATATTCGGCCACGAAGCCAACGCCTTTACCGGCGCCGGCAAGCGGCGCATCGGCAAAATAGAGCATGCCCACGAGGGCACGCTGTTTCTCGATGAAGTGGAAAGCATGCCGATCAACCTGCAGATCAAATTGCTGCGGGTGTTGCAGGAGCGCACCCTCGAACGCCTGGGCTCGAACCAGAGCGTGGCGGTGGATTGCCGGGTGATCGCCGCCACCAAATCCGACCTCGACGAGCTGAGCCGCGCCAGCCAATTTCGCAGCGACCTTTACTACCGCCTCAACGTGGTAACCCTGGAACTGCCGCCCCTGCGCGAGCGCCGCGAAGACATCCTGCAATTATTCGAACACTTCCTGCAGCAGTCCTCTTTGCGTTTCGACCGCACCGCACCGGAGCTGGACAACCAGACCGTTTCAACGCTGATGAGCCATGACTGGCCAGGCAACGTGCGTGAACTGCGCAACGTGGCCGAGCGCTTCGCCTTGGGCTTGCCGGCCTTCAAGAAAACCGGCAACGGCACCGTCAACCATGGCCTGGCCTTTACTGAAGCCGTGGAAGCCTTCGAGCGCAACCTGCTGGTGGATGCCCTGCAACGCAGCGGTGGCAACCTGACCCAGGCCAGCCAGGAACTGGGCATGGCCAAGACCACCCTGTTCGACAAGGTCAAAAAATATGGGTTGAGTCACTGATGGATCTACTCCTGAAGGCCGCCATTGGCGCGGCAGTGGTGTTGATCTTGGCGGCGTTGGCCAAGACCAAAAACTATTACATCGCAGGGTTAGTACCGTTGTTTCCGACCTTTGCGTTGATTGCGCATTACATCGTCGGTAAGGGCCGTTCGGTGGAGGATTTGAAGACCACCATCGTGTTTGGGATGTGGTCGATCATTCCGTATTTTGTGTATTTGGCGACGTTGTATGTGATGGTCGACCGGATGCGCTTGGAAGCCTCACTCGCCGTGGCGGCGGTGGCGTGGTTGATGGCGGCGACGGTGTTGGTGAGTGTGTGGGTGCGCTTCCATACCTGATGTGGTTATCGCGGGGTCGCTGGGTACATATCCGTTATTTGGGTGATGGCAGGTTCGTAGAAACCTATGGCTATCGCAGGCAAGCCAGCTCCCACATTTAGAACAATGATGGGACGCCTGGAAAATCAGCGCACGATCTTGTCGACCTGAATCCCCAACTTCTTCAACCGATACCAAAAGCTCCTCTCGGAAATCCCGATCTTCGCCGCAGCCGCCGCCTGCACGCCGTTGCTCTCATTCAACGCCGCCAGAATGTAGGTTTTCTCGACTTCTGCCAGCGCCGCGTCCAGGTCCGCAGGCACGCTCGGGTTGTCACCCAGCAGCGCCGTAACGCCATCTCCAGCAGGCCTGGACGCAAACAGATACGCCGGCAGGTCAATGTCTTCGATCACAGGCGATGCCGCCACAATGGTCGCGCGCTCCACACAGTTCTGCAGTTCACGAATGTTCCCCGGCCAGCTGTAGGCCGCCATGGCCTGCAACGCCTCAGGGCTGAAGCCAGTGACGCGTTTGCCGGCGGTGGCGCTCAGGGTCTGGGCAAAGTGTCGGGCCAGCGGCACGATGTCCTCGGCGCGTTCGCGCAGGGCCGGCAGCGGGATCGGGAACACGTTGAGGCGGTAATACAGGTCTTCGCGAAATTCTTTATTGGCCACCGCGTCCAGCAGGTTTTTATTGGTGGCGGCGATCACTCGCACATCCACCTTACGCTCGCGTGGGTCGCCCACCGGTTCGATCACCCGCTCCTGCAAGGCGCGCAGAATCTTGGCCTGCAAGGCCAGGGGCATATCCCCCACTTCATCAAGGAACAGCGTGCCCTTGTCGGCCTGCATAAAGCGCCCGACCCGGTCCGCCACGGCGCCGGTGAACGCGCCTTTGCGATGGCCGAACATCTCGCTTTCCAGTAAACCGTCGGGGATGGCCGCGCAATTAACCGCCACGAACGGCTTGTCGGCGCGGCTGCCGTGCTTGTGGATAGCGCGGGCGACCATTTCCTTGCCGGTGCCGCTTTCGCCAGTCAGCAGGATGGTCGCGTTGCTGTCACGCACCGAGTCGATTGCGTGCAGCACCTGGCGAAACGCCGGGCTGTCGCCCACCAGGCTGTCGAACTGCGCATGGTGGTCAAGCTCGGCACGCAGCCGCGCGTTGTCGCGCATGATGTCGCGAAACTGCAAGGCCTTGGCCACGGTGATGTCCAGCTCGTCGATGTCGAACGGCTTGGCGATGTAGTCATAGGCGCCGTTGCGCATGGACTGCACAGCGTTCTTTACCGTGCTATAGGCGGTCATCACGATCACCGGCAGTTCTGGGAAACGCACCTTGATCTCAGCCAGCAGCGCCGGCCCGTCCATGCCCGGCATGCGCCAGTCACTGATCACCAGGTCGATGTCTTCCTGCTCCAGCACCTTGAGTGCGTGCAGGCCGTTGCTCGCGGTGAATACCTGAATGCCGTTCTGGCTCAAGGCCGAGGACAGCAAGTCGCAGAGCTTGGGCTCGTCGTCGACTACCAATACGTTATGCGTCATGACCTTCCTCATCGTCGCCGTCGTCTTCACCGTGGGCCGGAATGTACAGGCTGAAGGTGGCGCCGGCATCTTTCTCACTGGCACATTCAATGCTGCCGTCGTGACTCTCCATGATCGAATAGACTTTTGCCAGGCCTAAGCCTGTGCCCGAGGCCTTGGTGGTGACGAATGGCGTGAAGATCCGCTCGACCATATCCGCCGGGATGCCTTGGCCGGTGTCGGCGATGCTGATCACCGTGTTGCCGCCCACGCTGCGAATGCCCAGGGTCAGGCGCCCGCCTTCGGGCATCGCATCGATGGCGTTGAGAATCAGGTTGAGGCACGCCTGCTTGAGCTGCTTGGCATCGGCATAGATGGTCGCACCGGGCGCCTGATCATCGATGTGCGCGTCGATGTTATGGGTGGCCAGTTCCGGGCCGCAAAAGCCGAGTATTTCCTCCACCAGCGGGCGCACTGCCTGCAACACGCGCAACGGCGGGTTGGGCTTGGCAAAGTCGAGGAATTCGGTGATCAGGTCGTTGATGCGGCTGACCTCGCTGATCACGTATTCCAAGTGGCGCTTGTCGGTTTCCGGCAAGTCAGCGCGGCGGTGCAACAACTGGGTGGCGGTCTTGATAATGCCCAGCGGGTTGCGGATTTCGTGGGCCAGGCCCATGGCAACTTCGCCCAGGGCGTGCAGCCGGTCGCGGCGGCGCAACTGGGCTTCAAGGTGATGCAACTCGCCCAGGCGCTCGGTCATGTGGTTGAAGGTGCTGCTCAGTTGGGCCAGCTCATCGCCGCCGGTGACCAACACGCGGTGCTCGTAATTGCCCGAGATCACTGCCCCCACGCCTTGAGACAAATCGCGCAGCGGCTTGGTCAGGCGCCGTGACACCAGCACACCGGCGCCCAGGGACAGCGCCGAGCTGAGCAGGAAAATCAGCACGAACAGGTTGCTCTGGTTCACCAGCCCCACCAGGCTGGTGTGACGCAGCAGGCCGCTGAAGATCACGCCTTGCAGTTCGCCGGCGTCATTGAAGATCGGCCAGTACAAACCGCTGTAATTGTTGGTGAACTGCTCGCTCGGCTGCTTGGTGCTGCGCATCGCCGTCTCGACATCCTTGGGGATGCGCGAGGGGTGATTTTCGAACCGTTGGGTCGAGAAGATTTCATTAAAGCCCGACGGGTTGGCCAGGTACAGGCGCAGGTCGAGGGAGTGCACATCGGCCACGCTGGTGAGGAAGCTGCTGTCCAGGTAAGTGGCCACCAACAATACGTAGTCGACGCCTTCCTGGTTGCTTTCGAACGTCGAGACCACCAGGCCCGTATTCACGCCGGCTACCTGGATGGTTTGCAGCACCGCATTGCTGGTCAGGCTGATCTGCTTGACGACATCGTCAGGCGCCGTGCTGAACACGATCTTGTGGTCACTCACGCGAATCAGCGAGACCACGTCTATATCCGTGGCCTGGGCGATATCGGCCGTGAGTCGGTCATGCTTGGCAGCCTGCCGGCTCGAAGGCGGGCTGGTGTAGCGCATGAACAGCTTGGCCATGCGCGCGTTGTCATGAAGGATATCGCCAATCTCGTCCTTGACGATCTTGGTCGACTCTTGCAGCCAGATGCGCACGTTGCTGTCGAAAATCTGCGACAGCGTGGTCGCGGCCAGCTCGGCGGCGATCATGGTGGGAATGACGCTGACCAGCCAGAACGCCAGCACCAGCTTGCGCTGGACGCTCCAGCGCGAAATGGCAAAGGGGCGGGCTTTCTGGCGGGTTTTGGTGATCATCAGGTTTCGCTTATCGCAGCAGCCATGGCAGGGTCGGAACGATCCGGTCTTATGTACATTTTCACGAGTTTGAGCAGGCCATTGACCAGCCGGTTACGGTGACGGAAGAACATACTGTTGCCCCGGAACTCGCAACCCAGGCGCAGCTTGCTCGCGTACCCGTCCTGACCGCACTCGTACACGGGAATATTGTGCGCAATACAATAGCCGACATTGGTCAGCCAGTATCTGAAGTACAAGCTGTATTCGCGACTGAATTGCATGTCATGCCCGAAAAACTTGTCGATCAAACGGTGCTGGTCCAACAGGATCAGGTTGAACGCCACCAGACGCTCGTCCACCCAATACAAAACACAGACCGCACGCCCTTCAAGCCGTTCGAGGACGCCGGTGAAGTAAGTGGCCGGCAGGCGTTCGAATTGCAAATCGGCGCGGCTGAGCGTGGCCTCGTATAGGCGCATCACCTCAGGCAGCACGTCATCGATATTGTGCCGCCACTCCACGCGCGGTCCCGGCGCACGCAGTTTACGGCGCAGGTCCTTGCGGGTCGATTTGCACAACGAGCCCAGGTAGGCGTCCACCGAACCGTAAGGCACCGTCAGCAAACCGCTGGGCAAGCTGGGCATAGTTTGAAATCCCGCAGCGCGGCAGCTCGCCGCCCAGTGCGGGTCTTTGGTCGGCACGTCCTTGACCGCTACCAGGCCAATCCCGAATGCGTGGGCATCCTGGCGTGCAGCCTCAAGCAAGTGCTTGATCAACAGCGGGCGCTGCCCCTCAGGAACGCTACTGGCAATTCCCGCATCGCAACGCTCGGCCACCGGAGAGCCGATGGCATACAACTGCAAACGCAAAACACCCGGCCACAGTCGCTCCAGGCGCTCGGTAAAGCGCTTGCCGGCGCCCGACACCGTGGTGTCGAGGCGATAATGGGTGATGAACGCGGCGGCGACGGCCACCAGCGTTTCATCTTCGTATACAGCCAGGTAACGCCATTTGAATTCATCGATGGCGGCGTTTTCCACGGCGACGTAAAAATCCCAATCCTCCAGAGCTCCGGGAAAACAGTCGTTCCAGGCACTGCGCTGGATGGCCCGGATGGTTGAAAAGGCTTGGGCGGTGATCACGTCGCGTCCTTAGGCTTATGCCCGCTGCCGATAGTCTACGGGTGCCTGGATAGCCTCGGCGTGTTGCTCGACAAACTCAGCGCTCAACTCAATCACCCGGCGGTATTGCAGGTCGACGGTGATCATGTGGTAGCAGTTGTCCAACAAAATCTTGGTCACGGGGCCGCCCAAGTGGCGTTCCACGTAGTCGGCGTTCCAGCGGCTGGTGATGTCGTCCTCGATGGAGTGCAACACCAGGGCCGGCACCTTGATCTCGGGCATGCGCTTCTTGACCACGGCGTTCATGCGGTGCAACTCGCGCACCGTGATGCCCTCCATGGTCAGCAAGCCGGCCTCGCTGCTCTCGCCTTCCTTCATCTGGCGCTCGACGATGGCCCGCAGGCGCTCGTTCTTGATGCCGTAAGGCGGCTTTTCTTCAAAGCGGCAGATGTGCACGCCGAAGGGAATCTTCATCAGCAACGGCGTCAGGAACGCCAGCTTGTGAATGCTCCAACCGTCGTACTTCAAGGTGGTGGAATACATCAACAGCCCGGCGACTTGGCCAGGGTGCTCGGCGGCCACGTACATCGACATCACCGCGCCCATGGACAAGCCACCGACAAACACCTGCTCGTGGCGTTGCTTGACCTGTACGAAGGTCTTGCGCACGCCTTCGTACCAGTCCAGCCAGCCGGTGGCCTGCAGGTCGCTGTTGTCACCGCAATGCCCGGCCAGGGTAGGCACGTACACCGTGCAGTTACCCGCCTTGGCCAGCCCTTTTGCCACCTGACGCAATTCCGTCGGGGTGCCGGTCAGGCCGTGGATCAACAGGATCCCGACCGGACCTTCACCGAGAACGAAGCCGGCATCACCTTCGCCGAGGTCGAACCCGGAAGTACTCACCGTTTTGTCGCTCGCACCAGCAGTTGCTCGAGCAGCTTCAAGCCCAGGTCGATTTCCGGGTAGCTGATTTCCAGCGACGGTGCCAGGGTGATGACGTTTTTGTAGTAGCCGCCCACGTCGAGGATCAAGCCGAGTTTCTGGCCATCCACGACCATGTCGCCCTTCATGCCTTCCTCGACCATGTAGTCCAGGGTCGCCTTGTCCGGGGTGAAACCATCCGGGCCACAGATTTCGCAGCGCAGGGCCAGGCCCAGGCCGTCGACATCGCCGATGATCGGGAAACGTTTCTGCAGGTCTTGCAGACCTTCCAGGAAGTATTTGCCCTTGGCCATGACCATTGCGCCGTAGTCGACTTCGCTGGTCATCTTGAACATTTCCAAACCGACCGCCGTACCCAGTGGGTTGGAGGCGAAGGTGGAGTGGGTCGAACCTGGTGGGAAGATCTTCGGGTTGATCAACTCTTCACGCGCCCAGATGCCGCCCAGCGGGTTCAGGCCGTTGGTCAGCGCCTTGCCGAAGACGATCACGTCCGGCTGCACGTCGAAGTGCTCGATCGACCACAGCTTGCCGGTACGGTAGAAGCCCATCTGGATTTCGTCCGACACCATCAAGATGCCGTGCTGGTCCAGCACGTGCTTGAGTTCGCGGTAGAAGTTCATCGGCGGAATCACGTAGCCACCGGTGCCCTGGATCGGCTCGACGTAGAAGGCTGCGTACTCGCACTGGTTGGTTTTCGGGTCCCACACGCCGTTGTATTCAGTCTCGAACAAACGGGCGAACTGCTGCACGCAGTGGCTGCCGTATTCTTCCTTAGTCATGCCTTTGGGGCCACGGAAGTGGTACGGGAACGGGATGAAGTTGGCGCGCTCGCCGAAGTGGCCATAGCGGCGACGGTAGCGGAAGCTCGAGGTGATCGACGAGGCGCCGAGGGTACGGCCGTGGTAGCCGCCTTCGAAGGCGAACATCAGGCTCTTGCCGTTGGAGGCGTTACGCACCACTTTCAACGAGTCTTCGATGGACTGCGAACCGCCAACGTTGAAGTGCACACGACCGTCGAGGCCGAATTTTTTCTTGGCGTCGACCGCGATCATTTCCGACAGCTCGATCTTGCCTTTGTGCAGGTACTGGCTGGCGATTTGCGGGAGGGTGTCGATCTGCTGTTTCAGTGCGTTGTTCAGGCGCGGGTTGGCGTAACCGAAGTTAACCGCCGAGTACCACATTTGCAGGTCGAGGTAGGCCTGGTCTTCGGTGTCCCACACGTAGGAGCCTTCGCAACGGCTGAAAATACGCGGCGGCTCGATGTAGTGAACGGTGTCGCCGTAGGAGCAGTACTTGGCTTCTTTATCCAGAAGGATCTGGTCTTCGGCAGTGGCGATACGGATATCAGACATGGTGGAAGAGTTCCTGATTTTCAATAGAGAGGTCGGCAGTAAAGCTGCCAGCGTTGGCGGCGATGCCCTGAGGCAGCTTGGCCAGCAATGCGGTCACTTCGGCGAAAGTGTCGAAGCGCGCGTGAGGAATGTTGTTGGTTTCGCAGTAGTCGGCCAGGCTGCCTTTGGCAAAGACGAAGTCAGCGGTGGAGGCCACGCACATGTCGGACTTGCCGTCGCCGATCACCAGCACGCGCTTGTTGCGCGGGGTGGATTTGCACTTGCAGTTGCCGGAAGCGGCACGGCAGGCATCGCTGGAATACGGGAAGTCGATGCGCCAGCTGTTCTGGTCGACCTGGCGCAAGCGGTTGGCGAGGATCGGCAGCAAGGTCACGTAGTTGCGCGACAAGATGCGCGCGATGCCTTGTTCGATGCCGTCGCTGACCACTTCGATGGTCGCGCCCAGGCCCATGACGTGATCGACGAAGTCCGGGAAGTCCGGGTCGATCTCAACGCTGTCGAAGTACGCCAGCAGTTCAGCCGGGGTCGCCTTGATCAGCGCCAGTTGGCGGCTCAGGCATTCGCGTGAACCGATATGCCCATCCAGCCATTCCTGTTCGATGGTTTCCCACTCTTCGCCTGCGAAGCGTTGGAGGACGTTGTCGATGACGTCGGTGGGGGTGATGGTCCCGTCGAAGTCGCACACGATATGCCACTGGATCATTGCCTGTCCTTGAGTTGGAGGGCTTGAAGAGGAGCGCGCTAAATGCGCTTGCTACAGGGATATAGCAGGGACTGTGCCAACTGGTTAAAGCCCAGCGGGGCTGGGGCTTTGGCCGTTACTGCGGGTAAAACGTGTCGCAGGAGCTACAATTTTTGTAGCTTGCTACAAACAAGATGAGTGCTTGCGTCAGGGATGCCCTTCGCGCGTGAATGCGCGCAAGTTCAGATAAGGAAACGCTCCATGGTCAAGGTTACTTCTGCTGTATTCGCCGGCTTGCTTGGGCTGTGGAGCTTTTCCAGCTCGGCAGCCGCCGAAGGCATTACCGGCGAAGTGGGCGCAGGCGTCAGCTACCAACCCCACGACCCCACTGGCAGCCGCTACGAAACCCAGCCGATTCCCTACTTCGACCTGGACTGGGGCAATGTCAGCCTGGGTACCGACGACGGCCTGACCTGGAGCGCGCTCAATACCAATGGCATCACTGCCGGCCCGTACATCAACTACCTGCCGGGCCGCACGGCCAATGGCTCACTGCGCGGGTTGCGCGATGTACCGGATATGGCGGAGGTCGGGGGTTTCATTCAATACGCACCGGCTGAGTTCTGGCGTGTGTATGCGCAGGTCGGCCAAGCGGTGGGCGGCAGCCGTGATCACACTGGTGTGCTGGGCAAACTCGGCGGCGAGCTGGGCTACCCGCTCGGTGGCGGCATCATCGGCAGCACCGGGCTGATGGCGCACTTTGCCGATGCTCGTCAGACGCAGGCCTTTTTTGGTGTTGATGACAAGGAGTCTGCGGCTTCGGGTATTCGGGCCTATAACGCCAGTGCGGGGTTCCAGAACCTGACGTTGACCCAGAGTTTTGAATTTCCGCTGGCGACGCATTGGTCGTTGTTGGCCAGCGCCAGTTGGACGCACTTGGTGGGGTCGGCGGCCAACAGCACCATCGTCAAAGAGACGGGTAATGTGAATCAGGGACAGGTGCAGACGGCGATCAGTTACAAGTTTGATTGAAGGGCTGGATGTTGGTGGCTGGTGGCTGGTGGCTGGGTACATATCCGTTATTTAGGTAACGGCTGATATGGGTTCCGCTCTTACAGCGGCTCACTTTTGAAAAGCGCAAAAGGAAAGCCAGCTCCCACACTGGGTTCAAATGTGGGAGCCGGGTTGGTTACTTTTGGGTCCTTCCAAAAGTGACCCGCTTAAGAGCGGAACCCTAGGTGGCCGTTACCGCAGCAACGGATATGTACTCAAACCACCAAACGAAACCATCAGCCCTTAGCCTCACTGATAATCTGCCGAATCGCCCCAACAAAAGCCTCAGCCGGCTGCCCCCCACTCACCGCATACTGATCGTTAAACACAATCGTCGGCACCGAAGTCACCCCCCGAGAAATCCACAGCTGCTCCTGCTCACGCACTTCTGCCGCATATTCATCGCTGGCCAAAATCTCAGCAGCACGCTTGACATCCAACCCAACACCTTCAGCAATAATCGCCAAAGTCGCATGGTCGGACGGATCCTGCCCATCAGTGAAGTAAGCCTTGAACAGCGCTTCCTTAAGGTTGTACTGCAACCCCTCCAACCCCGCCCAATGCAGCAGACGATGCGCATCAAAGGTGTTGTAGATACGGCTCTGACCGTCATTGCGAAAAGCAAAGCCCAACGCCGCCCCCATGTCACGAATACGCGCACGGTTAGCCTGCGATTCCTCAGCAGTGGAGCCGTATTTTTCAGTAATGTGCTCAACAATGTTCTGCCCAATCGCAGGCATATTCGGATTCAGCTCAAACGGCTGAAAATGAATCTCAGCCTGCACCTCAGCGCCCAACTGGTCCAACGCCTCGGTCAACCCACGCAGGCCGATAATGCACCAGGGGCAAGACACGTCGCTGACGAAATCGATTTTCAGGGGAGTACTCATGGTAGGCAACCTCGCTGGCATTAATGTGCCGCAAAAGTTGCACGATACACCAACTTCACAACACCTTCGAAGGCTGCCCCAAGTCAATCTGCGCCCAATGCGCGGCATCTTCGCGGTGGGCTTGCAGGTACGGCAACACCGCCGCCAGCAACGGCGCCTTGAACGCCTCCTGAAAACGATGCGCCAAGCCGGGAATCAACTTCAACTGGCTGCCCTGGATATGCGCAGCCAAGTGCACGCCGTGCATCACCGGCAGCAACGGGTCGGCGGTGCCATGCACCACCAACGTCGGCACGCGCAACTGGTTGAGCAACGGCACGCGGCTGGGCTCGGCGAGGATCGCCATGATCTGGCGCTTGACCCCCTCCGGGTTGAAAGCGCGGTCGTAGGACAGCGCCGCCTGATGCAGCAACACCTGGCGATCATCTTTCACATTCGGGCTGCCCAACGCCGCCAGCAGGTCGGCCTGTTGCTCCAGCGCCACCTCACGGTTGGGTGCACTGCGCCGCGACAACAACTGCACCAACGCCGCATTGGGCGCCGGCAGGCCTTCGGCGCCGGAGCTGGTCATGATCAGGGTCAGGCTCTCGACCCGTTGCGGCGCCATGGCCGCCAGGTGCTGGGCGATCATGCCGCCCATACTCGCGCCCAGCACGTGGAATTGGCGGATCTGCAAGGCGTCCATCAGCCCCAAGGCATCGTCGGCCATGTCGGTCAGCGTATACGGCGCCGCTACCGGCAGGCCGAGCTTGTAGCGCAGCACTTCAAAGGTCAGGTTGGCGCTGGCCGGTGCCTGACGCCAAGTCGATAGGCCAACGTCACGGTTGTCGTAGCGAATCACCCGAAAACCTTGTTCGCACAAGGCCACCACGACTTCATCCGGCCAGTGGATCAACTGCCCGCCCAGGCCCATCACCAGCAACAAGGCAGGGTCGGACGCACGGCCGATGCTCTGGTAAGCGATGCTCACCTGAGCCAGGTCGACCGTTTGGGTCGGAACATTGACATCACATCGAGACGCCGCAAAAGACGGCAGGCCGACTAATAGAGCGGCCAGTAAAAGCAACACGCGCATGAAAAACACCGAAACGCAGAACCCCAGTAGAGCGCGAGTCTGATGAAGTTTGTTCAAGCGCGCTGCCACGGTTACGTGACAGTTTGATGAAGGCCGCTCAACGGTCGTCCGATAGTTACATCCCACCCTGGGTCATGTATGCTTTATCATTGAGCACAAAATTTATTCATGGAGGCCGCCGTGCTGGAAATCCGCCACCTCAAGACCCTGCATGCCCTGCGCGAAGCCGACAGCCTGGTGGAAGCCGCCGAGCGCCTGCACCTGACGCAGTCGGCGCTGTCCCACCAGTTCAAGGAACTGGAAGAACGCCTGGGCATGCAATTGTTCGTGCGCAAGACCAAACCGCTGCGTTTCACCAGCGCCGGTTTGCGGCTGCTGCAATTGGCCGACGCCACCCTGCCGCTGCTACGGGGCGCCGAGCGTGACATTGCACGCTTGGCCGGCGGTACCGCTGGGCGCCTGCACATGGCGATCGAATGCCACAGCTGCTTCCAGTGGCTGATGCCGACCATCGACCAGTTCCGCGATGCCTGGCCGGAAGTCGAGCTGGACCTGGCGTCCGGTTTCGCCTTCGCCCCACTGCCGGCGCTGGCGCGGGGCGACCTGGACCTGGTGGTGACCTCCGACCCGCTGGAACTGCCGGGCATCACCTATGTGCCGTTGTTCACCTACGAAGCCATGCTGGCCGTGGCCAACCAGCACGCGCTGGCGAACAAGTCGTACATCGTGCCCGAAGACCTGCTCACCGAAACCCTGATTACCTACCCGGTGGAGCGCGACCGCCTGGACATTTTCACCCGCTTCCTGGAACCGGCCGATGTGGAACCGGCCCAGGTTCGCACCTCGGAACTCACGGTGATGATGATGCAACTGGTGGCCAGCGGCCGTGGCGTATGCGGCATGCCACATTGGGCGCTGCATGAATACAGCTCGCGCGGGTACGTGAAGGCCAAGCGGTTGGGCGAGAAAGGCTTGTTTGCGACGTTGTATGCGGGGATTCGTGCGGACATGCTGGACGCGCCGTACATGCGCGACTTTTTGCTGACGGCCAAGGACACGTCGTTTTCGACGTTGGACGGCGTCAGCGCCGTGCGTTAGACAACACCGATCAACCTGTGGGAGCTGGCTTGCCTGCGATAGCCATAGGTTGAACGCAGAATCTAGCGGCGTCTGCATCGCAGGCAAGCCAACGCCCACATTGGCTTGAGTGGGCACCGGGGATTTCAGTCAGCGTTGAGTTCACGCCACATGTGGATCTTGTCGAAATACTCCTCACCCACCCGCACCGCCAGCGGCTCCAGGTCGTACTGGATAAAGCCGCAGCGCTGGTACAACGCAAAGGCGGCGTCGTTACCGGCAGTGACGGTCAGCTGAATCACTTGAAGGCGCGGATGTTTGCGCGCCTCGGCCAGTGCCGCCTCCACCAACTGGCGGCCCAGGCCTTTTTGCTGGTAAGCCCCATTCACGTACATGCCGAACAAGGTCACCTTGTGGCGCGCCTTCTCACGCGGCTCGAAGGCCAGGCCGACAATACCGGCCAACACTTCACCTTCAAAAGCGCCGAGCAATTGATCCAGCGGGTTGTCCAGGCGCTTTTCCCACCAGCTCAACGGCATCCGGGCGCGCTCCGCCACGCTGGAGGTGAACGCCTCGGGATAAGCACCGTAGGCTTCAAGCATCGAACTGGCTTCAAGCATCAACGCCCGATAAGCCTCGGCGTTACTGGCCCCAAGCGCGCGAATAATCATGCGTCGCAGGTCAGCGATTGGCGATAGAACGGCAGGATCAAATCGCGCGTCAACGGCGCCAGTTGCAGGCCGCCATCACCGGCTGGGTCGATCCAGCGCACTTCTTCGATTTCAGCAGCGGGCATCACCGCCACGTCGATGTGCACCTGGAACAGCTCGGCTTGCACGGTAAACCCCGGCTCATTGGCAGCCGGTGCCGAGAAGTGGCCCAGGTACACGGCGTCGCTCGGCTCAATGCGCAGGTTCAACTCCTCAAACAGCTCACGGGCCAAGGCTTGGGCGGGTTGTTCGCCGGCGTCGATCTTACCGCCCGGCTGCATGAACGCCTGGGTGCCGCGCTTGCGCACCAGCAGAGTTTGACCGTCGCTGCCAATCAGCAGGGCAGCGGCGATGCGGATAGTCATGGGCATGGAATAAACGCCTCGGATTGAAAAGAACACACGCCGCTACGTCAGTAGCGGCGCATCATCCGGCTCCTTGATAAACACGGAATACTTGGCCCCTTCCATCGCCTCAAACGCGATCAACTTGTCCACCAGCGGCAGGTTCAACACCTTGCCAGCGTTGAGCAGCAGCATGCCGTTATCGGCGTTGAGGTTGCGCGCCAGCACCATGCCCTCGGCCAGTTCGCGGGTGGTCAAGACCTTCACGCTCGGGTCACCCAAGGTCACGTCACTTAAAAACGCGGCGCAGGCCTGCACGAAGTCTTCGACCATGTCCGGGTCGTAGAGCTTGCCGGCGTACTTACGGATGTACAGCAGCGCTTCATCGCTGTTCATATGGCGCTCGAGGATCAAGCCCTTTTGCAGCTCGATAAAGTCGACGGCCAGCTTCAATAAGCGCGCGCCCGAGGGGATCAGCTCGCCCTTGAGGTGGTCCGGAAAACCCGTGCCGTCCCAGCGCTCCTGGTGATGACGAATCAGGCGGGCGGCGTCCTTCATCGGCTCCAGGGTCATCAGCAACGACTCACTCTGGGCCGGGTAAGCCCGATAACGCTCGCGGTCGGTGCTGTGCAGCAGGTCCGAGGGCGCGACCATCATGCTGTCGCTCCAACTCAACTTGCCGATGTTATACAGCGCGGCGGCCATGGTCAGGTCGCGGGCGCTGGCTTCGTCCATCACCTGGGCTTTGCAATACACGCGTATCAGCTCGATCAACTGGCGGTTGGTCTGCTTCTGCTTGGGCAGGCGCAGGTTGGCCAGCAGTGAAAACACTTCGGTGCCGGTCACGTAGCTGCGCTTGAGCTCATCGTAGGCCAGGTCGAGCATGTCGGCGGTTTGCTGCAGCTCGCTGGTGCGGGCGTCGACACGTTTTTCCAGGGTGGCGTTGAGGGCCTTCAACTGGTCGTTCTGCTCGCGGGTCAACTGTTCAAGACGCAGGCGTTCGCGCTCGGAATGCTGGTGCTCCAGGGACTGGCGCAACGTCAGGAGCATTTCCTCATCGTTCCAGGGTTTGCTGATGTAGCGGTGAATCTGCCCCTCGTTGATCGCCTTGATCATCATGCTCATGTCGGCATAGCCGGTCAGCAGGATGCGGGTGGTGGACGGGTACAGGCGATGGGTCTCGGCCAGCAGCATCGCACCGTCCATGGCCGGCATGCGCGCGTCGGTCATCACCAGGTCGATGGGCTGGGCGGCCATGATCTCCAGGGCCTGGGCACCGCTGCCGGCCAGCAGCACGTCGTAGGGTTGGCCACGCAGCAGGCGGCGCAGGCTGTTGAGGATCGACTCTTCGTCATCGACCAGCAAAATAGTGGGGGTGTAGGGGGACGTAGTAGCAGTTTTTTCATCCATGGCGACACCTCCTGACAATGACACATAATTGCTTCATTGCGCCCCGACATGATCAATCGCTGTACTTGCGCAAGCATTGAGCGCTAGATGAATGCCGGGGTAATTGGTGTTGATTTGACGCCAACTGGCCGACTTATTCAAGGGAGCCAACTATGCTTGTGCCATGAAGCCCGTGACCCGCCCTGTTTACTGAAGCATTCACGGTAAGGAAGCCCTATGCGCCAGAAATCGCCGTCACGCGCCTCTCGGAACCAGCCATGAACCCGCGCTCGGGACGCGCCAATCGACGGGTTCTGATCGTCGACGACACGGCTTCGATCCACGCGGACTTCCGCAAGATCCTGTGCGCCGACGCTAACGACCACGCGTCCCTGGCCAGCATCGAAGAAACCCTGTTCGGCACCGCCCCGGCCGTGCGCCAGACCTTTGTGCTGGATTCCGCCTATCAAGGCCAGGAAGCCCTGGCACTGGTGATCCAAGCCCTGGCCGACAACGCCCCGTATGCCCTGGTGTTCATCGACATGCGCATGCCGCCGGGCTGGGACGGCCTGGAAACCATCGAACAGCTGTGGAACGTCGACCCTCACCTGCAAATTGCCCTGTGCACGGCCTACTCTTTCGAAGCCATCGAGGCGCGCCTCAAATACGACGACCAACTGCTGATCCTGAAAAAGCCCTTCGACGACCTGGAAATCCGCCAGATGGCCACCGCCCTGACCTGGAAATGGCAGCTGGCGCAGGACGCGGCACTTAAACTGCAGGGGCTTGAGCGCACAATTGAGGAACGCGTGCAGGAACTGCTCAAAGTTTCGCACCTGCTGCAATACGACGCCCTGACCGAACTGCCCAACAGCACACTGCTGGGCGACCGCCTGAGCCAGGCGATTGCCGTGTGCAGGCGCCATGACACCCAGTTGGCCGTGATGTTTATCGGCCTGGACCGCTTCAAACGCATCAACAACGCCCTGGGCCACCCGGTCGGCGATGAAATGCTCAAGCACGTCAGCCAAAGCCTGGTGGCCACAGTGCGCGAATCGGATTCAGTGTTTCGCTACGGCTCCGACGAATTTGTGCTGATCCTCAACGACATCAAGCACCCCCAGCAAACCCAGTACATTGCCGAAAAACTCCTCGCCGCCGTCAGCACCAGCCGCTATGTGGCCGGCCACGACCTGAGTGTTACGGCAAGCCTGGGCATCAGTGTGTACCCCGATGACAGCAGCAGCGCCGTGGAGCTGATCAAAAAAGCCGAAACCGCCATGCACGCCATCAAAGACCACGGCCCCAACGATTTCAGTTTTTTCATCGACGAGATGAACCTGCGCGCCCAGGAACAGCAAAGCCTGGAAAGCGCCATTCGGCAGGCCCTGCAGCGAGATGAATTTATCTTGCACTACCAGCCGAAACTGGACCTGAACAGCGGGCAGATCGTCGGCGCCGAAGCGTTGATCCGCTGGCACCAGCCCGACCATGGCTGGATCTACCCGTCGGCGTTCATTCCCGTGGCCGAAGACAGCGGCCTGATCGTACCGTTGAGCCAATGGGTGTTGCGCCAGGCCTGCGAGCAGGCCCGCGCCTGGCAAGCCGCCGGCCTACCGCCCATCTGCATTTCGGTGAACATCTCAGCGATTGATTTTCGCCAGCGTAACTTTGTCGCCAACCTGGCGACGATCCTTGAGCGCACGGGCCTGGAGCCGCGCTTGCTGGAGCTGGAAATCACTGAAAGCGTGCTGATGCAAAACGTCGAGGACACCCTCATCACCCTGCGCGGCATCAAGACCCTGGGCGTGCGCCTGTCCGTCGACGATTTCGGCACCGGGTATTCCAGCCTCAGTTACTTGCGACGCTTTCCGATTGATGTGCTGAAGATTGATCAATCGTTCATCCGCGGCTTGAGCGACAACAGCCAAGACGCGCAACTGATCAGTGCAATCATCAGCCTGGGTAAAAGCCTGGACATGAACATCGTCGCCGAGGGCGTGGAGACGCTTGAACAACTGGCATTCCTCAAAGCCCACCAGTGCGAGGAAGGCCAGGGTTTCCTGTTCAGCAAAGCCGTGGCGGCCGATGAGTTCGCCCAATTATTGCAAACCGGGCACCACAGCCTGATGCCCGGCCACTGACCTTTTGCCCCAAGGAGCGAGCGCTTGAGCCGCACCCCGCCACGTTCTCTGCGCCTGTCGCCACAGGTGCTCGGCATTGCCATTGCCCTGGGCTATGGCGCCTGCTTGCCTGCCACCGCTGCGCCGCTGGATGAACCGCTTAAACCGTTGCCGCCGGTGCCGACGCTGGATGCCGCCACCGTGGAACTGGGACGCCAGCTGTTCAATGAGACACGCCTGTCGGTGAATAACACCCAGTCCTGTGCCAGTTGCCATAACCTGCAAGCGGGGGGTGACGACAACCAGGCGTTTTCCCTGGGCTTCGATGGCAAACCGGTCGGGCTCAACACCCCGACGGTGTTCAATGCCAGCCTGAACTTCAAACAATTCTGGAACGCCCGGGTCGACACCCTGGAGGCGCAGGTTGAGCAGGTGGTCACCAGCCCCATGGAAATGGGCAACGACTGGAAAACCGTGGTCCAGACCTTGTCGGCACTGCCCACTTACCAGGCCGCCTTCCAGCGGATCTACCCCGACGGCGTGACGGCCGCCAACGTTCAAAACGCCCTGGCCACCTATGAGCGCACCCTGCTCACTCCCAACTCACGCTTCGACCAGTACCTGCAAGGCAACACCGAGATCCTCACCGTTCAAGAGAAATACGGCTACCAGCGTTTCAAGGACTATGGCTGCATCGCCTGCCACCAAGGCGCCAATATCGGCGGCAACATGTACCAGAAGTTCGGCGTGATGGGCGATTACTTCAAGGCCCGTGGCAACCCGACCGAAGCCGACCTGGGCCGCTACCTGCTGACCCAGGACGAAGATGACCGCAACGTGTTCAAAGTACCGAGCCTGCGCAACGTGGCGGTCACCGCCCCGTACTTTCACGATGGCTCGGCCAAGACCCTCGAGGAGGCTGTCGACGTCATGTTCACGTACCAGCTGGGGCGAATCCCCACGGCTGAAGACAAGACACTGATCATCCAATTCCTCAAGACACTGACCGGCGAATGGGCGGGCAAGCCCTTATGAAATCATCCCGCCTCGCCAGCCTGCTCACGCTCAGCGGTATCGCCCTGATACTGGCCTCGGTGCTGGTGTTTCTGTACCTCAAGTCGATCGGCGACCAGTCCACCACCTACACCGAGTCCCGCGACCTGATCAGCCAGATCAAGCAACTCAACTCCCAATGGGACGTTGAAGTGCTCAAGGCCCGGATCGCCCTCACCCACAACTATGACCCGCTGGTGGTCCCGTTCAAAGAGATGAGCGCGCTGTGGGCCACCCTGGAAAGTCGCGAGGGGCAACACCGCCACGCAAACCTGGCCGAATGGCAGGCCGAGCAGAATGCGTATCGCCAGTCGTTCCAGGAAAATGCGCGGCAGGTGGAACAATTCAAGTCGCACAACGCGGTGCTGCGCAATTCCCTGGCCTTTTTGCCGACGGCCGAGGACGACATTCAGGCGCATTTCCTGCAACTGGACGACGCCGAGAAACTGCAACAACAAAGCATCGCCACCGACACCTACGACTTGCTGCTCAGCGCCCTGGAGTTTGCCCAGGTGACGAGCGATGACAAAGCCGCAGACATCCTCGTGGGCCTGAACAAGCTGGCGGTCAACAAACAAAGCCTGCCGCCAGAGTTTCAGGTGCCGGTGGAGATTCTCAGTAACCACATTGCACTGATCCTGCGCGAGCAACCCCTCGTCAATGACCTGCTTGATCGCATTGCCGCGATCCCGTTGTCCGATCAACTCGACGCCATGACCACCCAACTCAATCAGGACCAGGCCGCCGCCGACCTGATTGATCAGAAGTACCACCGCTACCTGCTGGTGTTTTCCGCACTGCTGGTGGTGGTGCTGTTGTACTTGGCGATTCGCTTGTTGCGCAGCTTTGCCGAGATCAACCGGGTCAACCGCGCCTTGCAAGCGGTCAATGAAAGCCTTGAACAGCGTGTAGAGGCGCGCACGCGCGAACTCAAAGACGCCCAGAGCGAACTGCTCGACAGTGCGCGCCAGGCCGGCATGGCGGAAATCGCGACCAATGTGCTGCACAACGTCGGCAACGTGCTTAATAGCGTGAACATCTCCGCCGAGCTGGTCACGCGCAAGCTGCGCACCAGCAAGGCCTTGGGGTTGGGCAAAGCCATGCAACTGATCAACGAGCACCCGGATGACCTGGGCACCTACCTGCGCGAAGACGAGAAAGGCAAATTGCTGCCCGGCTACCTCAACCAACTGGTGGAGGCCATCGCCATTGAGCAGCAGGGCCTGACCGACGAACTGGCGCAGTTGAGCAAAAGCGTGGACCACATCAAGGACATCGTTTCCACCCAGCAATCCTACGCCGGCGTGTCCACCCTGCTGGAGCCGGTGCAGATCAGTGCGTTGATGGACGACGCCCTGCGCATGAATTCCGGGGCGCTGAATCGTCACCATGTGACGGTGGTCAAGGAGTACGCCGAGGTGCCGGAACTGATGGCGGACAAACACCGGCTGTTGCTGATCATGGTCAACCTGATCAGCAACGCCAAGTACGCCATGTCGAACCTCACCGACCGCTCGCGGCAGATCACCTTATCGATCAGCACGGTGGAGGACAGCCTCTTGCAGATCAGCGTCAAAGACGAAGGCGAAGGCATCCCGGCCGAGAACATGACGCGGATCTTCACCCACGGGTTCACCACGCGTAAGGAAGGCCACGGTTTCGGCCTGCACAGCTGCGCCCTCGCGGCCATTGAAATGAATGGCCGCCTTACCGCCCACAGCGATGGGCCGGGCAAAGGCGCCGTGTTCACGTTGCAAATCCCCCTCAACGATGCCGCAGGCCAAGCATGAACCGCCCCCCCAATCGACGCATTCTGCTGATCGACGACACGCCGTCAATTCACGACGACTTCCGTAAAATCCTCATGCCACCCATGGAGCAGAACCAGGCACTGGACGATATGGAAGCCGCACTATTCGGTGCCAGCGAGCCCCAGCACGGACCCGTTTTTGAGCTGGACTCGGCCTACGGTGGCCAGGAAGGGTTGAAGTTGCTGGAGGTCGCCATGGCCGAGCAAAAACCCTATGCCCTGGCGTTTGTCGACATGCGCATGCCCCAAGGCTGGGACGGCGCGCAGACCATTGAAGAACTGTGGAAAGTCGACCCAAGCCTGCAAGTGGTGGTGTGCACGGCCTACTCGGATTATTCGTGGGAAGAGCTGCTGTTCCGCCTGCACGCCCACGATCGGCTGCTGATCCTGAAAAAACCATTCGACAACATTGAAGTGCAGCAAATGGCCAATACCCTGGCCGCGAAATGGGACATGGCGCGACACGCGTCCTTGCAAACCAGCCACCTGGAACACTTGGTGGAACAGCGCACCCTGGCACTGACCCAGGCAAGCCAGGCGTTACAGCTGGAGATCGACGAGCGCAAACAACTGGAAAGCCAGCTGGTGCAATCGGAAAAACTCGCGTCCCTGGGCCAACTCGCGGCCGGCGTGGCCCACGAAATCAATAACCCGGTAGGGTTTATTTCTTCTAACCTCGGCACCTTGGGCGGCTACTTCAACCAACTGCAAGAGATGCTCGATGCCTATCGACAGGCAGAAACCGCACTGGGCAGCGACCAGTTCGAAGCCCTGCGTCGGCGCCTGGACCTGGATTTTCTCAAGGAAGACATTCCCACGCTGCTGCGCGAATCCAAGGAAGGCATTGGCCGCGTGGTGCAGATCGTCAAGGATTTGAAAGATTTTTCCCGGGTGGACAACGACCAGACCTGGCAATGGGCAAACCTGCAACAGGGCATCGATTCGACCTTGAACATCGTCGCCAGCGAACTCAAGTACAAGGCCGACGTGATCAAGCACTACACACCGCTGCCGGACATCGAATGCCTGGCATCGCAGCTTAACCAAGTGGTGATGAACCTAGTGATCAACGCCGCGCAGGCCATGGGCCCGGAACGCGGCACCATCACGATCAGCACCGGAGTGGAAAGCGAGAATATCTGGTTGGAAGTCGCCGACAACGGCTGCGGGATTGCCCCGGACAGCGTGCAGAAAATCTTCGACCCCTTCTTTACCACCAAGCCGGTGGGTGAAGGAACGGGGTTGGGCTTGTCACTCTCCTACGGCATCGTCAAAAAACACCGTGGCACTATCTCCGTGAGCAGCGAAGTGGGCAAAGGCACCACCTTTAGGGTGGTGCTGCCCATTCGCCAAACAGTTTAACCGCCCTCACGCCTCGGCGTTTTTCGGGCTCGAACCAAACGAAGCGAAACGCTTGTTGAACCCGGCAATCCGGCCTTCGGCCTGGGTCTTGCGCTGCTGGCCGGTGTAGACCGGGTGCGAGGCGCTGGAGACGTCCAGCGGGATGTATGGGTAGGTGTTGCCGTCGCTGTGTTTTTGGGTGCGGTCGCTGTCGGCGGTGGAACCGATGAGGAAGAACACGTCGGCGGCGGTGTCGTGGAACAGCACGGTGCGGTAGTCAGGATGGATACCAGCTTTCATAAGGCCTCCGGGGCGTCTGGGTGCATTTGATGTGTTATACAGTAACACAAATCATGCACCCAAACGAGAACGGATTGCAATAAGAATAGACCTCGGGCTTCTATGCGGCTTCCTGGAAGTCCATTTCCGGCGGCTGTTGCGAGAAGCCGCGGGTGAGCAAACCCAGGTAAACCAGGCCGATCGCCAGCCACGCCACGCCCAGGTAAATCGCCAGATGATCCAGGCTGACCATCAACCAAAGGTCCGCGAGCAGGCCGATGGCCGGGAACAGCAGAAACAGGATCAGCTCGCGCACACCACGCGCTTTCGCGCCGACCCAGTAGTGAAAGATCACCGACAGGTTCACCAGGCTGAAGGCCAGGAATGCACCAAAGTTGATGAACGAAGTGGAGGTGGTCACATCCAGCTTCAGCGCCAGCAACGCCACAACCGCACACAACAAGATGCTGTTAACCGGCGTGCCGAAGCGCGCATGCAAGGTGCCGAAGAACGACTTGGGCAACACACCGTCACGGCCCATCGCGAACAACAGGCGCGAACCACTGGCCTGGGCCGATAGCCCCGAGGCGAACTGGCCGACAATCAGGCCGATCAAGAAGATCGACACGAACAGGTCACCGCCGATATTGCGCGCGATTTCATACGCGGCCGAATCCACGTTGGCGAACTCGAACGACGGATGGGCGATCTGCACAAAGTAGGACACCGCCACGAAGATCAGCCCGCCGATCAAAGTGATCAGCATGATCGCCCGTGGGATGGTGCGGCGCGGGTCGCGGGTTTCTTCGGTGAGAGTACTCACTGCGTCAAAGCCCAGGAACGAATAGCAGGCGATAGCCGCACCGCTCATGATCAACGGCATGTGCATCTGGCCGTTGAAGAACGGGGCGAGGGTCCACAGCGGTTTGCTGGCGTCACCGCCGATGTAGTGGATGCACAGCACGACAAACGCGCTCAGCACCAGAAACTGCACGAGCATCAGCAAGGCATTGATGCCGTTGGCCAACTTGAGGCCGACAATATTGATAGCGCTGGTGACGCCGATAAACGCCAATACCCAGACCCACTGCGGCACCGAAGGGAATGCCGAGTTGAGGTACGCCGCACCAATCAGCCAGATGGCCATGGGCAAGAACAGGTAGTCGAGCAGCACCGCCCAGCCGGCGATAAAACCCAGCTTGGGGCTGATGGCCTTGCGCACATAGCTGTAGGCGGAACCGGCCACCGGGAAGGCAGACGCCATGCGCCCGTAACTCATGGCGGTAAAGAACATCGCCACCAGCGCCGCCAGGTACGCGGCGGGGACCATGCCCGCAGTGGATTGCGCCAGGATGCCGAAGGTGCCGAGCACAATGATCGGCGTCATATAGGCGATGCCAAACAGCACCACCGACCCTAACGACAGGGTGCGTTGCAAACGAGCCATGAGCGATTCTCCGCTGATTTATTAGATTTATGGCAGAACTGAAGTCGGTGAAGCGGATGTCATTTTTCTTATGGTTAAGCCTGTTTATGTGGCGAGCGGGGCTTGTTGTGGCGAGCGCCCTCGCCACATGGGGGTCAGCGTTAAACGTGTGGAATCAGCAGTTCGCGCGTCCCGTCTGCGCGCTCAATCACCTCACCCGGCAATTTCAAGCGCTGGTCATCCAGGTAGCGGTAGTCCTTGCGAGCCGCTACCAGTTGGTCGAGGTCCAGCTCGACCGCGAACTGCCCTTCCTCGCGCCCTGCTTCAAACAGCAGCGTGCCAATCGGGTCGACCAAGGCGCTGCCGCCGGCAAACAGCAGGCCGCCATCGCCCTCTTCCACCCGGTTGACCATCAGCGCAAACGCCTGGTTTTCCTGGGCGCGGGCCATGATCGCGGTGCGGTGCGTGGGGCCATAGGGGTCCATGTTGCCGTTGGTCACGATCAACAGTTCGGCGCCCAGTTGCGCCAAGGCGCGGGCGGTTTCCGGGAACTCGATGTCGTAGCAGATCAACAGGCCGACGCGCACACCGTTCCACAGGCACGTGGCGTAGCGATCCCCGGGCGTGAACACGCCGCGATCCGAGGCCCACAAATGGGTCTTGCGATAACGTAGGGCGATGCCTTCGGGCGTGATCAACAAAGTGGTGTTGTAGAATTGGCCGCCATCGCTTTCGGCTATACCGATCACCACGGCGATAGTGCGCGCACGGGCGGCCCGGATAACGGCCTGTACGGTGGGCCCATCCACCGGCTCGGCGATGTCGGCGACGGTCTCGGCCGACGGGAAGCCCATCAAGTGGGTTTCCGGGAAAACGATCAGTTGTGTATCGGCGGCGCAGGCCGCAATTGCCGCCAAGGCGCGCTCAAGGTTATAAGCTGTACCGTTATCACGACCTGCCAACTGGGCAAATTCGACCTTCATGGGTATTCCTTGTTCTCAATCTGTGCCGCAGTATGCGCAGCCACACCCCGCCAGGGAATTACGCGGCAGGGGTAACCCGATAGGGGTAGATCAATGACCATGTCGCTGCAAGACATCGCCTGGCACCGTTCGGTGGGGCAAATGATAGACGCCTTGGACCAGGCCAACTTCTGGACCCAGCTGGTGCGCTTATTGGACCAATACGTGCCGTTCGATAGCTGGGTGGTGTTGCTGTTCAGCAGCGCACACCGCCCGCTGGTGTTCGCCGAATGCCCAGGCGCGGACGGCACGCCAGACCAACTGTTCCAGGATTACCTCAACGGCCTGTACCTGCTCGACCCCTTCTACATCGCCAGCCGCGAGCACTCACGCACCGGGCTGTTTCGCCTGGCGGACGTCGCGCCCGAGCATTTCGAACTCACCGAGTACTACCAGCGTTATTTCCGCCTGAACGTGGTGGCGGATGAAATCCAATTTAATTGCCACCTGCCGGATGGGCGTACCCTGTGCCTGTCCCTGGGCTCGAAACAGCGTTTTGACCCGCAGCAGATTGCTTTGCTGTCGCTGATCCAGCCCTGGGTGCTGAGCCTGCTGCGCCAGCGCCTGCCCTATGAGCTCCATCAGGTCAGCGCCCCACAGCCGCCGATGCACAATGATGATTGGGGCGCGCAACTCACCGCCCGAGAGCTGGATGTAGGCCGCTTGATGCTCAGTGGTTGCTCCAGCAAGGAAATCGCTCGTAAGCTGCAAATCTCTGTTGAAACCGTGAAAGTCCATAAGAAACACATCTACAGCAAGCTAGGGATCAAATCCCAGTCGGAGCTGTTCTCGATCTTTCTTCAGGCGCAAAGCGCCTAGCCGATGAGTGAACCAAGGAAAACCGTATGAGCCTGTCGTTACTAAGCCGTTACGCCTTCTTTGCCGTGTGCGTCATTTTCACCCTGGTAAGCCTCCCTTTTATTGAACATGAATGGCTGTGGCCGATCACCATGGTCACCGGCATTCTCAGCCTGATCGGCCTGTTCGACCTGCTGCAAAGCCCCCACGCGGTGCGCCGCAACTACCCGATCCTGGGCAATATTCGTTACCTGGTGGAAGCCATACGCCCGGAAATCCGCCAGTACCTGCTGGAGTCCGACAGCGATGCACTGCCCTTCTCGCGCTCGCAGCGCTCGCTGGTTTACTCGCGCGCCAAGAACGAAACCGCCGACAAGCCGTTCGGCACCTTGATCGACGTCTACCAGTCGGGTTTTGAGTTTATCGGCCACTCCATGCGCCCCGCGCCGTTGAGCGACCCGAGCGCGTTTCGCGTAATGGTCGGCGGCCCGCAGTGCAAGCAGCCGTACTCGGCGTCAGTGTTCAATATCTCGGCGATGAGCTTCGGCTCGCTGAGCGCCAACGCGATTCGCGCGCTCAACCAAGGCGCCAAGCTCGGCAACTTTGCCCACGATACCGGCGAAGGCAGCATCAGCCCCTACCACCGTGAAAACGGCGGTGACCTGACCTGGGAACTGGGCAGCGGCTACTTTGGCTGCCGTACCAGCGACGGCCGTTTCGACCCGGAACGCTTTGCCGTGCAGGCGCAGAACCCGCAAGTGCGCATGATCGAAATCAAGATGAGCCAGGGCGCCAAGCCCGGCCATGGCGGGATCTTGCCCAAGCACAAAGTCACCAAGGAAATCGCCGAAACCCGCGGCATCATGATGGGCGAAGACTGCATCTCGCCGTCGCGTCACAGCGCGTTTTCCACGCCGATTGAAATGATGCAGTTCATCGCCCAACTGCGCGAACTGTCCGGCGGCAAACCCGTGGGCTTCAAGTTCTGCCTGGGCCACCCGTGGGAATTCATGGGCATTGCCAAGGCCATGCTCGAAACCGGCATCCTCCCGGACTTTATCGTGGTCGACGGCAAGGAAGGCGGCACCGGCGCCGCACCTGTGGAGTTCACCGACCATATCGGCGTACCGCTGCGTGAAGGCCTGCTGTTTGTGCACAACACCCTGGTCGGCCTGAACCTGCGCGACAAGATCAAGCTGGGCGCCAGCGGCAAGATCGTCAGCGCGTTCGATATCGCCAGCGTCCTGGCCATCGGCGCCGACTGGGCCAACTCCGCGCGCGGCTTCATGTTCGCCATCGGCTGCATTCAGTCGCAAAGCTGCCACACCAACAAATGCCCGACCGGCGTCGCCACTCAAGACCCGTTGCGCCAGCGCGCCCTGGTAGTGCCGGACAAAGCCCAGCGCGTGTTCAACTTCCACCGCAACACCCTCAAGGCCCTGGCGGAAATGCTCGCAGCGGCCGGCCTGGATCATCCGTCGCAGCTGTCGGCCAAGCACTTGGTGCGGCGTATGTCGGCGACTGAGATCAAGCTGTTCTCGCAGCTGCATGTGTTCCTCAAGCCGGGTGAATTGCTCACCGGTGAAGTCAGCGGCGAGTTCTATTCGCGCATGTGGCAGATGGCGCGGGCGGACAGTTTTGAGCCCAATGAAATCGCGGCGGCGTGAGGGCACCAHACCCATCTGCTGAACCGGACCACCGACGGCATCGTTGAAACCAGGAGATTCACATGCCGTTACTCGACTTCGCCGCCATCGCCGGGCAACTGCCCAGCAGTTGGACATCCACCCGCCTGGGCCAGGTAGGCCCGGCGCGGATCAAGGTGCTGCGCATGGATGAGCAGGCGTATGAGGAAGAAACCCATGATTACAACGAAGGGTTATTGGTGGTCAGCGGCCTGTTGCGCTTGAGCGTCGGCGCAGAGGAAATCCGTGTGGAAGCCGGCCAGATGTACCTCGTTGAAGCCGGTACCGCCCATGGTGTGCTTGCAGGCAGCTACGGCACGTTGGTGATCATTGATGTCTAGAGACATTCAGTAATACCCAGCTTTTGCAATTGCTTACAAATACCGCCACCCTGCGCCCGCCCGACGTTCGGCGTGCGAAAACCTTCCGTTCGCCGGTCATTACTAAACCATTTGTTCAAGAGCCCGCTGCCATGCTGAACGGACGCGACCCGCGCATCGATTTTTTTCGGGGCCTGGCGTTGATCTTCATTTTTTGGGACCACGTCCCCCACAATCCCCTCGGTTTGATCACCCTGCGAAACTTCGGCTTCAGCGATGCGGCGGAAGTCTTCGTGTTCCTCGCCGGGTTTGCCTCGGTGCTGGCCTACGGCAAAGTCATGCAACGCGAAGGCTACTGGATGGCCTGCCTGAAAATCCTGCGCCGCACCTGGGTGCTGTACGTGGTGCATATCTTCTTGCTGGCGCTGCTGATGGGCATCGTGTTTTATGCCAACAACCATGTGCAAACCCGCGACCTGGTGGCGGAGATGGGCCTGACGCACTTCATCACCCACCCACAGCAGGCGCTGACCGATGAGCTGCTGTTGCGCTTCAAACCCAACTTGATGGACCCCTTGCCGTTGTACATCGTGTTGCTGGCAGGCTTGTCGGTGGTGCTGCCACTGATGGTGCGCGCCACGTGGGCGGTGGTCGGCGTCTCGCTGGCGGTGTACCTGATGGCGCCGTGGATGGGCTGGAACCTGCGGGCCATCGCCGATGGCGTGTGGTACTTCAACCCCGTCACCTGGCAGTTGCTGTTTGTACTGGGCGGCGCTGCGGCGATCTACAGCCAGCGGCCAACCGTGCCCGACACGCGCCCCTTGCAACGCCAGCCGCTGTTTGTCGCGGCGGCGGTGTATGTGGTGGTCGCCGGGGTAATTACAGTGTCGTGGCTGTGGCCGCACCTGCATGACGCGGTAATGCCAGAGGTGCTCAGCAATTGGCTGTACCCCATCAGCAAAACCGACCTGTCACCGGTGCGCCTCATCCATTTCCTGGCGCTGGCCTATGTGACAGCCAAGCTCCTGCCCGGCCGGGAATGGACGCAAAACCGCCTGGCCGAACGGGTCTGTCAAATGGGCCGATATTCCCTGGAAGTGTTCTGCCTGGGCGTGGTGCTGGCGCCCCTGGCGGACATGCTCAATGCACTGGCGGATGACGCCGTGGCCATGCAATTGCTGACCGCCGTGGTCGGTGCGAAGCAGTCAGCCTAAAGAATGAATAACCGATGGGAGGGATAGATAAGTAGGCAAGCAGGGAGAAAGGCAATAACGCGGGGAGCCCGCGTTATTCTCAAGCGCATCCGAGCACTCTCGCTCAGTGGCTCATATCTGCCTGAGCGTCGCACCTTCGCCAGCCTGACTCGGCTGCAACTTGAACACGTAGAACAGCACCGTCAGCAACACCAGGAACACCGGGCCGACGTACAGCGCAATACGCGTTTGCGGGAAGTACGCCATCAGGCCCACCACCAGCACCAGGAACGCCAGCGCCAGGTAGGAGCTGACCGGGTACAGCCACATGCGGTACTTGAGGCCAGCCACCTCGGCTGGGCTCAGGCTTTTGCGGAATTTGAGCTGGGCCAGCAGGATCATCAGCCAGGTCCAGATCGCACCGAAGGTGGCGATGGAGGTGACCCACACAAAGACTTTTTCCGGAACCATGTAGTTGAGCAACACGCCCAGCAGCAGCACGAAAATCGACAGCAGCAGCGCCCGGCGCGGTACGCCGTTGCTTGAGGTCGTGCCGAACGTGGCCGGCGCCTGGCCATTCTGCGCCAGGCTGTAGAGCATGCGCCCGGTGCTGAAGATGCCGCCGTTGCAGGAGGACAGCGCCGCCGTGATCACCACGAAGTTGATGATGCCGGCGGCCGTCTTGATACCCAGGCGCTCGAAGGTCATCACGAACGGGCTGCCTTGGGTGCCGATTTCGTTCCATGGGTAGATCGACAGAATTACGAACAGCGCCCCCACGTAGAACAGCAGGATGCGCCAGAACACCGAGCCGATGGCACTGGGGATGGTCTTCTGCGGGTTCTTCGCTTCACCGGCGGTGAGGCCGATCATCTCGACGCCCAGATAGGCGAACATCACCATTTGCAGGGACATCAGCACACCGGTGACGCCATTGGGCATAAAGCCGCCGTGGGCCCACAGGTTGGAAATGCCCAGCGCCACGCCGTCATTGCCGAAGCCGAACGCGATGATGCCGACGCCGCCGATGACCATGGCAATGATCGTGACGATCTTGATCAGCGCGAACCAGAACTCGAATTCACCGAACGCCTTGACCGCGATCAGGTTGATGGTGCCCATGCTGACCAGGGCCGCCAAGGCCCAGATCCAGCGCGGCACGTCGGGGAACCACACGCCCATGTACACGGCGACGGCGGTGATTTCCGCCACGCAGGTCACCAGCCACAGGAACCAGTAGTTCCAACCGGTGAGAAAGCCCGCCAACGGGCCGAGGTAGTCCTGGGCGTAACGGCTGAACGAGCCGGCGACGGGGTTGTGCACCGCCATTTCGCCCAGGGCGCGCATGATCACCAGGATCGCCAGGCCGCCAATGATGTAGGACAACATGATCGCCGGGCCGGCCATTTCAATGGCCTTGGCCGAGCCCAGGAACAGGCCGACACCGATACAGGCGCCAAGGGCCATCAGGCGAATATGCCGTTCACCGAGTTCGCGTTTGAGCGGGCCGCCTTGAGCGGTCTCGCCATGGGGCAGTGGGTTGCCGACTGGCATAGGGGTACAACCTCATTTTGTTATTGGAGTGTCCGTCGAGTTTCCGGGGTGAAGGCCGGTAAGCCTGTGCCCTTATTGAAACGGGACCGCCTCATGGACGGGCCCTTCTTGCCAGGCAAGATCAGCGGGGCGTCAGTATAAAAAGCCCAGAGCAGGGTCTTTCACTATAAAAATTGGCCAATTTAGGGGAAGCGCCGGTCAAAATGCCATTTTACAGGAGCATCTTACCTGCATTGAGCGACAAAACGTCGCGCAGCACCACGCTGACAAATGGTTTGCCACTGCAAGCCCGCTCACCATAAGAACCACCGCTCACCATAAGAACCCGCGCACCACACACAAATCCCTCACAACCAGCCCTCAGCGACTACGCTTCAAGCAGGTCCGATCTATCTGCGTGAAGGGATCAATCGACTATGGGCGCACTCTGGCAAACCGAATCGAGCAAGGCTGCGAAACTACAAGGCAGTTCGGACCCAGCGCCCTTACCCAAAAATAAACCCAGGCCCCGCCATGGGCGGCGCCTGTTCTGGTTGATCGTGTTGATGGCACTGGTAGCGCTGGGGTTTGCCGCCGCCAAAGAGCTGCGCACCTCCCGCCTGCAAGCCCAGGAGCTCAGCCGCCTGGCCCGCAGCCTCACCTACCAGGTTGAGCCCGGCCCCAGCCAGGCCATGGTTTATCCGGGGGCCGGCCCCTTCGACCGGCGCCTGGGTTACAGCAACCTCGGCAGCTTCCTGCCGCGCCTGCTCAAGCGCGGTTATGTGATTGAGGCCCAGGCGCGCTTTTCGCCCACGTTGATGGACTACACCGCCAAGGGCCTGTTCGTGCCCTACGCAGAGAAGATCCAGGCCGGGCTGACCATCAGCGACTGCCGCGCCGTGCCGCTTTACCAGTACAACTACCCGCAACAGCTGTACGAAAGCTTCGCCGCAATCCCGCCCGTGGTGGTCAACAGCCTGCTGTTTATCGAAAACCGCGACCTGCTCGACCCCAGCCAGCCCCAGGCCAACCCCGCCGTCGACTGGCCGCGCTTTGCCAAGGCCGCGTGGTCACAAGTCGCCAAGGTGCTGCACCTGCCGGGCCAAAGTGCCGGCGGCAGCACCTTGGCCACCCAGCTGGAAAAATACCGCCACTCCCCGGACGGCCTGACCGTGTCGGGCGAGGAAAAACTGCGGCAGATGTTTTCCGCCGCTGTACGCGCCTATCGAGATGGGCCGCAGACCTTGCCGGCGCGGCAGAATATCCTGCGTGACTACCTCAACAGCGTGCCGCTGTCGGCGGTGCCCGGCCACGGCGAAGTGCATGGCCTGGCCGAGGGTTTGCGGGTGTGGTACGGCGCCGACTTCAACCACGTCAACCTGGCGCTGGTGGGCTCGGTAAACGCCGAACAAGGCCTGGCACTGCGCCAGGTGTTGTCGTTGATCATTGCCCAGCGCCGGCCTTCGCACTATCTGGCCAAGGGTCGCGAAGAGCTCGCCGAACTCACCGACAGCCACCTGCGCCTAATGGCGCAAAACAGTGTCATCACCCCTGCTCTGCTCCAAGCGGCACTGGCGGCCAAGGTCAGCTATCGCGACTGGTTGCAACAACCGACGCTGCAACCGGTGGAGACCAACAAAGGCATCAGCATGGCCCGCGCGCGCCTGGCCACCCTACTCGACCGGCCGCTGTATGACCTGGACCGCCTCGACCTTGCGGCGACCACCACCCTGCAAGCCCCGTTGCAGGGCCAAGTCAGCGAATACCTCAAGCACCTGGCCGACCCCGACTTTGCGCGCCAGGTCGGCCTGCTCGGCGAACGCCTGCTGAGCGAGGCCAACACCGCGCAAGTGCGCTACAGCTTCACCCTGTTCGAGCTGACCCCGGACGGCTCACGGGTGCGCGTGCAAACCGACAACACCGACCAACCCTTCGATATCAACGAAGGCAGCAAACTGGAACTGGGCTCCACCGCCAAGCTGCGGGTACTGACCACCTACCTGCAAATCATCACCGAACTGCACGATAAGTACGCCGCCCAAGCCCCCGCTGCGCTGAAAAAAATCACGGTCGACGACCAGGACCGCTTGAGCCGCTGGGCCCTTGATTACCTGATCCAGACCCCGGACAAATCCCTGGCAAAAATGCTCGAAGCCGCCCTTGATCGCACCTACTCGGCCAGCCCCGGCGAAAGCTTTTTCACCGGCGGCGGCCTGCATCACTTCCATAACTTTCGCAACGAAGACAACGGCCGCAGCCCCAGCTTGCGCGACGCCCTGCGCGAGTCGATCAACCTGCCGTTCATTCGCCTGATGCGTGATGTGGTGCGCTACACCACCTATTCCGGCGCCAATAACAGCGCCCAATTGCTCAAGGACGACAATGACCCGCGCCGCCAGGAATACCTCGCCGATTTTGCCGACCGCGAGGGCACGACCTTCCTGCGCAAGTTCTGGAAGAAGTACCAGAAAAAAGACACCCAGGCGCGCCTCGACACCTTTCTGGACGGCCTGCGTCCCACGCCAATGCGCCTGGCCGCCGTGCACCGCTATTTGTTGCCCAACGCTAACCAGGAAAGCTTCAACCTGTTCGTGCGCGCGCACCTGACCGGGGTGAAAACCAACGAGAAGCTCAGCGACGAACGCCTGCAAAAACTCTACACCGCGTATGGCCCCGGCACCTATGACCTGCCCGACCAAGGCTACATCGCCAAGGTTCACCCGCTGGACCTGTGGCTGATGGGCTACCTGCTCAACCACCCCGAGGCGACCTTCAGCGAAGTGGTCAAAGCCGGCCAGTTCGAGCGTCAGGAGGTCTACAGCTGGCTGTTCAAAAGCCGCCATCAGAGCGCGCGCGACAGTCGCATCCGGACCATGCTCGAAGTGGAAGCCTTCCTCGATATTCACCAGCGCTGGCAGGCGGTCGGTTACCCGTTTGACCACTTGGTGCCGTCACTGGCCACGGCCATCGGCAGCTCCGGCGATCGCCCGGCGGCGCTGGCGGAATTGATGGGGATCATCCTCAACGATGGCGTACGCGCCAAAGTGGTACGCATCGACAGCCTGCACTTTGCCGCCGATACGCCGTATGAAACCCGGGTGATCAACGACCCCGCCACCGGCAAACGAGTGTTGCCGATGGAAGTGGCGCAGGCGCTGCGCGGGGCCTTGTCCCAAGTGGTGGACGCCGGCACGGCCAAACGCGTGGCCGGCAGCTTCAAGCTGGATGACGGCACACCGCTGGCCATGGGCGGCAAGACCGGCACCGGCGACAACCGCATCGAAGCCATCGGCGCCGGGGGGCGGGTGCTCAGTTCCAAGGCGATCAACCGCACCGCCACCTTTGTGTTCTATATCGGCGAGCGCCACTTTGGCACCCTCACCGCGTTTGTTCCGGGCAGCTCGGCGCAAGGCTTCAAGTTCACCTCGGCGCTGCCCGTGCAGGTGCTCAAAGGCATGGCGCCGATTCTTATGCCGTACTTGAAGCCGGGGAGCCAAACGCTGTGCCTGCCGGTAGAGGGCCCGCACGGAAAAACAGCCGCCGGGCAAAAGGCCGGGTAATCGTTGCCCGGTCAATGTCCAGGGTCTGGCGCACACGCCCGGTTTGGCCGGTGCGCATACGGGCGAACGCCTCGGCCTCGACCCGGGCTTGGGCCTGGCGCCCCACCTCCGCACTGATGGCGCCAGGCGTCGGCAAGGACCCCGCTCGCCGAACCAGAGAAAACGTCACATCGTCCCCACCCACACTGTTGGTGATGCGCGTCAGGAACGAGCCGCCGACTTGAACGGCACTGCCCCCACGGACCATGGCCGTGCCCACGTCAGCATTGGTCATCCGCAGTAGGCGGTTGTCGAACGACGATGGGGTGCCTTTGTAAGTGATGGTGATCGGCGTAGTAATCCCGCCGTCCGGGCAGGCATAGGTAAGCCTGCGGTCGCTGCGGATGGAGGTTGTCAGCGGATCGCTGCCGATGGCTCGCTGGTGTACGTCACCGAAGTTGATCTCGATGGGGTTGTTGTTATTGATCGTGCAGGTTGATGGCGAGACGGTGAAGTTGTTGGCGGCAGTGTACGTCACCGTAAGATCCGCCGAGGCTCCGTTGTAGTTGTTGGTGGCGGTGAGGCGCAACAGCCCGAGGGTGTCGCCGATTCGAACATCGATCGGAGTGGACGGATTGTTACGCATCAGAATATAGGGCGTGATATTGATCGGGTAAGCGGCCCCATTGTTGGGAATCGTGACCACCCGTATACCCGTCTGAACCGGGGTGTTGAGGAAAGCACCATTGATTCGCAAACCGGTCCTTTCGCTGCCAAATTTTGGCCCGGCCGTCCAAGGGGCGCCTGCGCGACTCCCCGTCGCCCAATAGTCCTGGCCCCCAACGGGGCCCTGGTTAAGGCTGTATCGACATTCCAGCCTTGCCCCTTCCAGCATGATCCGAGTGCGATCTGCGGTCAGGGTAACCGTGACAGGCACCCGCTGGTTGGGATTGCCCGTCTCCCAGGGGCCGCCATTAACTCGACAATCAACACCAGAAGCACAGTGGCTCCATAGAGTCGTTTCATTTTGATCTCTCGTTGCTCACCCACCCAGACACCGCCCCACGAACATTCGGTTCGTGCCTTGAGGCTGCCCAGAAGAGAGTTGAGGTTTAGGGATAGTCCAGCGTAAAAGTAGAAGTCACCGTGAACGTCCCATGCCCGATGGTTTCATCCCGGATGGCCTGCGGCTCACCCTGCACATAAGCCTTGAGGTCGATCACATTGTTGCCGTCAATCAATACCTGTTCGTCACTGACGGCATTCAAGGGCAACGGCTTGTTGGCGACGGTCTCCAGGCCCACGCCAATGCCTGAGGCGCCACTGCCACCATCGAGCGCGAACAAGCCGGGCAGCGCGGTGTTTTCCGTGCCGCCAAAGAGGATGGTGACCGTCTTGCCGATGGTGGTGTCGCAGTCCTCCAGGTGCAGCTTGAAACCCTTACCTTGCGTGCGCGTGTTGATGTAGAGGTGCTTGCTGGTCACGTCCCACAGTTCCAGCGTGATGGCTTCGTCGCCCGGCCGGATAGTGCAGGCCTCTTCCACCAGGTTGCCCTTGAAACTCAGATTGTCCGCTGCTTGCCCCTGGGGGGTCAGGCCAACGCTGAGCAGTACGGCCAGCCCGACGCGTGGCCACCCCTTATGAACCCATTGATATCGCATAGATGTGACTCCTACTCGTATTCCGCCAGCAGCGTGGCCACCGCTGTAAACCTTGCGGGGGTCAGGTTTGCACCGGGTTGTTTGACGGGGACGGCTTCCAATACCGGCGGTGACGACACGGTGATATCCAGTGGCGTATTGAGTAAAAACGGCACGTTGTTCTGAAACAGCCGAATGCCCAGCGCAGGCACGCTGCTCTGCACCGCTGCGCCGTCAAACGTCGTGGCGGTACCGTTGACACTCAACTTCAGTTCCCACGGCAGCGTGGCGGCGCTACAGTTGATGGTGTAGGCAACCGCCCTGCGGTATCGCTCACCGTCGACACGCTTGACCCCCACATCGCCAAAATCCACTTCAATCGTGTTGCCCGCATCAATCGTGCACGGCGGGGGCTCGTTCAACGTACCGCTGAACGTCAGGTTGGCCGACGCACCGCTGCAAAGGCCGATGGAACACAAGGCGAGCAACGCTCGCTGCTGCCAACAGGTCATGGGTCATCTTCATGGTAATCGACTTCATTGGTAATCGACCACAAGGGTGGCGGCGGCATCAAAAGCCCCGCCCGTCAGCGTGCTGCCAGCCCGCTTGACGGGCACCGCCTGCACGGTTGGGAAGTTTGGGTGAGTAAAATTCACCGCAGTGTTCAGCGGCCAATCGGCACCGTTCACGAACAGCTTCACCCCAAGGTCCGGCTTGCGCGTCAACAGCACGTTGCGGTCAAACGAAGCCGCTGTGCCCTTGAGTTCCAGGGTCATCGCGTTGTTGAAGGGCGAATCACAGACGACGGTGTAAGGCACCGCTCGACGGTAATTGACCCCGTCAATCCGTGACGTCAGCAGGTCATTGCCAAACGGCACATCCAGCGTACCGCCGCTGTTAATGACACACGGCGGAGCCGCGATGATGACCGCGCGGATGGTCAGGTTGGTGTCGGCCTGCACACCTTGGCTGGCCGCCCACAGCAGGCCGCCCGCGACAAGAATGGCCCACGAGCCGGTTGACTTAGCCATTGTTCTGCCCTCACTCATAATTGAGCCTGAAATCCACCACGGTCCGAAATGCCCCGCTGGTCAACGGCGCGGAGGTGCGCGTGGGTTGGACATTCCAGGTCTGGGTGCTGCCGCCCAAGGGCAAAAACAGCGGTTGGCCCCTTGAGCCCAGCTGTACATCCCGGCCTAGGGAATCGGTCAAGCGCAGGCCCATCCCGGTGATGCCTTGCACTTTGACCAGCCGTGAGTCATCGGCATCGGCGGGCGCAAAAAACATCACCGACACCACGGGTTGATGGGCACTCCACGTCAGGTTCCCCGTGCGTTCATTACGGATGCCGCCCGCGCTGCGTTGGCAATCGGCAAACCGCAGTTGAAAGACCACCGTTGCGGCCTGATCACCGGGCCGCTGCAGGCGGCTGGTTGATAGAGCGCCCAGGTCAATCGTTTGATGCTGCGAGGTCATCTCCAGGCTGCACGGCATTTCGTGCATGGACCCGCTCACGTTGAGCATTCCATTCATGCCTTCGACATCCTCGGCGTAGGCGCGCCCTGCCAAGGCCAGTAACACACCGCCCAAGAGCTTCACGTTATGCGACTTCATGATTTTCTCCGGCAGCAGGCGCTACTCATTAGGCGCGGATACTTGCGTGTTCACCGTGCACGTACTGTCGGTGCAGGTGAAGGCCATCAACGGGCGTCCGCCGTAGTCATTCACGTAGGCCAGATAAGGTTTGGCGCCGAGAGCCTTGGCCGTTGGGCCCATGGGCAGCGAGCCTTTGGGCGGGATCATCAGCGGCTCAAAGCCGGCCACGGTCTTGCCGTCCTTGGTGCTGCGCGCATCCACCAGGGTCACGTAGTAAGGCGTCGGGTTGTTCACCTGATAACGCTCGCCTTGCAGGGTGAGGGTCAGCTTTTCTTGCCACGGGTTGGACAAGTCTTGCTGGCTGGGCGTAATAGCTTGCGGGCGGTAGAACAACTTGATGCGGGTTTGCAGCGCAATCTGCAGGGTATTGGCCTTATCGCTGCGTGGCGGAATTTCCCTCAGGTTGAAGTAGAAGACCGTCTCTCGGTCCTGCGGTAGCGATTTGGCGGCCGGCAGCGCCTGCACTTTCACCTGGCTTTGTTTGCCCGGCTCCAAGCGTTGCACCGGTGGCAGCACGATCAAGGGTGAGGTAATTTTTTTACCCGCTTCATCCTCAATCCAGCCCTGAGCCAGATACGGCAACTGGGTGTTGTTGTTGGTGATGTTCACGCTGGTGGCGTCTTTGCCACCGTCAAAAATCACCCGGGTGCGGTCCAGGCCAACGGCGGCGTAAGCGCCCTGGCTCAAGCCTAGAACCAGCAGCGCAAAAGCCTGTGCGGTAAGGCGTGTGTTGAGCATCATGAGGATGTGTTCTCCGTGTCGATAGAGTTGCCAGTCAGCGCGGCTGGTTGGGGCAAGGTGGGTTCGGGCAAGGACGGCTCAGCAACGACTCTTTGGCAGTGCAGTTGCAAGGCGTCGGTCAAGCCATCAGCGGGCAAAATGACCGGAAGCGTGAGCCTGCATTGCTCGGCACCGCCCCAACTGACAACCATCTGATCGCCGGCCTGAATGCCGCTGAGGTAGACGTTGCCGCCGTCATTCACAATCCCGGTGTCCTGCTGCTTCAGGTTTTTCACCGTGGCGCCGAAGGGTGGTGAACTGCCATCGCTCAGGCGCAGAACCGCCATGGCCTTCGCACCGGAAATCACCTCCAGCGAGCGGTAACCAATAGCCCCTTCAGTGAGAGTCAGTTGAGTGACGGATTGCGTGGCTTCGACGTTGCTCGGCAGGCTCGCCAAATCAACACTGGCCGCCGTGCGTTGATAGCTGCTGACATCGGCAATGACGGCCTTGCCGAAGGCGTTACTGCGGGTCGGTGTGCCGTAACCGCGCACCGGTACATCGGCCACACCTGCGGTGTCGACCATCAGGCGGGTGCCGCCGGTACTGGTGGAACGATGCAACGCGCCCCCGTCAGCCGTGAGCGTGCCGCCGCCGCGAGCCGACATACTCAGGCTGCTGTAATTGCCTTCTTGCTGGCTGACGCTGAGATTGACGTCGGCCTGTTCGCCAACATGGCTCAGATAACCACTGGCGGAGTTGTTGGCGGCTGTGAGTTGGTAGCTGTTGCGCTCATCGATTCGATCGCTGTAGCGCGTTGAAAAACGGTTAGTGCCTGCGCCTCGGTTGGCATCCAGCGACAGTGTGCCGGTAGGCCCCAACGGCAGGCTGACCGTCAGCGACACGCCGTTGTCCTTGTAGTTGTAATCCCGGGTGCGGTACGTGTTCAGGGACAGGCTCATGTTTTTGACCGTGCCCAGATTGAAGTAGCGCGACACCGACAGGTTCCAGCGATGAGTGTCCGGCCGATCCCAATACGTCTGCTTGTTGTAACTGGCGTAGACGGTGGCGCCCAGGTCACGAAACTGCTTGTTGACCGTCACCGTATACTGCGCCTTGCTGCCGCCAATCGGCCTCCAGTTCTCGATGTAGTTACCGTACTGGTCGTACACGCCCTCCCCACGGCGTTCACCGTTCATCCCGTAATGCCGGGCGTCCAGGTACTCACTCATACTCAAGTAGTTTTTTTCGGAGAACCGGTAACCGGCGAAGGTCACTTGGCTGTCGTACTCTTCAAAGTTCTTGGAGTATTGAAGGCGGTAGGATTTACCCGACAGCGTCTGGTTCCACACCTCGGCGCGGGACTGTGTGGCATCCAACGAAATGGCCCCGAACGCCAACAAGTCTCGACCCACCCCAACGGAAAGCGCTCGATAGTTGTTATCGGTGATGCCCCCGCCAAACAGCGACCAGCCATTACTCACGCCCCAGGAGAATTCACCCGTGCCGAAAAAGTCGCCCTCGGCGCCGTACTGGAGATTGGACGGCCGCCCCGTCGCCAGTTTGTAGCGAACGCGACCCGGGCGTGTCAGGTAGGGAACACCGGCCGTATCGACCTGAGAGGTGTGCACCGAACCATCCTGCTCTTCCACCCGCACATCCAGCCTGCCGCTGACGGCGTCATTGAGGTCTTGAATGCGAAAAGGGCCTGCTGCCACCAGGGTTTCATACAACACACGTCCCTGTTGGCTGATAACGACCTTGGCATTGGTCTTGGCCACGCCGACCACTTCCGGGGCGTAGCCGCGCAGGTTAGGTGGCAGCTGGCTTTCATCCGAATTGAGCGCGGCACCGGTAAAGCGGAAGCTGTCGAACAGGTCCGAATACAGGTAATCCTCGCCCACCACCAAGCGCGCTTTGAGCGCTGGAATGGCGCGATAAGCGTAGTAGCGACTCCACTCCAGCCGTTGCGGCCTAGACCCGCCATCGCGTGTTTTTTCGACACGCCCCTGCCAATCGGCACGCAGGCGCCAAGCCCCGGCATTGGCGCCAATTGTGCCGTTACCTGAGAGATTATTACGGTTGCCGTTGTCCCTGCGGTAGCTGGTCAGCGCCGTCAGGTTGTAGTCAACCAACAGCCCCGGCACGCCTTCATCCCAACGCGAGGGCGGGTCCCAATTAATGTCGCTGTATTCAAGGTAGGCTTGGGGCAGGCTGATGCTCAGTGTGGAGGTGGCCAGGTCGCCACTGACCTCCATGCCCGGCAAGCCTTCTGTGTCCAGGCACTCCCCGCCTTTCCACCACGTCAGTTTGTCTGCGTCGGACTCTTTAAGCCCCAACTGCTGCACGAGCGCGGGCGATATACAGGCCTGACTGCCTTTGGGATCATTATCGGGAGGGTAGAACGCCACCGACTGCTCAGAGAGCGCCTGTGAATTAATCTGCACCACCATCGAGTAAGTACCCGGCAGAATAAAACCACTGCGCGCGAACTGGGACAAGTCAATATTGGAGCGATCACTCAGATCAAGAACGTCGGTATTAAACTCGATATCCCCGGCACCCAATGCCGTTCCCGCCAGTGATATCAACCCGCCAAACAAGCTTGGGCGCAGCGTATTTTTAACTTTCGACGTATTCAACATGAAAGCAGTCCATCAATGTTCAAAAGTATTCCAACTTGAACCGCACTGCGGCGCTGTGAGGCCCGGCCGTCAGTGGTGATCCGTTGCCGACCAACCACATCGTGTAGCTAAGCGTCATGTCGCCATCCACCAATGGAACCAACGCCATTGGCACGCCCGGCACACTCTCCTGGCCCAAAGCGTCGGCAATATGCAGCGCCACCCCCTCTGAGTTGCCAAACAGCGCAAAGGATTGCCCGGCTCGGTCCGTCGGTGCGTCAAACGTCACGCGCATATGCTGCCAATCCGGCAGGCTTGCACCGGGGCGCGACGGGTCGGGACGACTCAGTGAGCAATTGACCAAACGCAGCTCGAAGGGATGTACCTCGCCCCTCGCGTTGCGCAACAGCCGGCCGATCGGTTCAGGGGTCATATCGATGGCTTGATCGACACTGGCCAATTCCAGCCCGCAGGCTGAGTCAACGACCTCGCCTCCGAGCGTGACCACACCCTCGCCTTGCGCAGGCGCCTGGGCGAAAGCGCAAGGGCTGAGGAGCAACATCAAGGAAGAGGCAATAGCGAGACTTATGAATGTGTTCACCTTTATCTCCCGCCAAGTTGCCCCCCACCACCGAAGTGGCGGGGGCAAAACTTACTGATAAGCCAAGGTGAAGTTGGTGACTGCGCTGAAACCACCTGGGACGATTGCGCCGGTTGCCGCGCCTTGTACATAGGCACCGAATTCCAACGTGTTATTACCGGTGGAAATGGCCTGCGGGGTGGTCGGTACGCCCAGTTCAATGGCTTTACCGCCATGGCTCATCATGATGCCCACGCCGCCCGCGCCACCCACGGTGCCAATCGCACCCGGAACAGCGCTGGAAGGTGCAGCGGTGAAGGTGGTCGTCACCGTGTTATCGGTGAGGCCAGTCAGGTCGCAGCCTTCAAGTTCGATCAGCACGCGCCGGGCTTCAGACTTGCCGCCCGATTCCAGCTGATGCTTGGCGATCGCACCCAAGTTAACTGTCTGGTCAACAGAGTCAGGCTTGATAGAGCAAGCACCGGAGTGGACCGAACCCAAAAACGTAACCGTTCCATCGGCCGCAAGAGCAACGGAAGTCGAACCCATCAGCAGCCCGATAGACAACAGCGCAGTTTTCATTTTGGTTTTCATTAGCAAGTACTCACACATTGATAAATGTCATAAAAAACCCTGCCGCAATGGTGCGTAGGACTTATTCAGCAAGCGCCGAGCGGTGGTAGTGCCTGATATCAACTCAGCAAACGTTTGGATCACGCTGTGGTGCGTGAAGCGTTTTTCCAACTATTTGTATTGCTAATCAGGACCCGTTCGAGGCGAGGCAAGTTTCTATTTCAAACCAGCGGATGTAAGCCGGGTAATTCGCTGAATGGCGTAGCCGGGTTACATCAAGACACATAGGAAAATTATGGCAATGTGCCAAAACTTTAAAACCAGCTGTAAGAATTGAACTACATGAGGATTAATGAGAATTCTTTAGCGTAAGACCCGTATGTAAGAACAGGATTACATGAACTAAAAAACAATAACATTTACTTGGGCAAAGCAACTAACGAAGCACGAGCATGCATGAGCAGCAGCAGACCGTCTGTCAGGAGCCCTTGCGTAGCTCGTAAGATATATCTTACGTTATATCTAGACACACATAGAGGCGCCTACCATGCGAGACCATCCTCACCAGCGCGACGGTTTTGACCCCCGCGCCGGCCGCGGTCGCGGCCCCCGGGTGTTTGCACCCGGTGATTTGAAACTGCTGCTGCCAGCCCTCATCGCCGAACAGCCGTGCCATGGCTATGACTTGATCCGCCAGATCGAAAGCTTGTTCGACGGCGCCTACACCCCAAGCCCCGGCGTGATCTACCCGACCCTGACCTTTCTGGAAGAGAGCGATTTGATCCAGGGCGACGCCGATGGTGGAAAAAAACGTTACACAATCACCGACGCCGGTCGTCTCTTCTTAAGCGAGCAAGCCGTTGCGCTGGACGGTGTGCGCATGCGCATCGACGTGAGCAAGCGCGCGCTGCGGGGCCAGGACCGCCCACCCGAGATCCACGAAGCGGTGCACAACCTGCGCCACGCCTTGCATTCGCACCACGGGCAATGGAGCCCGGAAGAAATCGTTCGTGTCGCGGCGCTGCTCAACGGCACCGCTCAAGCTATTGCCGACGGGAAAAACCAATGAATACGCAAGCTATCCACCGCGTTACCCACGAAATCAAACGGCGTCGCCTGCACGTGCTGCGGGTGGTCGACATCACCCCGCGCATGCGCCGCATCACCTTGGGCGGGCCGGAACTGGCAGGGTTTATCAGCCTGGGCAGCGACGACCACATCAAGCTGCTGTTCCCGCAGAACGCCGCCGAACAGGCCGCACTGCAAAGCCCGACCTTCAACATCAAGGGCGAGGGCCCGCAACCGGCCATGCGCGACTACACGCCACGGCGCTTCGACCTGAGCCTTGGCGAGTTGGACATCGACTTCGTGCTGCACGGCGATGGCCCTGCCTCAACCTGGGCCGAGCAGGTGCAGGTCGGCCAGCACCTGTACATCGGCGGGCCACGCGGCTCGATGATCGTGCCGGATATTTTTGACAGCTACCTGCTGATCGGCGACGAAACCGCCCTGCCCGCCATTGCGCGGCGCCTGGAAGAATTACCGGCGGGCCGTAAGGTGCTGGCAGTGATTGAAATCGCCAATGCGGCGGAACAGCAATCGCTGAAAAGTGCTGCGGATGTGGAGGTGATCTGGGTGATACGCGGCCAGGGCGACCTGCTCGAGACCGTTCGCACACTGACACTGCCGAGCGGTTCGCTGTACAGCTTCGTGGCGACGGAAACCAAGCTGTCGCGCCAAGTGCGGCGTGTGCTGCTGGACACGCATCAGGTCAATGAAGCGTTCCTCAAGGCCGTGGGTTACTGGCGTGCGGAAGGTAGCGAAGAAGAGTAAAGCCGGACTCAAATCAACTGTGGGAGCCGGGCTTGCCCGCGATGCCGACAACTCGGTTTATCTGTTACACCGAGTTGATGCTATCGCAGGCAAGTGAAGTGCGCCCCAGAAGTTGGACACTCGTCCAACTCCTGTTTGCCTTGCTTTTGCTTCTACCACTCAGGTCGGCTACTAGGCCGCCGTGCTCTTGCTTTTGATCTTGCTTTTGATCTTGATCTTGATCTTAGGCGCCCCGTTAAACCACGCTGGCCGAACGCAGGCACGGTGGAGCGGGTAAACCGGCAGGGATGCCGGTTTAGCCGCGCTGGGCCAGGGATGGCCCAGCGCGGCGACCCGCGGAACCGGGCCGGAGTGCGGGCATGCCGAGCCTTAGCGAGGCACCGAGTGGTGGGGCAAAGACCTTTTGGTTACTTTTGGGGCGTTTGCCAAAAGTGACCCGCTGTAAGAGCCAGCCCTTTCAAGGTCTTAAAATCAAAACGAAGCTTGGCGGACTGAGCCCTGTGGCTTACAGAACCCGGTCCGCGGTAGCCTAACCATTAGCTGTCCAACTTTTGGGGCGCACTTCAAAGCCAGCTCCCACACAAGCTTGCTCCCACATTTAATGTCGGGTTGGCTTCAAGATTTTATCCAGCCCCACCACTGCCAATGCGATCACGATAAACCCCACCAGAATCCCCCCGGCATTCACAAACACTTGTGGATAACCGAGCGTGTCCACGTCAATGAACGGGTACTGATACTGCCCAAGCAAATGCCCACGCAGCAGCACATAGGCGAAATACACCACGGGGTAAATCACCCAGGCGCCGATGTGCTTGAGGCGCAAAAACCCCTTGGGCACGCACCGCCACCAGTACACGACAAACAGCACCGGCATCACGTCATGGAGCAATTCGTCGGCAATAAATTGAAAGCCTTGGGGGCTCCACAAATGCCGCAGCAGCAGGTTGTAGGCCAGGCTCACCACGATGATGCTTGCGGCGATTGCGCTGCTGACCGGGGGCGCCAGGAAAAAGCGTTTTGCCGCTGAATCCCGACTGACCAGCGCATAGCTCAACACCACCACCACCAAGGTGTTGGTCAGCACAGTGAAGAAACTGAAGAAGCTGATCAGCCCGCCCAGCAGGCTGGCGCCTGCGTCCCAGCGCGAATACAGAATCAGGTATTGCTGGATCGCCAACCCCACCCAACCGGCCAGCGCCGACGCCGCGATAAAGCGCTTCATTGGCTCAGTCCAACGGGCGTTTGGTGCGCATCAGCTTGACGTACAGCCCTTCGACTTTCTCCCGCGCCCACGGGGTTTTGCGCAGAAACGTGAGGCTCGACTTGATGCTCGGGTCGCTCTTGAAACAGCGCACATCAATGCGCTCGGCCAGGCCTGCCCATTCGTAATGTTCCACCAGGGTGGTGAGGACGTGCTGCAGGGTCACACCGTGGAGCGGGTCGTTGCTTGTCGCGGTCATGCCGGGCCTTTTGCAAAAAGAGGAAACACAGCCGCGCACCTTAGCCGACGGGGCGTACCGGTGGAAGCACTGCATTAACTGTAGGATGATCATACTCCGCTTCACGGCCAAAAAGAGATGTTATATTGTAACCATACCTATCAAAAGTAACGTGCCCGATACCGTTTTAAGCCTTCTCTTTTCTGCCGTTTTGCCAAGGAATGTACCGATGTCCCTCTCTTCCCTGTGGCGCTTGACCCCGCTCGCTGCCGCTCTGCTGATCTGCTCTGAAGCCCACGCCCTTGAGCTGCAACCCCAAGTCATCACCGGCAACCCGCTGGGCAGCGAACAACTCGCCTCGCCCACCACGGTGCTGGAAGGCGATGACCTGACCCTGCAACAAAAAGGCAGCCTCGGCGAAACCTTGAACAAGCAGCCGGGTGTGTCGTCTTCGTACTTTGGCCCAGGCGCCAGCCGGCCGATCATTCGTGGCCAGGACGGCGACCGCATTCGCATCCTGCGCAACGGCGTGGGCGCGTTGGATGCGTCGTCGCTGTCCTACGACCACGCGGTGCCGTTGGACCCGGTCAACGTCGAGCGCATTGAGATCGTGCGCGGCCCGGCCGCCCTGCTGTACGGCGGCAGCGCCATCGGCGGCGTGGTCAACACCTTCGATAACCGCATCCCCACCGAAGCCATCGAAGGCATCCACGGTGCCGGTGAATTGCGCTACGGCGGCGCCGACACCACCCGCAGCAGCGCGGGCAAACTGGAGGCCGGCAACGGCACCTTCGCCCTGCACCTGGACGCGAATGCGCGGGAATTCAACGACCTGAAAATCCCTGGCCAGGCGCGTAGCCGCCACGCCCCGCCAACCGACGACGGCCCCGGCAAGAACGGCCGTCTGGGCAACAGCGACGGCCGTCAGGACGGCGGCGCAGTCGGCGGTTCCTACACCTGGGACGACGGTTACGCCGGGCTGTCCTACAGCAACTACGACGCCAACTACGGCTCACCCGCCGAGCAGGATGTGCGCATCCGCATGAAGCAGGATCACTACGCCTTTGCGTCCGAGATCCGCAACCTGCAAGGCCCGTTTACCTCGGTGAAACTCGACGCGGGCTACACCGACTACGAACACCGCGAAATCGAAGGCGGCGAAACCGGCACCGTCTTCAAGAACAAAGGTTATGAGGCCCGCGTTGAAGCGCGCCACCAGCCGATCGGCCCGTTTGACGGCGTGGTCGGCGCACAGGTAACCCGTAACGAGTTCTCGGCTCTGGGCGAAGAAGCCTTCGTACCGCAGACCGACACCAACGCCGGTGCGCTGTTTATCCTCGAAGAAATGCAAGCCACCGAACGCCTGAAACTCAGCCTCGGTGGGCGCCTGGAACACACCAACGTCGACCCGAACGCCAAGGGCAACGAACGGTTCGCCGGTGCCGACAAGTCCAATGACTTCACGGCCGGCAGCCTGTCATCGGGCGCGGTCTACACCCTCACGCCGATCTGGTCCCTGGCCGCGACCCTGGGCTACACCGAGCGCGCACCGACCTTCTACGAGCTGTATGCCAACGGTGCCCACGTTGCCACCGGCACCTACGAGCTGGGCGACGCCAACCTGAAGAAAGAAAAAGCCGTGTCCAGCGACCTGGCGCTGCGCTTTGACAATGGCACCCACAAGGGCAGCTTCGGCGTGTTCTACAGCCGCTTCTCCAATTACATCGGTCTGTTGGGCACCGGTCGTACGCTGAACGACGAAGGTGAGCAAGACGCAGGCGGCATCCCTGAGTACACATACTCCGGCGTGCGTGCACGTTTCGCAGGCTTCGAAGCACAAGATCACTGGAAACTCGGCGAAGGTGCCTACGGCAAGTTCGCCCTTGAGCTGTCGGGCGATTACACCCGCGCCACCAACCTCGATACCGGCGAAGCCTTGCCACGCATTGCACCGCTGCGCTTGAACAGCGGCTTGCTGTGGGAACTGGACCGCTGGCAGGCGCGGATCGACGTGGAACACGCGGCGGGCCAAGGGCGTGTGCCGGCTAACGAAAGCGGCACCGATGGCTACACCACCTTGGGCGCGAGCGCGGGTTATCGCTTCAATGTCGGCGGCAGCCAGTGGCTGGCATTCGTCAACGGCGAAAACCTGACCAACCAGACCGTGCGCTATGCCAGCTCGATCCTGCGCGACATCGCCCCGGCACCGGGCAGAAGCGTGCAAGTGGGTCTGCGCACCACCTTCTAAGCCCTTGTGAAAGCGGCTTCCGCTGGCAAGTGCAGTTTGTCGTGGCCCGCGGGGCTGTCGTAAGCGGCTGCGGCATTCCCACGCAGAGCGCAGGAACGATCTGTCGCGCGACGTTCTGTCACTGTTACCAAATCTGAAATGATGCATCTTGCGATTTGTGCTTTCTCTTGGTGCACCAGCCCTTTATCCTTGCGGCAACAAACTGAAACGTTCACTTCCGCGGTCGACCCCATCTTGCTGAAATTCTCTCTCTTCGAAGACAGCGCTGTCTCTTACCAGCCTGCACCCGGGGATAAATCGCCCGCCTGTGGATAACCCTCTTATCCCCAGAAAAACCGAATTAACGCTGAACCAAGCCCGCGCTGAATCGTCATCTACAGTGAAGCACGGGGTTACATAATTCCAACGTCACGGAGAAACACACTATGAGCACTGATGGTGCTTCAAGTCCAAGCCGCCTGCTGCCCAGGCTGCTAGGCGTCTTGCTGCTGATCATGGGGCTGGCCTTGCTGGCCGGCGGCGTCAAGCTGAGCATGCTTGGCGGTTCGCTGTACTACCTGCTGGCCGGTATCGGCATCGCCCTCACCGGCGTCCTGCTGCTGGCTAACCGCCGCGCTGCGCTGGGCTTGTACGCATTGGTGTTGTTCGCCAGTACCGTGTGGGCACTGTGGGAAGTCGGCCTGGATTGGTGGCAGTTGGTGCCGCGCCTGGCGCTGCTGTTTGCCTTGGGCATCGTCCTGCTGCTGCCGTGGTTTCGCCGTCCGTTGCTGCGTGGCCAACCCGCGCCGCTGGGCACTGGCGCCCTGAGCGTCGCCGTGGTGCTCGCCGGTGCTGCCGCCCTGGCCAGCCAATTCACCAACCCGGGTGAAATGGTCAAGACCGGCCAACTGGACCGCGACGCCGTGCCTGGCATGGCCAGCGCTGCGCCGACCCAGGCCGATGGCGACTGGAACTCCTATGGCCGCTCGGCCTTTGGTGATCGCTACTCACCATTGGCGCAGATCACTCCGCAAAACGCCCACACGCTGGTACCAGCGTGGACCTATCGCACCGGCGACATTCCTGGCCCAGGCGACCCCGGTGAAACCACCGCGGAAAACACCCCGCTGAAAGTCAACGGCATGCTCTACGTGTGCACCCCGCACAGCCAGGTGATTGCCCTGGACCCGGACACTGGTAAAGAAATCTGGCGTTTCGACCCGAAGATCAGCAGCGAAGGCGCCGCGAACTTCAAGGGTTGGGCACACATGACCTGCCGTGGCGTGTCGTATCACGATGACGCTGTGTACGCTTCCGAGCAAAGCCCTACCGGCAGCGCCAGCGCTGCTCCGGTTAGCGCTGTATGCCCAAAACGCATTTTCGTACCGACTGCCGACACCCGTCTGATCGCCCTGGACGCCGACACCGGCAAAATGTGCGAAGACTTCGGTGACAAAGGCCAGGTCGACCTGCGTGCCAACATCGGCAGCTTCGCACCCGGCGGTTACTACTCCACCTCGCCACCGGCCGTGACCAAGAACCTGGTCGTGATCGGCGGTCACGTGACCGACAACGTCTCCACCGACGAGCCTAGCGGCGTGATCCGTGCGTTCGACGTGCACACCGGCAAGCTGGTGTGGAACTGGGACAGCGGCAACCCGGACGACACCACCCCGTTGGCCGAAGGCAAAACCTACACCCGCAACTCGCCGAACATGTGGTCCATGTTCAGCGTTGATGAAAAACTCGGCATGCTCTACCTGCCGATGGGCAACCAAATGCCCGACCAATACGGCGGCGACCGTACCGAAGATTCGGAAAAATACAGCGCCGGCCTGACCGCCCTGGACATCGACAGCGGCCACGTGAAGTGGACCTTCCAGTTCACCCATCACGACCTGTGGGACATGGACGTGGGCGGCCAGCCTTCGCTGATCGACATCAAGACCGCTGACGGCGTCAAGCCAGCCGTCATGGCGTCGACCAAGCAAGGCAGCATCTACGTGCTGGATCGCAGCAACGGCAAGCCGGTGGTGCCGATCAACGAAATCCCTGTACCGCAAGGCGCAGTGGCCGGTGATCACACCTCGCCGACTCAACCGAAGTCTGACCTGAACTTCATGCCGCCGCCGTTGAAAGAACGCGACATGTGGGGCGTAACCCCGTTCGACCAGATGCTGTGCCGGATCGATTTCAAATCCATGCGCTACGACGGTCCGTTCACCCCGCCATCGCTGCAAGGCTCGATCGTTTACCCAGGTAACTTCGGTGTGTTCGACTGGGGCGGCATTTCCGTCGACCCGGTTCGCCAGATTGCTTTCGTGAACCCGAGCTACATGGCGTTCAAATCGAAACTGATCCCGGCCGCCGACATTGCCAAGCAAGGCCCACGCGTCAGCGAAACCGAAGGCGTACAGCCGAACAAAGGCGCGCCGTACGGCGTGATCCTCGAAGCACTGCTGTCGCCTCTGGGCCTGCCGTGCCAGGCACCGGCGTGGGGTTATGTGGCCGCGGTCGATTTGACCAACCACCAAACCATCTGGATGCACAAGAACGGCACCGTGCGTGACAGCTCGCCGGTTCCAATCCCGCTGACCATGGGTGTGCCTAGCCTGGGCGGTACGTTCACCACTGCCGGTGGCGTGGCCTTCCTCAGCGGCACCCTCGACCAGTACCTGCGTGCCTATGACGTGAAAAACGGCAAGCAATTGTGGGAAGGCCGCCTGCCTGCAGGCGCGCAAACCACACCGATGACCTACACCGGCAAGGACGGCAAGCAGTACGTGCTGGTCATGGCCGGCGGTCACGGCTCGCTGGGCACCAAGCAGGGTGACTATGTGATGGCGTTCAAACTGCCGGATTAAGTAGAACCGGCGGTAAAACAAAGGCGGCTACCTGATGGGTAGCCGCCTTTTTTTCGCCCTGAAAAAATAAAAACACATTAACGAGCGGGTCACTGGCCCGCAAAAACTGGCAGTTGAAGAAACCCCCGTCGAAAGGCTATGGGCGTTATTGCAAACCCTGGTGGTTTAAACCGCGGTTAAGTCGGTACGCGCTCACGCCGCATCCACATCTCAAACGCCATGGCAGTCAACGGCCGGCTGATCAGGTAACCCTGGGCCGTGTCGCACTTCCACTGTTTGAGCAGCTTCAGGCTGGGCTCAAATTCCACGCCTTCGGCCACCACCTTGAGCCCCAGGTTGTGGCTCATTTCGATGGTCGAACGCACGATCACGCCGTCACCGCTGGCGCTGTCGAGGTTGCGGATGAAGGACTGGTCGATCTTCAATTCCTGCACCGGCAAACGCTGCAATTGCGCCAGGGATGAATAGCCGGTACCGAAGTCATCCACCGACAGGCTGATGCCACAGCCGCGCAGTTGCTCCAGCACGCTGAGGGCCTGCTGCGGGTTGTGCATGATCGCACTTTCGGTGATCTCGAAGATCAACTGCTCAGCCAATACGTTGTATTGCACCAGCAACGCGGTGACGCGAATGGCCAAGTCATCATCGCCCAGGTCGTCCACCGAAATATTCACCGAGAGCTGCATGTGCAAACCACGCTGTGCCCAATCAGCGATTTGCCGGATCGCCTCCTCGATCACCCACAAGGTCAAGCCACCCATGCTGCCGGTGCGCTCGGCCAAGGGAATGAATTCGGTAGGGGACACCTGGCCCAGGGTTGGGTGCTGCCAACGCAGCAAGGCTTCGGCCTGGTGCACATGGCCATGGTTGAGGTCGAGTTTGGGCTGGTAGCACAGGAACAATTCGCCTTCGATGGCGGCGCGGCGCAGGTCGCGGATCAAGGTGATCTGGCGTTGGTGCGCCAGGTCGCGGTCCTGCTGGTAGATCTGCAGATGCCCGGGCAGGCTCGCCGCATCATGCCGGGCGATCGCGGCGCGGCTGATCAGCTCTTCCACCTGCTGGCCGTCGGTGGGGTATGCGGCAATGCCGATGCTGACTTCATGACGCACTTCGTCATGCCCGATGCGCTGGGGTTCGGTGAGCAGCCCATACAAGCGGTCGGCGCGGGCCACGGCACGGTCGATCTCGGTATTTTCCAGCAACAGCAGAAACTCACTGCCAGCAATGCGCGCGGCGGTGTCGCTGGCCAGCAGGCTCATAGACAGGCATCGGCTGGCTTCACGGAGCATTTCCTCTACACCCTGGGGGCCGAAGCCTTCATTGATCACCCGGTAGTTTTCAATCCCCAGGTACAGCAACACCACGGGCCGCCGCGCACTGATCGCACTGCCCAGGCGTTCCATGGCCAGGGCGCGATTGGGCAAGCCGGTGAGCGGGTCATGCAGGGCGTTATGCGCCAGTTGGCGCTCGCGCACGGCAATGCCGCTTTGCATGGCATTGAAGGCGCGGGCGAGCAAACCGAATTCATCGTGGCTGCGCACCCGCACCGGCGTGCGGTAGTCACCGGCGCCAATGCGTTCGGCGGCCTCGACCAAGGCGTTGAGCGGGCGCGATACGCGGCGCGCGAGCAGCAACGCCGCCGCCAGCGACACCAACAGCACCGCCAGGGCGATCCCGAGGAACTGCCGGTCCAGCGGCGCAAAGGACTCCAGCGCATGGTCGAGCGGGCTTTGCAGCAACACGCGTACCTCATCACCATCGCCGGTGTTGGCCAACGGCAGCACCTGGCTGAGCACACGCTGCCCATAAAACACGGATATCTGGGCTTCAGGGTTCAGGTGTGCTTCGCGCAGCGTACTGATGACGGTGGTCTGGTAGGCCTCGGGCTGGGTACTGAACAGCTCGCCCGCGCGGCCGTCCTGCACGCTGAGGAACGACACTTCAAGGTTGCTCATGGAGCGCAGCTCATTGGCGAACAACTTGCCCATGGGGAAACCCATGACCACGCGAGCGATGGGCTCGGGGTCGAGCACTTCATCCTGCACCAGCAAATACGGTTGCCCGTCCAAGGCGACGATGAGCATCTGCTGGCCACTGCGCCGCGCATGGCGCAAAGCCTCCTCATAGGGAAACGACTGGCCGTAGGTCAGTACGGGTAAGGTGCTGACGATCACCTTGCCATCCAGGCTCAACACAAATACCTCACTGGAGTGCAGGCCCGTGCCATGGCGACGCAGCGCCGCCTGAATCGATTCGGTCTTGCCCTCGATCACCGCTTGCTTGAAGGGCCCGTCGACAGTCAGCCAGTCCAACCCGTATTGCAGGCGCCGCCCGCGCAGGTCCAGCAGGCGCTCGAACACTTGGCTGCCGGTCGTGAGTTGCACCTGTGCCTGGTTTTCTACCGCGCGAGTAGTGGCGGCCTTGACCGCAAAATAGGTGGCGGCCATAACCACCAGCAGCAATAGCGCCAACACCCCGGCTATGCGGGTTTGGAAGGTGTGGCGCCACTGCATTGCCGTGCCCTCCGGCAGCGTTCGCCGTTCTTTGCCAATCCGTCCCTTTGTCATACGTGTTCCTGGCGACTGCTGCCCTGGCGTCAAAAAAACATCTATTTTTATTGGATATTTTGTTTTAGCAGATTAGCTGGGACTTGGGATAAGTACACCCAACAAAGACAGGAACATCATCGTCAGTCTATTGACGCCATGGCACTCATTGATCTAAGCGGTGCGCGCCCGCATGAAGTCCCCCCACCGGCGCACCAGATAATTGTGCTCATCCATCACCGAGTTCCACACCGCAATGTGCCCCATGCGTTGCGCATAGGAACCCCCATCGCGCACATCGCCGACATCAATCAACGGCAAACCATCACTGCCCAACAACTCCTCCCGGGCAGGCTTGCCAGCATACCAATAATCCCACTCGGCACTGCTCAAATGATCGCGCGTACGCGCCGGGTTGCCGATGTAATAGCCCTGGCGCGCCATGACCGCCCCAGGCCAGCCGGACAACCACCAATTCAGATAAGCGTAAGCCGCATCCAACACCGAGCCCTGGGCATGGCGTGACAACGACAACCCGCCAAACCAAGCCCGATAGCCTTCGCGGGGCACCGCCAGCCGGTACTTCACCCCGGCACGGTGCAAACGCATCAAGGTCGGCGACCACAGGCTCTGGATATCGATGCTGGGGCTGAGCATCAACTGCGCCGCCTCTTCATCGTCCGACCAGAACGCCGCAAAGTGCCCTCCCTTCTGCTTGCGCACCAGGATGTCGGCGAGCACATCGATCTCTTCGATGCTCATATTGCCGATGTCCTTGAACTGCGCCAGCCCCGCGCCTTGCACTGCCAACGCGGCGTCCAGGGCGCCAATCGCGGCATCACTTTGCAACGCGGTGCGTGCACGCCAGGCCGGGTCAAGCAGCCAGCCCCAGCTTTCATTGCCGTGGCTGAAGCCTTCGGGCAAACGTTCGGGGCGGTAGGCAAAACTGTCAGCGTTGTGGGTCAGCGGCAGCATGCTGATGCGATCGGTCACGGTGCTGCCGAGGCTGCCGTCGTGCTGCACGAACAGGCGCTCACTGGGCACGCTGCCGCTGCCCAAGCGATCGTTGGCCGACAAGCGACCGCGCTTGGGCAGGTCGTTGATCTCATGCCACAGCGCGATTCGCCGCGTGTCGATAGGCTGGATCGCGCGCGCCGGCCACACGAAGTCGACGTTGTGGAACCACTGGTCGTACAGGTCGTAGCTGTCGGGCTGCATCACCGCGATGCGCTGGGCCTGCGCAACGTCGTGTACCTGGTACACCAGGCGAATACCCAATTCCTGTTCGGCGCGCACGCGCAAACATTCCAGCAAGGTTACGGAGGTACCGAGCACGCGTAACGTGATCATGCGGCAAACCGTCGGGAGAACACTTCAAAGGAACGCCGCAACAGCGCCGGGTCGAGGCCACGCAGGATAAACACCAGCCGCGATTGGCGGTCGGTGCCCGGCCACGCGGGCAAGTGCACCGGGGCATGCAGGCAATGCTGCACGCCATGAATGACGATAGGGGCCGAGCTTGCGTTCACGTTGAGCAGTCCTTTGACGCGAAGGATTCGTTCGCCGTGGCATCTTAGCAGCATCGACAACCACACCCCGAAGCCAACCCAGTCCAGCGGCTGGTCGAAGCTCAGGCAGCACACTTGCGCCGCGCCGTGGGTGGCGGTGGTGGTTTGGTGCAATTGCCAACGGCTGACTTCAACAGCCGGTTCGGCGCTGCGCAACCCTTCGCCGAGCAGCAGTTGGTCGCCGCTGTGAACCTCATGGGTATTGAGGATCGGCGTACCGGCGTTGAGTGCCTGCAAGTGCGCGCGCAGTGCGTCACAGTCGCCGGCCAGGTCGGTCTTGCTCAGCAACAGGCGGTCTGCAGCGGCGACCTGGGCCAGCCATTCCGGGTGCAGGCGTTCTTGCAGGGTAGCGTGGCTGGCGTCGACCAACGTAATCACCAGGCCAATATGGAAACGCCCACGCAGCTGCACGTCGTTGTTCAGCGTGGCGAGGATTGGCGCCGGATCAGCCAGGCCGGTGGTCTCAAGAATCACCCGCTTGAACGCTGGGATTTCGCCGCGCTCACGCCGTTGTAGCAAGCCGAGCAACGCGTCTTTCAGCTCGCCACGGATCGAGCAACAGACACAGCCGCTGGGCAGCAGCACGGTGTCCGGCGCCACTTCTTCCACCAGCAGATGGTCGATGCCGACATCGCCGAATTCGTTGATCAGCAACGCGGTGTCGCCAAGGCTTTCGCCTTGTAGCAGACGCTTGAGCAAGGTGGTTTTGCCGCTGCCGAGGAAACCGGTGATGACATTGAGGGCGATGCTCATGATGACTCCAAGTGATCAAGCAAGCGCGGATCCAGCGGGTCCAGCGGGCGCCCGAGCATGTTTTCAGCCGCCTGCCACAGTTGATCCAGGCCACTCGCCAGTTCTTGCTTGCCGGTGGCGCCCAACAGCAGGTACGACGCGCCCTGGAAGTCTTCGACCTTGAGCCGGAACACCGCCAGCACTTGGTTGATCGCAGCGATCCGGCGCAAGCGTTCGCGGCGCCGTGGCAGTTCATCGCCTAAGGGGTCGCTCCAGTGCAGGTCTTCACCGAGCAAGCCGCAGAGTCCGCACATGGCTACACCTCGCTCATGGCATGACATCGCCGGAGTTCGGGCCCAGGGTCTGGCCGACGAACAGGTTGCCGCCCGGCTCACTGGCGAGCAGCACGGCGGTGGGCGCCACTTCATCAGCCAGGCCGAAACGGCCCAGGGGCAACTCGGCGGCCTTGGCGCGCTTCCAGTCGGCGCTGATGCCGCCCACCAGCGGCGTTTCGATAGGGCCCGGCGCAATGGCGTTGACCAGCACGTTGTCCTTGGCCACTTCCAGCGCCAGGGATTTGGTGAAACCGATCACGCCAGCCTTGGCGGCGGCGTAGTGGGTCAGCTCGGCGCCGCCCTTGATGCCCAGTTGCGAGGCCACATTGATGATCCGCCCCCAGCGCTGCGCAAGCATGTGCGGCAAGGCGCGCTGGCTGGCCACGAACACACTGGTGAGGTCGACTCGCAGCATGTCGTTCCACATCTCGATAGAGAGGTCGACGCAACGCGCCTGGGTAAGCATGCCAGCATTATTGACCAAAATATCGATGCCGCCGAAGTGCTCGACACAGCGGTCGACGCTGGCCTGGGCGCCTTCGACAGTGCCGACGTCAGCCAGGCATTCGAACACTTCGGCACCGAGGTTGCGGCAGGAAATGGCGGTTTCGGCAAGGCTGGCGGCATTGCGGTCGGCCAGCAACAGCCGCGCGCCTTCGGCGGCGTAGGCGCGGGCGATAGCAGCGCCGATGCCGCTGCCGGCACCGGTGATGACGGCGCGGCGGTGGGTGAGTTGATGCATGCAGAATCTCCTAAGGCAAACACGGTCCACTGTGGGAGCTGGCTTGCCTGCGATAGCGGCGGGTCAGCTACAAATATTTCAACTGACCCACCGCCATCGCAGGCAAGCCAGCTCCCACCTTTTTTGCAGAGCGTGGAGTCAGTCCGGCCAGCGCACAGTCAAGCCACCGTCGATGACGATGCTTTGCCCGGTCAAATAACTCGACGCATCGCTGGTCAAGAATTGCACCAACGAGGCCACCTCATCCGCCCGCCCAACCCGGCCCAACGGAATCGCCCGCGCCGCCTTCGCCAACCCCTCAGGCCCCAACGAGTTCTTCGCATCCAACGACTGCGGCGTCTCGATCAACCCCGGAATCACCGCATTACAACGGATCCCCAACGGCGCCAACTCCACCGCCAGCGACCGGCACAACCCCGGCACGCCGGCCTTGGCCGCGGCGTAATGGCTGTGCTCCTGCCAGCCATACACACCGCCGGCAATCGACGAAATCGCCACCAGCGCCCCGCCCTCGCCCATATGCCGGGTGGCCGCGCGGAAGGTGCGCATCACCCCCGTCAGGTCGACATTGAGCATCTCGTTCCACAACGCATCGGTCATCTCCAACAACGGCGCGCGGCGCAATAAACCGGCATTGGCCACCGCGTAATCGAGGCGGCCAAAATGCTGCACGGCTTGCGCGGCCAGCGCGTCTACCGAGGCGGTATCGCCCACGTCCAGCGGCAACATCAGGCATTCACCACCGGCTTCTTCTACCTGGGCCACGGTGGTGTGCGGGTCATGCGGGTCAGCCGGGTAATACCCGCCCACCACCGCCACGCCGCTGCGCGCATAGGCGACGGCGAGGGCTTGGCCGATGCCGCTGGCGGCACCGGTAATCAAGGCAACTTTACGGCTCATCAAACACTCCTTACTGAACGGTTTCCGGGCGCACATGGCGGGCGGCAAACATCAAGGCGCCGGACAAAAAGCACGGCAGCGCGCCGAACCACAGCGCGGCGGTCTGCCAGTCACTGCCGGCGGACAACACTTGGGTGGCGCCGAAGCCGGCGACCACCGCACCAATCGGGCCCATGGCATGGATGATCGCGCCGCCGGTAGCGCGGATGCTGGTAGGGAAACTCTCGCTGATAAAGAACAGCGCCGCCGAGTACGGCCCGATCAGGAAGAACAGGCCCAGGCTGTACAGCCCGACCACCATGGGCATATTGCTGGGGCCAAACAGCATCCCGGCAAACGCCAGGCCGCCGAGCATCCAGCCCAAGCCGATAACATTGCGACGGCCGATCTTGTCGCCCATCCAGCCGTGGGTCAGGTAGCCGCAGTAACCCACCAGGTTCGACAGCACAAGGATGATCAGCGAGTTCTCGAACGAGAGGTGGTGCACACTGACGATCACCGAAGTCCCCAGCACGCTGAACACCTGGATCGCCGCCCAGTTGAGCAACAGCGCGGCGCCGATCACCAGCGTGGCGCGGCGAGCCGGGCCACGGAAGGCGGCTTTGAGGCCGGCCTTGCTGTGTTCGTCATAGTCCACGCCGTAGGTCACGGCGACGTTTTGCGCTTCTTTCACCGCGCCGCTTTTACGCAGCTCGCTGATGCGCTGGTGTATCTGGAACTGCGGGCTTTCCTTGAGCTTGCGCGCCATGATCGCAATCACGATGGCCGGGATAGCGGCAAAGATGAAGCAACCCTGCCAACCGATAATCGGCAGCAGCAGCGCGGTCAAACCGGCGGCGATCAATGCACCGACCGGCCAGCCGCCCTGCACCAGGCTGTAGATAAACCCGCGACGTTTGGTCAGGCGCGGGTCTTCAGAAGCACCATACAGCTCGCTCAAATACGTGGCGTTGACGGTTTCCTCGGCATAGCCCAGGCCGCCCAGCGAACGGATCAGAATCAGCGGCGACTTGCCCCACGCCCCGCCAATCGCCGTCAGCGCCGAGCACAGCGCGGAACCGGCCACGGTGACAATAATGCCTGTGCGCCGCCCCAACTTATCGACGACAGGGCCAATCGCAAAGGCGACCACCGCCGTGCCCACCGCCACCCAGGTCGCGATCTCAGCTTGCTCCACTTCACCCCAGCCAAAGTGTCGGCCGATCTCCGGCAGCAAGGTGCCGAACAGAATGAAGTCGTACACCGCAAACACCCAGGCGAAAAACGCGATCCAGGTGGCGAAGCCCACCTCCTTGGACGTCAGTTGCCGGGGTTTCCAGCCAGTCAGGTCAAGCTTGTTGTAGATGGACATAGATCGCGCCTCGGGGTGTGGGCTAAGGGTCAGGAACGCGGTTGGCGGCGGATAAAGTCGTCGGCGATTTCGTCGAAGGTGACGAAGCGCACGCCGGCATGGCTCTGGATGTGTTCGATCAAACGCTCGAGCATCAGCAGCACTTGCGGGCGGCCGGACACGTCGGGGTGGATGGTCATGGTGAACACCGCGTGTTCGTGCTCGCGGTAGACCCAGTCGAACTGGTCGCGCCACATTTCTTCCAGGTGGCGCGGGTTGACGAAGCCGTGGCTGTTGGGGGCTTTTTTGATGAACATCATTGGCGGCAGGTCGTCGAGGTACCAGTTGGCCGGGATCTCCACCAGGTCGGTTTCTTCGCCGCGCACCAAGGGTTTCATCCAGGTGTCGGGGTGCTGGCTGTAGTCAATCTTGGTCCAGCTGTCACCCTTGCGCACGTAGTAGGGGTGGAAGTCGTTGTGCATCAGGCTGTGGTCGTACTTGATGCCTTTTTTCAGCAGCAGCTCGTTGGTGACCTTGCTGAATTCCCACCAGGGCGCGACGTAGCCGGTCGGGCGTTTGCCGGTGACTTGGGTGATCAGTTCGATGGACTTATCCAGGACGATTTCTTCCTGCTCGGCCGTCATCGCGATGGGGTTTTCGTGGCTGTAGCCGTGCACGCCGATTTCGTGACCGGCATCGGCCACCGCCTTCATCTGCTCCGGGAAGGTTTCCATCGAGTGGCCAGGGATAAACCAGGTGGTGCGCAGGCCGTAGCGTTCGAACAATTTGAGCAGGCGCGGCGCGCCGATTTCACCGGCGAACAGGCCACGGGAGATGTCGTCCGGCGAGTCTTCGCCGCCGTAGGAACCGAGCCAGCCGGCGACTGCGTCTACGTCGACGCCAAATGCACAGAGGATGTCTTTAGCCATGGTGTGTCTCCTTAAATAGTCATTACGGATTCGACGGACAATGCCGCGCGCAACAGCCGCGCGTCTTCCCCCGTCGGGGCACTGAGCAGCAGCCCGGTGGGCAAGCCCAGGGCATCACGGCCGCTGGGCAGGGCAACGCCCGGCATGTCGAGCAAGCTGCCGGGCATGGTCAGGCGCAGGGTGGCGAGGTTGGTTTTCACGAACAAGTCATCGTCTGCCTCCAGGGCGGCCAACGGCGGTGCGACATGAGCGACGGTGGGGGTAATCAGGAAGGCGCCGTCGAGCTCGTCGACCAGTTGGTATTGCAAGCGGCAGCGCGCGTCGATCAGGTGCAGCAATTGGCTGGCGGGCAGTGCACGCGCGGCTTCAAGGCGGCGGCGTACGCGCGGGTCGAGTTGCTCGGCGTCGCGGCTGTCGAGCAAGGCTTCGTGCAGGGCGAAGGCTTCGAATGAGCCGAGCCAGCCGTCCTGCTTGATCAGGTTGAGGGTGGCCTGGAAGGTGGCGGACGCACGCACCTCGATCAGCGCGCCCGCGGCCTTGAGTTGGTCCACCGCGCGCAGCAGGTTATTGCGTACGGCCGGCTCGATGTCTTCCAGCGTGCCCTGCTCAAGCACAAAGCGCTGGCCCTTGAGGCTGCGGGCGGTGTGGGTTTGCGCACGGCCGTTGAGCAGGTCGTCGATCGTCAGCGCATCGCGCACGCTGCGGGTCAGCGGGCCGAGGCTGTCGAGGGTGTGCGCCAGCGGGAAGACGCCGTCGCGGCTGTAGCGCCGGCTGCTGCTGCGGTAGCCCACTACGCCATTGAATGCTGCGGGGATGCGGATCGAACCGGCGGTGTCAGTGCCCATGGCGATCGGCACGATACCGGCGGCCACGGCAACGGCCGAACCCGAGGATGAACCGCCGGGAATGCGCGGTTGATCGCTGCCGCTCGGGTTGTAGGGCGTGCCGAAATGCGGATTCAGGCCCAGGCCGGAATACGCCAGTTCACTGAGGTTGGTCTTGCCGATACTGACCATCCCGGCGCGACACAGTAGCCCCACGCTCGGCGCGTCGAGCAACGCGGCTGGCGCCTCGCGACGGTAGTTGGCGCCGGCGGTGGTAATGCTGCCGGCGACGTCAAACAGGTCTTTCCAGGCCAGCGGCACACCATCGAACACGCTCAACGGCTGGCCGGCACGCCAACGAGCGGCGCTGGCTTCAGCTTCTCGGCGGGCACGCTCGGCCGTCAGGGAGATAAACACGCTGGGGGCCAGGCTCGCGTGAACCAGTGCCTGTTCGAGGACCTGCACCGGGTCGCTGCGACCACTGGCAAAAGCTTCGGCCATTGAGGTGGCGTCTGACATCAAGATGATCCTCTTAAAACGTACATATTATTAAAATATACGTTTTACAAAGGCAGCTTTCGTGCCAGTCTCTCAACACGCATTTTTCGCGAGTGCGCTTTATTGCCTGGAGCTACGGACTAGATGGTTTTGTAGGCGGCAAAAATATCGGATGAAGGTGCTGGAACAGACCTTGAATGAAATAATGTATCTTTTATTAATCAATACATTTTGGTGCAGAAAAGTAACAACGTGACGGGTAAGGCCCCAAAAAAGTGCCACCACCGTGGCGCAGAGTGACAGCGGCAACTATGAGAGAATCCGTAGCCACTTTCCTACAAACCCATCCACTCTTTACCTAGAGAAGCAGATGAAAGCAGCGTCCGCCTCCGCTTCCCGTTACGCGATGATTCACACCGTGTTGCGTGACGCCATCGTCAACGGCACCGCCCGCCACGGGCTGGTCTTGCTGGAAGCGCCGCTGGCCGAGCTGTTCGGCACCAGCCGCGTGCCGGTGCGTAAGGCGCTGGACCTGCTGCACGATGAAGGCCTGATCTGCCGCTTCAACGGACGCGGTTACCTGATCAACCCCGAAGGCCTGGTCATGGAGCCGCTGCGCCTGCCGCTGAGCCATGCACACCTGGGCCTTAATGGCGACGACGAGCTGGTAGACACCCGGCCGCTGGGCGAGCGGATTGTTGAGGAAATCGGCGCGGCGCTGTCCACGTGCATCGCCTTCGGCCATTACCGCCTGGACGAGCAAGCCGCCGCCGACCACTACGGTGTCAGCCGCGCCGTGGTGCGTGAAGCGCTGATGCGCCTGCGCGACCGTGGCCTGGTGGAAAAAGAGCCTTACTCCCAATGGCTGGCGGGGCCGCTGACCGCGCGCGAAGTCACCGAAGACTATGAACTGCGCGCCTGCCTGGAACCCGAAGCCCTGCGCCAGAGCGCGCCGAACCTGGACCGCGAGATGCTTGAGGCCATGTTGCAGCGCGTGCTGGAGGCCCAGCAAAGCCCGCAGTGCAGCCTGCAAGCCATCGAGCAGATCGAGGAGGACTTGCACCAGCGCTGCCTGGCCGGCCTGCAGAACCGCAAGATCGCCGCGCTGATTCGCCAGGGCCAGAGCCCGATGATCATCAGTCGAATCTTCTACCGTTTACTGGGGATAGGCGCAGATCCCGCCATGCTCGCCGAACATCGCTTGATTCTGGAGCTATTGCTGCACGGCGCCTTCGATGCGGCGGCGCTGAATTTGCGTGAGCATTTGCAACGGGCCAGTCAGCGTATGTTGCAGCGTTTGAAGGTGTTGTCGGTGCTACCGGAACAGCCGATTCCCGCCTACCTCCACAAGATCAGCTGACCCCACGTGCTCTGAAATGTGGGAGTCGGATATGTACCCAATCTACCTAAACCCAGGCAAACCAGCTCCCACAGGCGTAAAGCGCCGCTGTCGAAAATATTATGCAATATGTTGCTAACTGCGCCCGGCCATTGAAACCACCGCTGCACCGCCCCATCTAACTTGCATACTTCCTTATGCAGGTGCCCCATGAGCGACCAGCAAGAATTCCCGGACATCGACCTGAACGATTACGCCGATCCGGAAAACGCTGAACACGAAACATCGTCCAACACCGGCCTGGCCCTGCCCGGGCAAAATCTGCCGGACAAGGTTTACATCATCCCGATCCACAATCGTCCGTTCTTCCCGGCGCAAGTGCTGCCGGTGATCGTCAATGAAGAACCGTGGGCCGAGACCCTGGAGCTGGTGAGCAAATCCGACCACCATTCCCTGGCGCTGTTCTTCATGGACACCCCGCCAGAAGATCCACGCCACTTCGACACCTCCAGCCTGCCGCTGTACGGCACGCTGGTGAAGGTGCACCACGCCAGCCGCGAGAACGGTAAGCTGCAATTCGTCGCCCAGGGCCTGACCCGTGTGCGCATCAAGACCTGGCTCAAGCACCACCGCCCACCGTACCTGGTGGAGGTCGAATACCCGCACCAGCCGACCGAGCCGACCGACGAGGTCAAGGCCTACGGCATGGCGCTGATCAATGCGATCAAGGAACTGCTGCCGCTCAACCCGCTGTACAGCGAAGAGTTGAAGAACTACCTCAACCGCTTCAGCCCCAACGACCCGTCGCCGCTTACCGACTTCGCCGCCGCGCTGACCTCGGCCACCGGTAACGAGTTGCAGGAAGTGCTGGACTGCGTGCCCATGCTCAAGCGCATGGAAAAAGTGCTGCCGATGCTGCGCAAGGAAGTCGAAGTCGCGCGCCTGCAAAAGGAAATCTCTGCCGAGGTGAACCGCAAGATCGGCGAGCACCAGCGCGAGTTCTTCCTCAAGGAGCAGCTCAAGGTCATCCAGCAAGAGCTGGGCCTGACCAAGGACGACCGCAGCGCAGACGTCGAGCAGTTCGAACAACGCCTGGTGGGCAAAGTGCTGCCGACCCAGGCGCAAAAGCGCATCAGCGAAGAAATGAACAAACTGTCGATCCTGGAAACGGGTTCGCCGGAATACGCCGTAACCCGCAACTACTTGGACTGGGCCACCTCAGTGCCGTGGGGCGTGTATGGCGAAGACAAGCTCGACCTGAAACACGCGCGCAAGGTGCTGGATAAACACCATGCGGGCCTGGATGACATTAAGAGCCGCATCCTCGAGTTCCTCGCGGTGGGCGCCTATAAAGGCGAAGTCGCCGGCTCCATCGTGTTGCTGGTAGGCCCGCCGGGCGTGGGCAAGACCAGCGTCGGTAAATCCATCGCCGAGTCCCTGGGCCGGCCGTTCTACCGCTTCAGCGTCGGCGGCATGCGCGACGAGGCCGAGATCAAGGGCCATCGCCGTACCTACATCGGCGCCCTGCCGGGCAAGCTGGTGCAGGCGCTCAAAGATGTGGAAGTGATGAACCCGGTGATCATGCTCGACGAGATCGACAAGATGGGCCAGAGCTACCAGGGCGACCCGGCGTCGGCGCTGCTGGAGACCCTCGACCCGGAACAGAACGTCGAATTCCTCGACCACTACCTGGACCTGCGCCTGGACCTGTCCAAAGTGCTGTTCGTGTGCACGGCGAACACCTTGGACTCAATCCCCGGCCCGCTGCTCGACCGGATGGAAGTGATTCGCCTGTCGGGCTACATCACTGAAGAAAAAGTTGCCATCGCCAAGCGCCACCTATGGCCCAAACAGCTGGAAAAAGCCGGCGTGTCGAAAAAGAGCCTGAGCATCAGCGACGGCGCCCTGCGCGCGTTGATTGACGGCTATGCACGCGAAGCCGGGGTGCGCCAGCTGGAGAAACAGCTGGGCAAACTGGTGCGTAAAGCCGTGGTCAAGCTACTGGATGAGCCGGACTCGGTGATCAAGATCGGCAACAAAGACCTGGAAAGCTCCTTGGGCATGCCGGTGTTCCGCAATGAACAAGTGTTGTCCGGCACTGGCGTGATCACAGGCCTGGCCTGGACCAGCATGGGCGGCGCGACCCTGCCGATCGAGGCGACGCGCATCCATACGCTCAATCGCGGCTTCAAGCTCACCGGGCAGTTGGGTGAGGTGATGAAGGAGTCCGCCGAGATTGCCTACAGCTACATCAGCTCGAATCTGAAGTCGTTTGGCGGTGACCCGAAGTTCTTCGACGAAGCCTTCGTGCACTTGCACGTGCCGGAAGGTGCCACACCGAAAGACGGCCCGAGCGCGGGCGTGACCATGGCCAGTGCGCTGCTGTCGCTGGCGCGTAACCAGCCACCGAAAAAAGGCGTGGCCATGACCGGCGAGCTGACGCTGACCGGGCATGTACTGCCGATTGGCGGGGTGCGTGAGAAAGTCATCGCGGCGCGGCGCCAGAAGATTCATGAGCTAATCTTGCCGGAGCCGAACCGCGGTAGTTTTGAAGAACTGCCGGAGTACCTGAAAGAAGGCATGACCGTGCACTTTGCCAAGCGCTTTGCGGATGTGGCGAAGGTGCTCTTCTGATCGATCATTCCCACGCTCTGCGTGGGAATGCCTCTCTGGGCGCTCTGCCCCTCTGGCGCTCTGCGTCCGCTCTTATGACGCGGAACGTCCCGGGCTGCATTCCCACGCAGAGCGTGGGAACAATCAAATCCCCTGCTGTCACACCTTGTCTCATCTTCGGTTATGCTCGCCCTTCGTCGCCAAACAACGGAGCCCCTATGACCGCTGCCCGCCTGCTTCTCCCCTTGAGCCTTACCCTGCTGGCCGCGTGCGCCAGCGCACCGAAGCAAAACGTCACAGTGGAAAACCAGAGCGCCTGCCCGCTCCAGCTTAAAACAGGGCAAAACCTGACTCTCACCTTGCCAAGTAACCCCACCACCGGCTACCGCTGGGCCATCCAGGATTCCGCCGGCGGCGTGCTGCGCGCGCTCAGCCCTGAGGTTTACAGCAGCACAGAATCCGGTGTGATCGGTGGCGGTGGCCAGTCGACCTGGCGCTTCCAGGCGTTTGCTGCCGGCCAAGGCCGTCTGCGCCTGACCTCCCAGCAACCCTGGGAACCGGAAGCCGAACCCGCCGAAACCTTCGACTGCGCCATTACGGTGAACTGATATGCCTTGGTTGATTCTTGCGTTAATGGGCGCTGGCACCTTTTTCTACGGCTTGGCCACTCACGCAGCGCTGTTGTGCCTGCTGGTTAAACCGCTGCCGGTATTGGCGCTGCTGGGCTGGCTGCATGATGCGCCGCCCACCGACTATCGACGCTGGATCAGCCTGGGGCTGATTTTTTCCCTGGTGGGCGATGTGTTGCTCGCATGGCCGGGCGACCTGTTTATCTTTGGCCTCGGCGCCTTTCTGTTTGCGCACTTGGCGTACTTGAAAGCCTACTTCAGCGATTGCCGCCGCCTAGCGGTGTTGCCACTGGTATTGGCGCTGGGCGTGGGCGCTATCTTGCTGGGCATCCTGATTTCCCATGGCCTGGGCGATTTGCTGATACCCGTCGTGGTTTATGCACTGGTGATCAGCGCCATGCTCTGGCGTGCATTGGCACGGCTGGGCAGTAACGTACCCAAGCAATCGGCCCTGCTGGCGGCGGCGGGTGCGGTGTCGTTTGTGTTTTCCGACACACTCATCGGCATCAATCGGTTTGTGGTCGCCTTTGAAGCGGCACCGTATTTGTTGATTACCACGTATTGGCTCGGTCAGTGGGGCATCACCGCCTCGGCTTTCCATCAGACAACCCGCGCATCCGAGGGCCAATTTGGCTAAAATGCCGGCCTTTCCCCCTTCGTCGCCGGAACAGCCGTGAGCAAAGAACCCGATCGCCTATTCGCCCAGCCCCTGCCCCAGGTGCCAGACTTCGCCTTTAACGAGGACGTGGTGCGGGTGTTCCCGGACATGATCAAGCGCTCGGTGCCCGGTTATCCGACCATCGTCGAGAACCTCGGCGTGCTGGCGGCGCAATTTGCCCAACCCAACAGCGTGCTCTACGACCTGGGCTCGTCTCTGGGCGCAGTCACTCAAGCGCTGCGCCGCCATGTGCGTACCGACGGCTGCCGGGTGATCGCGGTGGATAACTCGGCGGCGATGGTCGAGCGTTGCCGCCAATACCTCAATGGCCAGGACTCGATGTTCCAGGAGCTGTTGCCGGTGGAGGTGATTGAGGGCGATATTCTCGCGTTGCAGTTCCAGCCGGCCTCGGTGGTGGCGCTGAACTTTACCCTGCAATTTATCGCCCCCGATGAGCGCCTGGCGTTGCTCGGGCGCATCCGCCAGTCACTGTTGCCGGGCGGTGCGTTGATCCTCTCGGAAAAGCTGCGTTTCAATGACCCACAAGAGCATGCGCTGCTCACCGATTTGCACATCGCGTTCAAACGCGCCAACGGCTACAGCGAACTGGAAATCGCCCAGAAGCGCAGCGCCATCGAAAACGTCATGAAGCCCGACAGCCTCGAAGAACACCGCGAACGCCTGCTGGCCGCCGGGTTCTCGAAAGTCGTGCCGTGGTTCCAGTGTCTTAACTTTGCCTCGTTGATTGCCTTGCCATGATTGATTTGTCTCCCCTCGCCCGCCACTTGGTCGGCACTCCTTTGGCCGTTTGGGCCCAGGGCCTGCAAGCGCAACTCGATAGCAAGATGGAAAAGGGTCACGGCGACCTGGAGCGTTGGCAGAGTGCGCTGGATGCGTTGCCGAACATCCAGCCCAGCGAAGTCGACTTGCTCAACGGCTTGACGCTGGATACCGATTGCGACGACGCCACCCGTGCACAAATGCACACCGCGTTGATGGGCTTGAGCCCGTGGCGCAAAGGCCCGTTCCACCTGTTCGGCGTGCATGTGGACACCGAATGGCGTTCGGACTGGAAGTGGTCGCGCGTTGCGCCGCACCTGGATTTGAACGGCAAGCGCATCCTCGATGTGGGCTGCGGCAACGGCTACTACATGTGGCGCATGCTCGGCGCCGGGGCTGACAGCGTGATTGGCGTAGACCCGAACTGGCTGTTCTTTTGCCAGTTCCAGGCCGTGCAGCGCTACCTGTCGGCGCCGAACGCCTGGCACCTGCCGTTCCCGTTTGAAGACTTGCCGCCAAACATGGAAGGCTTCGACACGGTGTTTTCCATGGGCGTGTTCTATCACCGTCGCTCACCCATCGAGCACTTGCTGGCACTGAAAGATTGCTTGGTCAAAGGCGGCGAGCTGGTCCTGGAAACCTTGGTGGTGGAAGGCGATCAGCAGCAAGTACTGGTGCCGGAAGACCGCTACGCGCAGATGCGCAACGTGTGGTTCCTGCCATCGGTGCCGGCGCTGATGCTGTGGCTGCGACGTGCGGGGTTCAGTGATGTGCGCTGCGTGGATGTGAGCGTGACCACGGTCGAGGAACAGCGCGGGACGCCGTGGATGAAGTTCCAGTCGCTGAGTGATTTCCTGGATCCGGAGGATCACAGCAAGACCATTGAAGGGCTGCCGGCGCCGATGCGGGCAGTGATCATCGCGAAGAAGTAACCCGAATCTCCCTGAAAAAAATAGAGATCAACATGTGGGAGCTGGCTTGCCTGCTCCCACATTGGTTTTCAGTACTAATAGATCAACATGTGGGAGCTGGCTTGCCTGCTCCCACATTGGTTTTCAGTACTCTTTAGAGTGCGGGTTTGGCTCGGCGAGCCTTAAAGAACTCACTCAACACCGTCCCACATTCCTCGGCCAACACCCCACCTTCAAACAGCACCCGATGGTTAAGAAACCCTTGGGTAAAAAACTGCCCCTGGCTTTGCACGATCCCAGCCTTGGGCTCCAGCGCACCGTACACCACCCGCGCGATGCGCGAATGCACGATCAGGCCCGCGCACATGCTGCAGGGCTCCAGGGTCACATACAGCGTGCTGCCGACCAGACGATAGTTGCTGATGGCGTGCGCGGCGGCGCGGATGGCGACCATTTCGGCATGGGCGCTGGGGTCGTTGCCGCTGATCGGGCAGTTGAAGCCACGGCCGATGATTTCACCGTCCTGCACCAGCACTGCACCCACGGGCACTTCGCCCAGTGCCGCGCCTTGGGCGGCGAGGGCCAGGGCCTCACGCATGAAGTCCTGGTCGCGGCTGCGGTCGATGATCGCTGTAGGGCGAACCTGGCGCATCACGCCACCTCGATGGCGGCCATCAGGCCGGTTTCCATGTGGTCGATCACGTGGCAGTGGAACATCCACACCCCTGGGTTATCCGCCACCAACGCCACGCGAGCGCGCTCGTTCTTGCCCAGCAGGTAGGTGTCGGTGAAGTACGGGATCACCTTGTGGCGGTTCGAGGCGATCACCTTGAAGCTCATGCCGTGCAGGTGGATCGGGTGTTGGTACTGGGTCATGTTCTTCAATTCAAAAATGTAGCTCTTGCCCTTCTCAAGCTTGGCAATCGGGCGGTCGGCGCAGGTCTTGTCGGTGATGTCCCAGGCCTGGCCGTTGATCTGCCATAGGCTTGGCGGCTTGCCGTTGTCCACTGATACAGTGCCGACCCACTCGAAATTGAAGTTGAGTTTCTCGGCATTGGCCAGGTCCGGCTCGGCAATCGGGTTGGCCGGCAGCGCCGGTGGCCATTCGTTGGGCGCGTCGGTGTTGACCACAGAGCGAAAGGTGCCCAGGCGCACCGGGCCATTGCGGATCGACAGTTCTTCACCGGCCGGCGGCGCTTTGATCGCCAGGCAAATGCGCATGCCCGGGCCCAGCCAGTATTCCTTGCCCATTGGGCGCGGCTCGATGGGGTTGCCGTCCAGCGCATAGATCTGCGCTTCGACGCCGGGAATGTTGATGCGATAAGTCAGCGTGTTGTCGAGGTTGAGCAGGCGCACGCGGGTGATCTGCCCGGCAGGCAAATCGACGACCGCCTGGGACACGCCATTGATCGTCGACAGCCGCCCCGCCGTGCCGCCACGCGCGGCTTCTCGGGGCACGCTGAAGGCGACAAAGGCGCCCTCTTCGTCCACATGCCAGCTTTTCAGGCTCAGGGTGCGTTCGTGTTTGAAACCGGTGGGTTCACGCTCTTCGATGATCAACGGGCCGACCAGGCCACGGCCGAGTTCTTCGCTGCTGTTCACATGCGGGTGATACCAGTAGCTGCCGGCGTCCGGCACGCGGAATTTGTAGTCGAAGTATTCGCCAGGCAGCACCGGCAATTGCGAGACGTAAGGCACGCCGTCCATTTCCAGCGGCAGGCGGATGCCGTGCCAGTGGATGGTGGTGGCGACCGGCAGGTGGTTGATAAAGCGCACCCGCAGCCATTCTCCCTGACGCACACGCAACTCGGTGCCCGGCGCCGATGGGCCGAACGCCCAGGCTTGGGTTTTATGCCCCGGCACCAGTTCCACGTCGAGCGGCGCGGCGATCAGCTCGTAATCGTGACCCGCTTCGGCCTCGGCGACTTTTCCCAGCCAGTAGCGGTAGGCGCCACCGGCACCGACGCCCACTACGGCCAGGCCTGCAAGACCACCCAGGATTTGTCGACGGGAAAAAGTTTGGGACACAACAACCTCACGTATCTGCCGCGAGCCATAGGCCCGCAAAGGGCAGATACGATACACCTGACCCGGCTAAACAGTAAGGCTTCGCATTGCCGCACTTGCGATTTCATTGGGTCTTGTGGCAAGCCCGCTGACCATAAGTTGTGGTATCAGGCCTTGCCCGACTTGCGATTTCATTGGGTCTTGTGGCAAGCCCGCTGACCATAAGTTGTGGTATCAGGCCTTGGCGGCAGCCAGAATCAGGGCTTTCATCTCGGCGACCGCGCCTTTGAAACCGACGAACAGCGCATGCGCCACCAGCGCGTGGCCGATGTTCAGTTCGTTGATGCCTTTGATCGCCGCCACGGCTTCGACGTTGTGGTAGTGCAGGCCATGGCCGGCGTTGACGATCAGGCCTTCATTCAGGCCGCACTTTACGCCGTCGATGATGCGTTGCAGCTCGTCAGCCACTTCGGTGGGCGTGGTGGCATCGGCGTAACGGCCGGTGTGCAGTTCGATGGCCGGCGCGCCTACGCGACGCGAGGCTTCGATCTGGCGCTCGTCGGCGTCGATGAACAGCGAGACTTCGCTGCCGATCTTCGACAGGCGTTCCACGGCAGCTTTGATCCGCGCTTCCTGGCCGGCCACGTCGAGGCCGCCTTCGGTGGTCAGTTCCTGGCGGGTTTCCGGCACCAGGCAGATATGCGCCGGGCGGATGCGCTCGGCGAACGCCATCATTTCTTCGGTGACGCCCATTTCGAAGTTCATGCGGGTTTGCAGCACGTCCTTGAGCAGCAACACGTCGCGCTCCTGGATGTGGCGGCGGTCTTCGCGCAGGTGCACGGTGATGCCGTCGGCACCCGCTTCTTCGGCGTCCAGCGCGGCCTTGACCGGGTCAGGGTAACGGGTGCCCCGGGCCTGGCGCAGGGTAGCGACGTGGTCGATGTTCACGCCAAGAAGAATGCGATTGCTGGTGGTCACGGAAGCGCTCCTGAAAAGGGAAAGAAACGCTGCACAGCATACACGGGGTTGTCAGGGCTTTCGAAACAACTCGCGACTGACCAGCGGCCGGCCACCCAAGTGCACGGCCAGCGCCTGGCGCATCAAGCGCTTGGCGGCAGACAAAGCGCCCGGAGCGGTCCAGTCGGCTTCGCTCATGGCCAGCAACTCAGTGCCGCGGAACAGGCCCGGTTGCAGCAGGTACACACGCTCAAGGCCGGCGTCGACTTGCAGGCGGTACATGCCGTCTGCGGCGATGGGATCGCCGTGCAGGTCGTTGCTCAGTTCAAAGCCGTAGCCCAAGTCGTCGAGCAGGCGCCATTCGAAAGCGCGCAGCAGCGGCTCCAGGGGGCGGCCTTCGGCCAGGGCTAACAACGTGGCGGCGTAGTGATCGAACACCGCCGGGTGCGGGTCTTCGGCGGGCAGCAGGCGAATCAGCAGTTCATTGAGGTAGAGGCCGCTGAAGAGTGCTTCGCCATTGAGCCAAGCGGAGGTGCCGACGCTTTCCAGGCGACCGACGTTCTTCAGCTCGCCCTTGCCACGAAACTCCACATCCAAGGCCACGAATGGCCGGGCCAGCGTGCCGGCCTTGCCTCGGGCGCTACGCAAGACTGCGCGCAGGCGGCCTTGGGGCGTGAGGAAGTCCACCAAGGCGCTGGTCTCGCGGTAGGCGCGGCTGTGCAGCACGTAGGCGAGTTGACTGGGAGGTGGGGTTTGGGACATGGGGTTCTCGCTGACAAGCACGGCCTTGAAAACTGCGACTATCCAATGTGGGAGCGGGCTTGTGTGGGAGCCGGGTGCGCGAGAGCTCGCAGGCAAGCCAGCTCCCACACAAGCCCGCTCCCACATTTGTCTTGCGGTGTTACTGGAGGCCTATTACAGGTCGCCGTAGCCGAGGGAGCGCAGCGCGCGCTCGTCATCGGACCAACCACCCTTAACCTTCACCCACAGGTTAAGCATGATCTTGGAATCAAACAGCAATTCCATGTCCTTGCGCGCTTCGGTGCCGATGCGCTTGATGCGCTCGCCCTTGTCGCCAATGATGATTTTCTTCTGGCCGTCACGTTCAACGAGGATCAGCGCATGAATATGCAGGGTTTTGCCCTGCTGCTTGAACTCTTCGATTTCAACGGTGATCTGGTACGGCAGCTCGGCGCCCATCTGGCGCATGATTTTCTCGCGTACCAGTTCGGCGGCGAGGAAACGGCTGCTGCGGTCGGTGATCTGGTCTTCCGGGAAGAAGTGCTCGTTCTCCGGCAGGTAACCGGCGATCACGCGTTCCAGCGCCTCAAGGTTGTGACCGTGCTGGGCCGAGATCGGCATGATCTGGGCGTTCGGCAGTTGTTCCTGCAACCACGTCAGGTGCGGCATCAGCTCGGCTTTGTCTTCGATGCGGTCGGTCTTGTTCAGCGCAACGATCAACGGGCCGGTGACGTACTGCACACGCTCGAGAACCATCTGGTCTTCGTCGGTCCACTTGGTGCGGTCGACCACGAAGATCACCACGTCGACGTCTTTCAACGCCGCCGAAGCGGTCTTGTTCATGTAGCGGTTAAGCGCCTTCTCGCCACCTTTGTGCATGCCCGGGGTGTCGACGTAGGCCGCTTGCACGGCGCCTTCGGTCTTGATGCCCAGCATGTTGTGACGGGTGGTCTGCGGCTTGCGCGAGGTGATCGCCAGCTTCTGGCCCAAGATGTGGTTCAGCAGCGTGGACTTGCCCACGTTCGGGCGGCCGACGATGGCAACATAGCCACAGCGTGTTGCGGTTGAATCAGTCATGGCCATTCTCCACGCCCAGGGCAATCAGTGCTGCAGCCGCCGCTACCTGTTCGGCAATACGACGGCTCACACCCTGACCTCGGCTTTTTTCATTCAATAAGGTGATTTCACATTCCACGAAGAACACGCGGCAATGCGGCTCTCCCTGGATATCCACCACTTCGTAGCGTGGCAGTTCGCAACCGCGCGACTGCAGGAATTCCTGCAGGCGGGTCTTGGGATCTTTGTTGGTGTCGACCAGCGTCAGGCTTTCGATCTCCGAAGCCAGCCAGGCGACCACGCGCTCCTTGGCCGTCTCCATGCCGGCATCCAGGTAGATCGCACCGATCAATGCTTCGAGCGCATCGGCCAGGATCGACTCACGACGGAAACCGCCGCTTTTCAACTCACCGGAACCCAGGCGCAAGTATTCGCCCAGGCCGAAACCACGGGCCAGCACGGCCAGGGTCTCGCCTTTCACCAGGCGTGCACGCAGGCGCGACAGCTGGCCTTCGCGCGCTTGAGGGAAACGCTCGAACAGCGCCTCACCGGCGGCAAAGTTGAGAATGGCATCACCGAGGAATTCGAGGCGTTCGTTATTACGCCCCGCGAAACTGCGGTGTGTGAGGGCAAGGACCATCAATTCCTGATCCTTGAAGGTGTAGCCGAGCTGGCGCTCGAGACGACTGAGAGAAACGGTCACGGTTTATCCATATCTAGTTGGTGGCACCGGCGGCCATCGAAGATTGACGCAGTGTTCAAATTCAAATCCTGGTGGGTGCCGCATGAGGCCGGACGATGCATTGTCCCAACCCCAGAAAAGCATTCGGCGCTGTGTTCACAGCGCCGCCTGTATTACTTGATCAGCCCGACCCGCGAGAAGTTCGGCAGGTGGCTGAGTTTGGGTTCCGGCCAACTCATCCAAACCGCAAAGGCCTTGCCGACAATGTTCTCGTCGGGAACCATGCCCAGCAGGTCCTTGGGAATATTAGGGTCATCCCAGTAACGGCTGTCGTTGGAGTTGTCGCGGTTGTCGCCCATCATGAAGTAGTGCCCGGCAGGCACTTTCCACTCGCCATCAGGCATCGCGCGGTAGCGGCTCATTTCCTTGCGGATTTCGTGCTCTACCGTACCGAGTTTTTCCTGGTACAGCTCAGCGCTGCCCAAGGTGTTCGGCTCAGCGCCAATCAGCTTCTCGGCCACCGACTCACCGTTGATGAGCAGGCGCTTGTCGCTGGTGTAGCGAACCACATCACCCGGCAGGCCCACGACGCGCTTGATGTAATTGACGTTCGGGTCGCTTGGGTAGCGGAACACCATCACATCGCCGCGCTGCGGGTCACCGACCGGTATGACTTTCTTGTCGATTACCGGCAAGCGGATCCCGTAGGAAAACTTGTTCACCAGGATGAAGTCGCCCACGTCCAAGGTAGGTTTCATCGACCCCGAAGGGATCTGAAACGGCTCCACCAGGAACGAACGCAGTACCAGCACGATGAACAACACCGGGAAGAACGACTTGCCGTATTCAACCAGCAAAGGCTCTTTGTTCAGCTTCTCGACCACCACCGCATCAGGCTGGCTGACGCTGCCCTGATAGGAAGCGATAGCCGCCCGACGACGCGGGGCGAAGAACACCAGATCGAGCAACGCCAGGAGACCGCAAACGGCAACGGCGATGACCAGCAACAGCGGGAAATTTAGCGACATAGGACCTAACTATCCAACCTGAGCACCGCAAGGAAGGCTTCTTGTGGAATTTCCACGTTACCCACTTGCTTCATGCGTTTTTTACCGGCCTTTTGCTTCTCAAGCAGCTTGCGCTTACGGCTTACGTCACCGCCGTAGCATTTGGCCAGTACGTTCTTTCTGAGTGCCTTGACGGAGGTCCGTGCAATGATCTGCCCGCCAATGGCGGCCTGGATCGCGACGTCGAACATCTGGCGCGGAATCAGTTCTTTCATCTTTTCGGTCAACTGCCGACCTTTGTAGTGGGCGTTGTCCTTGTGCACGATCAGTGCCAGGGCATCGACCTTGTCGCCATTGATCAGCACGTCCAGTTTCACCAGATTAGCCGATTGGTAGCGATCGAAATGGTAATCCAGCGAAGCATAGCCGCGACTGGTGGATTTGAGACGGTCGAAGAAGTCCAGGACCACTTCGTTCATCGGCAAATCGTAGGTCACTTGCACTTGGGTACCGAGGAACAACATGTCGTGTTGTACGCCACGTTTTTCGATACACAGGGTAATCACGTTGCCCAGGTGTTCCTGCGGTACCAGGATATTGGCCCGCACGATCGGCTCGCGCATGTCTTCAATGGAGGACAGATCTGGAAGCTTGGACGGGTTGTCGACGTAAATCGTTTCACCGGTTTTCAGCAACAGTTCAAAAATAACCGTTGGCGCGGTGGTGATCAGGTCCAGGTCGTATTCGCGCTCCAGGCGCTCCTGGATGATCTCCATGTGCAGCATGCCCAGGAACCCGCAACGGAAGCCGAAGCCCAGCGCGTCGGAGCTTTCCGGGGTGTACTGCAACGACGAGTCGTTGAGGGTCAGCTTTTGCAGGGCTTCGCGGAAGTCCTCGAAGTCGTCGGAGCTGACCGGGAACAGGCCGGCGTAAACCTGCGGCTGGATGCGTTTGAAGCCCGGCAGCACGTCGACGTCAGGGGTGGAGCTCAAGGTCAGGGTGTCACCAACCGGTGCACCGTGAATGTCCTTGATACCGGCGATGATGAAGCCTACTTCACCGGCCTTAAGGTCGGTGGTGGCGGTGTGCTTGGGGTTGAATACGCCGACGCTGTCCACCAGGTGGATCTTGCCGGTGGATTTAACCAGGATCTTGTCGCCCTTCTTCACCCGACCGTGGCGTACACGTACCAGGGAAACAACGCCCAGGTAGTTGTCGAACCAGGAGTCGATGATCAACGCTTGCAGCGGATCTTCGTAGTTGCCGGTTGGCGCAGGAATGGTCTTGACCAGGCGCTCGAGCACTTCGTCAACGCCCAGGCCGGTCTTGGCGCTGCACTCGACGGCGTCGGTGGCGTCAATGCCGATGATTTTTTCGATTTCTTCTTTGACGCGGTCCGGATCGGCCTGAGGCAGGTCGATCTTGTTCAGTACCGGCATGACCTCAAGGCCCTGCTCGATCGCGGTGTAGCAGTTGGCTACGGACTGGGCTTCAACGCCCTGGCCCGCGTCGACCACCAGCAAGGCGCCTTCACAGGCTGCCAGCGAGCGGCTGACTTCGTAGGTGAAGTCAACGTGGCCGGGGGTGTCAATGAAGTTCAGCTGGTACCTGATACCGTCTTTGGCGGTGTAGTACAGGGTAACGCTGTGGGCCTTGATGGTGATGCCGCGTTCACGCTCGAGGTCCATGGAGTCCAGTACCTGGGCTTCCATTTCACGCTCGGCAAGGCCACCGCACATCTGGATGAATCGATCGGCCAGCGTCGACTTGCCATGGTCAATGTGGGCGATGATGGAGAAATTGCGGATATGACTCAAATCACTCACGGATCAACACTCAAAAAGGCTGCAGGCAGATTGCCCGCTGAAAAATAGCCGGGAATTGTACCTGATGCTCAGGCCAAACGTCATCTTTGCTGACCAGAACAAAAATGCCCCGCTCTCTCGAACGGGGCATTTTTTGTTCATAAGCGCGGTATCAACCGGCTCGGCGCAACAGCCAGAACCCGGCCAGGGCGCAGATAGCCGTCGGTACCAGCACCGCAAACAGCGGCGAGAAACCGAATACCAGGCTAGACGGGCCGAGCAGGTCCTGGGCGATGCGGAAGGTGAAGCCCACCAGCACGCCGGTAAACACCCGCTGGCCAAGGGTCACGGAACGCAGCGGGCCGAAGATGAACGAGATCGCCATCAACACCAGCGCAGCAGTCACAACCGGCTGTAACACCTTGACCCAAAATGCCAACCAATAGCGGCCGTTATTCAGGCCCTGATCCTTAAGGTAGTGGATATAGCTCCACAAACCGGAGATAGGCAGGCTTTCCGGGATCATCACCACGGTATTGAGCAGTTCCGGCTTCAGGGCGATATCCCATGGCTCGGTCGGCACATTGATCACTTCGGTGCTGGCATTGTTGCCTTGGCCGACATTGCGGAAGTGAGTGGTGCTGACGTCGCTGAGCGTCCACTTCTCGGCATCATACTGCGCGCGCTTGGCGAAACTGGAGGTCAGCATGTGGCGTTCTTTGTCGAACGTGTAGCGCGTCACACCAATCAACAGGCCGCCCGGCTGCACGGCGTTGATGTGGATGAATTCATCACCTTGGCGGTGCCACAGGCCGTGCTTGGCGCTTTGCGCATCGCCCGAACCCTGGGCCAGGGCACGATTGGCCTGGGCCGTGGCTTCGGACGGCGGCGCCACGTACTCGCCGATCAGCACGCTGCAGGCCATCAGCAGCAGCATGGGCTTCATGACCGCCCAAACGATGCGACCGATGGAAACACCGGCGGCGCGCATGATGGTCAGTTCACTGTTGCTGGCCAGGCTGCCCAGGCCGATCAGGCAGCCGATCAAGCCGGCCATCGGCATCATGTCGTACAGACGACGTGGCGCGGTCAGCGCCACGTAGCTCAGCACGTCGGTGACCGTGTAGGTGTCGGTGACGTTGCTCACTTCATCAATAAAGGCGAACAACGAGGCCAAGCCGAGAATGATGCCCAATACCGCCAGGATGGCGATCAGTACGCTGCTACCAATGTAGCGGTCGAGCTTAGTCACGAGCCAACTCCTTCAGGCCACGACGGCTCTTCATTTTCAAACGGATAGGTTCCCAGTAGAGCAGCCCCAGGCCGATCATCAGGAAAATCCCGTGTACCCACCACAGCCCCAGGACCGGCGACAACTTGCCTTTTTCCAGGGAGCCACGGGCGGAAATCAGGATGGTCAGGTAGGCCATGTACAGCAGGATCGCCGGCAACAGCTTGAGGAAACGGCCCTGACGCGGGTTTACCCGGGACAGCGGCACGGCCATCAAGGTCACGATAAACACCAACAGCGGCAGGGAAATGCGCCATTGCAGCTCGGCGATGGAGCGCAGTTCCTGGCTGCCGAACAGTGACGCCGTCGGGAGCGCGTCGCGGTCGGTAACTTCTTCACTGATCTCAGGCTTGGCGAGCATGACGCCATAGAGGTCGTACTTGATCGCTCGATAATCCGCGAAGCCGGGGCTGCCGTCGTAGCGATAGCCATTTTCCAGGATCAGGTAGCGGGAACCGTCAGGGCGTACTTCCTGGCGCCCACTGTTGGCCACCAGAATCGAAATACCGCGATCTTTCTGGTTCTCCCCGAGGTTTTTCTGCGAAATAAACACACCACCGAGGTTGGCACGGTCATTGGTCATGGTTTCGGTGTAGGTCACCCGCGAACCATCGTTGAGCGCCTGAAAGCGCCCTGGCTCGAGGGTGTCGAACTCGGTCATCGCATCCTGCTTGTTCAGAAGCAGCTGGAACTGCATGGCCCCCTGAGGCGCCAGGCTCATGCTCAACCACGCCACCACCAGGGCGACGCCGGTGGCCGGCACCATGGTCATGGCAAGCAAACGCTGCTGGCTCATGCCGGTGGCGGAAAGCACGGTCATTTCACTTTCAAGGTACAACCGGCCATAGGCCAGCAGAATGCCGAGAAACAGGCCAAGTGGCAGGATCAGCTGCAAAAAGCCCGGCAGACGAAAGCCCATGATCAGGAATAACGAGCCCGGATCCAGGGCGCCGGAAGCGGCCTGGGCGAGAAATTTGACGAAACGACCACTCATGGTGATGACCAACAGCACCGCACTCACGGCACTCAGGGTCAACAGGACTTCGCGGGATAGATAACGGAAGACGATCAAACCAGACACTCCAGGGTTGTCAGGCTAAGGCGGCCAAACAAGCAAGCATACCGAGTCGACCCGTTTACACAGGCCGGCTAAAAAGATGGCGCATTATCCTGTGATTGACCGCGCCTGTCACTGCGCAACCTCATGCGCGCGCACAAAGCGTGCGCCAAGGGTTGTCAGGTTCCGCCGGCGAGGTTCAAACTGCGGCCTTTGTCGCGGGCGGTTTACAGAGCTGCCACGCTTGAAAGCCTGCGTACAGACTCAGGCTCACAGACCTTTATAAGGGACCCGAAAATGGAATTGGTTGTAAAAAGCGTTAGCCCCGAAACGTTGAAAACCGCCACCCTCGTGGTCGCCGTCGGCGAAGGCCGCAAGCTCAGCGTCGCCGCCAAGCAACTGGATGAACTGAGCGGTGGCGCCATCAGCGCCGTGCTCAAGCGCGGCGACCTGGCCGGCAAAGTCGGCCAGAGCCTGCTGCTGCAAAGCCTGCCTAACCTCAAAGCCGACCGCGTGTTGCTGGTGGGCGTGGGCAAGGAAGCCGAACTGGGCGACCGCCCGTTCCGCAAGATCATCAGCGGTATCCTCACCACCCTCAAGGGCTTGGGCGGCAGCGATGCAGCATTGGCACTTGATGAAATCGTCGTAAAAGGCCGCGACAGCTACGGCAAGACCCGCCTGCTGGCCGAAACCCTGGTGGATGGCGGTTACATTTTCGACCAGTTCAAGAGCCAGAAAGCCGAACCGCGCGCCCTGAAGAAAATCACCCTGCTGACTATCAAGGCCGCCCAGGCTGAAGTCGAGCGCGCCGTGACCCACGCTCAGGCCATCGCTGCAGGCATGTCGTTCACCCGCGACCTGGGCAACCTGCCACCAAACATCTGCCACCCAACCTACCTGGGCGAGCAAGCCAAGGCACTGGGCAAAGAGTTCAAGGGCCTGAAGGTTGAAGTGCTGGACGAGAAGAAGATCAAAGAACTGGGCATGGGCTCGTTCTATGCCGTAGGCCAGGGCAGCGACCAGCCACCCCGCCTGATTGTGATGCAATATAACGGCGGCAAGAAGTCCGAGAAGCCTTACGCCCTGGTCGGCAAAGGCATCACCTTCGACACCGGCGGCATCAGCCTCAAGCCGGGCGCAGGCATGGATGAGATGAAATACGACATGGGCGGCGCCGCCAGCGTGTTCGGTACCCTGCGTGCCGTGCTGGAACTCAAGCTGCCGATCAACCTGGTGTGCATCCTGGCGTGTGCCGAGAACATGCCGAGCGGCGGCGCAGCCCGTCCGGGCGATATCGTCACCACCATGAGCGGCCAGACGGTGGAAATCCTCAACACCGACGCCGAAGGCCGTCTGGTGCTGTGTGATGCGCTGACCTACGCCGAGCGCTTCAAGCCGCAAGCCGTGATCGACATCGCCACCCTGACCGGTGCCTGCGTGGTTGCCTTGGGCGCCCACACCTCGGGCCTGCTGGGTAACAACGATGAGCTGATCGAGCAACTGCTCAGCGCCGGCAAGGCTGCCGACGACCGCGCCTGGCAATTGCCGCTGTTCGATGAGTACCAGGAACAGCTGGACAGCCCGTTCGCTGACATCGCCAACATCGGTGGGCCGAAAGCCGGCACCATCACCGCTGCCTGCTTCTTGTCGCGCTTTGCCAAGAACTTCAACTGGGCGCACTTGGACATTGCCGGCACGGCCTGGACCAGCGGCGGCAAGGACAAGGGCGCCACTGGCCGTCCGGTGCCACTGCTGACCCAATACCTGCTGGATCGCGCCAAAGCCTGAAACTGAAGATTCCGGGGCGGCCCCCGTGGCGCCCCGGTCTCAGGAACCGCAATGACCCAAGTCGACTTCTATATATTGCCCAGCGCCGATCCCTCTGCGCGCCTGGACTTTGCCTGCAAACTCACCGAAAAAGCCTGGCGCATGGGCCACCGCATCTACCTGCATTGCAGCGATGCCGCCCAACGTGACGACCTCGACGCCCGCCTGTGGCGCTTCAAGGGCGAAAGTTTCGTGCCCCACGGCCCTGCCGAGTCCGAACCCGAAGGCCTGATTGTGTTGGGTTTAGGCGACAGCTGCGGCGATCACCATGACCTGCTGGTCAACCTGGACCTGAAAGTACCGGCTTTTGCCAAAGCGTTTGCCCGTGTGGCGGAAGTGGTGGTGGAAGACCCGGCTATTCGTCAAGCCGCGCGGGAGAGTTTCCGTTTCTACCGCGAACAGGGCTATTCTCTGCAAGATCACCGACTACAACGACTTTGAGTACATGATGGACACGCCAAAACCTACAAAAAAAGACGACCACCTGCTGGACGACCTTGAGTCGATCCGACAGTTGCTCGGTGATGATGGCTTGCAACCGCCGCTGCTGACCGAAACGGTCGACGGTGAGGTACAGATTCCGCTGTTGTTCGACATGGTCGGTGGCAAGCCCGCCGTACCGCAGCCTGTCGCCAAAGCCCCGATTGTAGAGCCCGCGCCGGCTGCGACGGCTACCGAAAAGGCGCCAGACGCCCTGCTGCTGCACCTGGACAACGAGCTGCGCGCCGCTGCGCAACTGATCATGCAGGATGTGATCGACGACTTTGCGCCGCATATCGAAACCGAGATCAAACGCAGGTTGGATGCGCGGATGGAACGGTTGCTCAGCCAATACCAGTCCTGAGCCACACCTGGATCTACTGTGGGAGGGGGCTTGCCCCCGATAGCGCTGGGTCAGCCAGCTTATCAGTCACTGACCCACTGCTATCGGGGGCAAGCCCCCTCCCACATTTGCACTGCGTACATCTCAAGCCTGTCTTCACCTCGCCCTGCGCCCTATCCCCCGTTATACTTGCCGGCTTTCCTGAATAAATGCCAATAGGGTCCCGCCGCGCATGGATAAGACCTACCAGCCGCACGCCATTGAAACTTCCTGGTACAACACCTGGGAGTCCGAGAATTATTTCGCCCCACAAGGTGCCGGCGATTCCTACACCATCATGATTCCGCCACCGAACGTCACTGGCAGCCTGCACATGGGCCATGGCTTCAACAATGCGATCATGGATGCGTTGATCCGCTTCCGCCGCATGCAGGGCCGTAACACCCTGTGGCAACCGGGCACCGACCACGCTGGCATTGCCACCCAGATGCTGGTGGAACGCCAACTCGAAGCCACCGGCCAGAGCCGTCACGACCTGGGCCGCGAGAAATTCCTGGAAAAGATCTGGGAATGGAAGGATCAGTCCGGCGGCAACATCAGCCGTCAGATCCGTCGCCTGGGTTCGTCCGTCGACTGGAGCCGCGAGCGCTTCACCATGGACGACGGTCTGTCGGAATCGGTGAAAGAAGCCTTCGTGCGCCTGCATGAAGACGGCCTGATCTACCGCGGCAAGCGCCTGGTCAACTGGGACACCAAGTTGCACACGGCGATTTCCGACCTCGAAGTGGAAAACCACGACGAGAAAGGTTTCCTGTGGAACCTCAAGTACCCGTTGGCCGACGGCGCCAAGACCGCCGAGGGCAACGACTACCTGATCGTCGCCACCACCCGTCCGGAAACCATGCTTGGCGATGCTGCCGTCGCGGTTAACCCGAACGACGAGCGCTACCAGGCGCTGATCGGCAAGTTCGTTGAGCTGCCGTTGGTGGGTCGTCGCATCCCGATCATCGCGGACGACTACTGCGACCCTGAATTCGGCACCGGCTGCGTGAAAATCACCCCGGCCCACGATTTCAACGACTACGAAGTCGGCAAGCGCCACAACCTGCCGCTGCTGAACATCTTCGACAAGAACGCCGCCGTACTGTCAGCCTGCCAGGTGTTCAACCTGGACGGCACGCTGAACGAGAGCATCGACGGCAAAATCCCGGCCGAATACGCCGGCCTCGACCGTTTTGAAGCACGTAAGCAGATCGTTGCAGCCTTCGACGCCGCCGGCTTGCTGGTGAGCGTCGACGACCACGGCCTGAAAGTGCCGAAGGGCGACCGTTCTGGCACCATCATTGAGCCTTGGCTGACCGACCAGTGGTACGTGTCGACCAAGCCGTTGGCTGAACCTGCGATTGCTGCCGTGGAAGATGGCCGTATCCAGTTCGTGCCTAAACAGTACGAAAACATGTACTTCTCGTGGATGCGTGACATCCAGGACTGGTGCATCAGCCGTCAGCTGTGGTGGGGCCACCGTATTCCAGCCTGGTACGACGAGTCGGGCAAGGTCTATGTGGGCCGCGATGAGGCCGAAGTACGTGCCAAGCACAACCTCGGCCCGGACGTTGCGCTGCAACAGGATAACGACGTACTCGACACCTGGTTCAGCTCGGGCCTGTGGACGTTCTCTACCCTGGGCTGGCCGCAGCAGACCGAGTTCCTGAAAAAATTCCACTCCACCGACGTGCTGGTCACCGGCTTCGACATCATCTTCTTCTGGGTTGCCCGGATGATCATGCTGACCATGCACTTGGTGAAAAACGAAGACGGCACGCCGCAGGTGCCGTTCAAGACCGTTTACGTGCACGGCCTGGTACGTGATGGCCAAGGCCAGAAGATGTCCAAGTCCAAGGGCAACGTCCTCGACCCGCTGGACATCATTGACGGTATCGACCTGGAAACCCTGGTGCAGAAACGCACCTCGGGCCTGATGCAGCCGAAACTGGCGAAGAAGATCGAGAAGCAGACCCGCGACGAGTTCGCCGACGGCATCGCCAGCTATGGCACCGACGCCCTGCGCTTCACCTTCTGCTCGCTGGCCTCCACCGGTCGCGACATCAAGTTCGACATGGGCCGCGTCGAAGGCTATCGCAACTTCTGCAACAAGATCTGGAACGCCGCGCGCTACGTGCTGGACAAAGGCGAAGACTGCGGCCAGAACGGCGAAGCCTATGAGCTGTCCCTGGCCGACCGCTGGATCATCTCGCAACTGCAGCGCACCGAAGCCGAAGTGACCCGCCAACTCGATCAGTTCCGTTTCGACCTGGCCGCACAAGCCCTGTACGAGTTCATCTGGAACCAGTATTGCGACTGGTACCTGGAACTGTCCAAGCCAGTGCTGTGGGACGAAAACGCGCCGGTCGAACGCCAGCGTGGCACACGTCGCACCTTGGTACGCGTGCTCGAAGTGGCGCTGCGCCTGGCGCACCCGTTCATGCCGTTCATCACCGAAGAAATCTGGCAGCGCCTCGCGCCGCTGGCCGGTATCGAAGGCAAGACCATCATGCTGCAACCTTGGCCGGTGGCCAACGAAGCACGCATTGATGAGGCCGCCGAAAGCGATATCGAATGGCTCAAGACCCTGATGCTCGGCACGCGCAACATCCGCGCCGAGATGAACATCGGGCCGGGCAAGCCACTGGCCGTGTTTGTGAAGAACGCCAGTAGCGAAGATCAGCGCCGCCTCACCGAGAACGATGCGCTGCTCAAAAAGCTGGCGAAGCTGGAGTCGATCACCGTATTGGCTGACGGCGCTGAAGCACCATTGTCCGCGACCGCGCTGGTCGGCGACATGGAAGTGCTGGTGCCGATGGCCGGCCTGATCGACAAGGGTGCGGAACTGGCCCGTCTCGATAAGGAAATCCTGCGCCTGCAAGGCGAAGTGCAGCGGGTTGGCGGCAAGCTGTCCAACGCGGCGTTCGTCGACAAGGCACCGGCTGAGGTGATCGATAAGGAGCGCGCCAAGTTGGCCGAGGCTGAACAGGCGCTGGGCAAGTTGGCGGAGCAACATGCACGGATTTCCAGTTTGTAAATAAATACTGGATTAAAAAGAGAGACCTTCGGGTCTCTTTTTTTGCTCAAAATTAACGGTATCAAAGCACAAACAAGCCAAATAACTAGGCTTTCTATTATTTCGAATAGGCTGCCCACTCTGGTTTTGCTCCACCGGTAGATATTCCTGTTTTCCCTCATGAATGTGGGATAATACCCGCCATTTTTGAGCCTACTCCAGAGTCAACATGACCGCCCCCAGCACACCTAAACCACCGCGCAAGAAGCCTAAAACCGCAGCCACGGCCAAACCCGTCGCGCCGCGCAAAGAGGCCACCTTGCACCCGCGCAACCGCCACACGGGCCGTTACGACTTCCCGGCGCTGATCAAGACCACGCCGGAACTGGCGAAATTCGTGATCATCAACCCTTATGGCAAGGAAAGTATCGACTTCGCCAGCCCGGACGCGGTGCGGGTGTTCAACCGGGCATTGCTGAAGTCCTTTTATGGCATCCAGCATTGGGATATCCCGGCGGATTACCTGTGCCCACCGGTGCCGGGGCGTGCGGATTACGTGCATTTCCTCGCCGACCTGCTGGCCAGCGTCAACGACGGCAAGATTCCGCGCGGCTCCATCGTCAAGGTGCTGGACATCGGCATGGGCGCCAACTGCGTCTATCCGCTGATTGGCTACATGGAATACCGCTGGAACTTCCTCGGCTCGGAGGTCGACCCTATTGCCGTGGCTGCCGCCAAGGCCATCGTGCAGTCCAATGACCTGAGCAAGGTTATTCAACTGCGTCAGCAATCCAATCCCAAGCAGATCTTGCTGGGCCTGCTGGAGCCAGGTGAGCGTTTTGACCTGACCATGTGCAACCCGCCGTTCCATGCGTCCATGGACGAAGCCACCAAGGGCAGCGAGCGTAAGTGGCGCGCCTTGGGCAAGGCCGATCCCAAGCGCAAGCTGCCGGTACTGAACTTCGGTGGCCAATCGGCGGAGTTGTGGTGTGAAGGCGGTGAAGCGCGCTTTGTAACGCAGCTTATCGCTGAGAGTGCGCACTTTGCCCACAAGGTGCTGTGGTTCAGCACCCTGGTGTCAAAAGCGTCGAACTTGCCCGCGATCGAGACCGCCCTGAGAAAAGCCGGCGTGCTGGAAAGCCAGGTGGTGGAGATGTCCCAGGGCCAGAAGCAAAGCCGTTTTGTGGCCTGGACCTTCCAGACCAAGAACGAACAGCAGTTGTGGCGCCAGCGCTCCAAACCCTACCGCCAAATCGCAGGCAACAAAAAACCGTGCCCGGATCTCTCCGGAGCACGGTTTTTTTTGCTGCGTCTTACTTGTTAACAGCGTCGGTCAGGCCTTTGGCCACAACCAGCTTGATAACTTTCTTGGCAGCGATTTCGATGGCAGCGCCAGTCGAAGGGTTACGGCCAGTACGGGCTGGACGCTCGGTCACTTTCAGTTTGCCAACGCCTGGCAGAGTGATTTCGCCGCCGTTTTCCAGCTGATCAGCAACAACTTGGCTCAGTTGGTCCAGCAGAGCGCGCACGGTAGTTTTCGGTGCGTCTACTGCTTCAGCCAGGTCAGCGATCAGTTGGTCTTTAGTAATAGCCATTGTGGTGTTCCTTCCCTATCAAATTCATATGGATTGCAGAGTGCAGTGTCAGCCGTCGAGCCCGACCGTCATGGCCTGGCACCCCCGGCCATAACCACGGAGATCGGGGTTATAGATGCTTGAAACGGGGATTGGTTCGACCTGACAGATGCTGAATGCACGCTTAACGCCGAGTCTTGGCGTAAGACGGGGCAAAACTAGCACAGAGACGGGGAAATATCCGCTTCAACATACCCATTTGGTCAGCTTTATCGCTCTAAACCGTGAAAAAAGGGCATATAGGGCGTCGGAGGGTAGCCAAAACACCCTTCGGAGCGCGTCATGCCCAACGGGTGCGGTACACTGGGCGACTTTTCGGGGAGGCCAACCGCTCCCCTTCAACCAGCCGAGAAGCCCATGCCGATCCGTCATTGCATCGTCCACCTGATCGACAAAAAACCCGACGGCACACCTGCAGTTCTCCACGCCCGCGACTCCGAACTTGCCGAGTCGGCCGCCATCGAGAACATGCTTGCCGACCTCAACGAGAGCTACAACGCCAAACAAGGCAAGGCCTGGGGTTTCTTCCATGCCGAGTCCGGCGCGCACCCGTTCAGCGGCTGGTTGAAGGAATATTTCGACGGTGGCCAGGATTTCACCACCTTCAGCCGCACGGCGGTCGAGCACCTGCAAAAGCTGATGGAGGAGTCCAACCTCTCCACCGGCGGCCATGTGCTGTTTGCCCACTATCAACAAGGCATGACCGACTACCTGGCCATCGCCCTGCTGCACCACAGTGAAGGCGTGGCAGTGACCGAGGACCTGGATGTGACCGCCTCGCGCCACCTGGACCTGGGCCAACTGCACTTGGCGGCGCGCATCAACGTCTCCGAGTGGCAGAACAACAAACAGTCCAAGCAGTACATCTCCTTTATCAAGGGCAAGAACGGCAAGAAAGTCTCGGAGTACTTCCGCGACTTCATTGGCTGCCAGGAAGGCGTCGACGGCCCGGGCGAGACCCGCACCTTGCTCAAGGCGTTCAGCGACTTCGTCGAAAGCGAAGACCTGCCCGACGAATCCGCCCGCGAAAAAACCAAAACCCTGGTGGATTACGCCAGCAGCCAGGCCAAGCTCGGCGAGCCGATGGGCCTGGAAGAACTCTCAGGCCTGATCGATGAAGATCGACCAAAAGCGTTCTACGACCACATCCGCAACAAAGATTACGGCCTGTCACCGGAAATCCCGGCCGACAAACGCACCCTCAACCAGTTCCGCCGCTTCACCGGCCGCGCCGAAGGCTTGTCCATCAGCTTTGAAGCGCACCTGTTGGGCGACAAGATCGAATACGACGAAGCCGCCGGCACCTTGATCATCAAGGGCCTGCCAACCCAACTGACCGACCAGCTCAAGCGCCGTAACTGATGCTCGGCGGGGTTCTCAAGAAAGTCCTGTTGGTGTTGCTGGTCGTGGTGGTGATCCAGAACTGGGGCAAGATCGAGCGGCTGTTCAACCCCTCACAGGTGGTTTCGGAGCAGGTACGCGCCTCGGCGCGCGTGGTGCTCTATTCCACCGAGTGGTGTGGCTACTGCAAGCAGATCCGGCGCTTTCTGGACCAGAAAGGCATTCCGTACCAGGCCCTGGATATCGAGAAGGACGCCCAGGCGCGCAAGGCGTATGAGGCGTTGGGCGGAGGCGGAATTCCGTTTGTGGACGTGAATGGCACGCTGATTCGCGAGTTCAACCCTGAAGCAATCATGGCCGCGTTGAAGTAACCCAATCGGTATGAGAGCCAACTGATGTGGGAGCTGGCTTGCCTGCTCCCACATTTAGCCCAGCTCGTATGAGAGCCAACTGATGTGGGAGCTGGCTTGCCTGCTCCCACATTTAGCCCAGCGGTGGCCTTATTAGAAGTTAGCTTCCAACGACACCATCGCCGTACGCTCTTCCCCCACGTTGTAATACGCCGTACTCGGCGCCAAGCCATTCACCGGTGCCGAGTTGAACGCCACGGTGCGTGCCGAGCTCAAGTATTCTTTATCGAACACGTTAAGCATTGAAAACCGCAAGGTCGCTGACTTGATGACCTTCTTGTCCACCGGCAAGTAAATACCCGCGTTCAAATCAAACACCGTACGGCCGTCGATTTTTTCTTTGTTGGTCAAATCACCATAAAAGCTGCCGACGTACTTGCCCGCGATGTTGCCGTAGAAGCGCGAGTCGTCATACCCGAACACCAGGTTGAACATGTTTTCCGGCACGTTAGCCAGCTGCTTGCCCGCCGTTGGCAACAACACGTTCTTGCTGAGCAAATTGTCTTGCTGCTCCGACTTCGTATAGGTGTACGAGGCGTAGTAGTTGAAGTTGTGCGGCAACAAACCGCTCCACTCCAATTCCAGGCCTTTGTTCTCGACGCTGCCGACGTTAAGCACCATGTAGTCACCGGCGGAGTCGGTGGTCGACACTTGGCGATCCTTGAAGCTGATGTAGAACAAGGTTGCGCTCAACGCCATGTCGTCTTCGCTGTAGCGCCAGCCGAGTTCCTGGTTCCAGCTCAACTCGGACTTCAGGCTCACCGAGTCGCCCTTGTTGTACAGCACGTAGTTCGGCGGCGTGCGCATGTTGCGGGTGACGTTGTAGAACGTCTGGTTGCTTTCGTCGACCTGGTACTTGGCGCTGAAGCTGGGCAGGAACTGGTGGTAGCGGGTGTTACGTTTTTCCGCTTTGTCGTACAGGCTGCCGAGGTTGTTGCCGTCACGCTCGACGTATTGGTAGGCCAGGGTACCGACGAAACTCAGGTCCGGCGTGGCTTGCCAGCTGTCCTGCACCCAGAGTTTCTGCGACGGGGTGACCGTGTAGTAGTGGCGGCCTTGGACGGTGGCGCCGTTCTTGTCGACCACCTGACCGCCGCCGTTGTAGTCGCCCCACACATCACTGGGCGCGCCTTCACTGTTGATCCCGATAAAGGGCTGGGTCTGGCGCTGGCGTGCGCGTTCATACCAGTAGCCGTAGTCCAGGCTGTGTTCTTCGTTGATGTCCCACTTCATTTTCGCGGTGACGCCAGGGCGCCAGGTTTCGGTCCACGAAGGGCGGTAGTAGTTGGCCGATTTCAGGTTGCTCAGGTCGTAATTGCCGGCCTTGTCGGATTTGGGCCCCAGGTTCGACGCGGTCTGGCCGCTGAAGCTGCCACCGTTGGCCCAGTAGTAATACGGGGTGACCGTCAGCGCCAGGTTGTCTTGCAACTGCCAGCGCTGCGTGAGCGTGGCGTTGACGCTTTCGAACGGGTTGCGGTTGAGCTTGTAGGACGACGACAGCAAACCCGACTTGTACACCGGCGTTTGCGCGTAGTCCTTGCGTCGCCCTTCGTTCTCAAATTGCGCTTTGTTCAGGGTGTTGTAGTTGTAGTTTTCCTGGTTGTTGTACTTGACTGTCGCCTGCGTGGAGTTGCCGTTGCCGTCTTCAAACAGGCTGCTCCACTCGACTTTGTCGCTACGCAGCGTGCCTTTGCCGCGCCACTTGTCACCTTCCAGGTGCGATGCCGACACCCAGGTCCTTAGGCCGCCGAAATCGCCAGTGTTCAAACGCACGAAAGTCTTGCGCAAGTCATTGGACCCGACGGTCTGTTTGGCAAACAACCCGGACTCTTTGGTTGGCCGAATCGTGATCATGCCGATGTTGCCGCCGCTGGAGCCGATGTGCGGGCCGTCGGCCTCGGAGGAGCCTTGGGTGGCAAACACTTCGGCGAGGTTTTCCGGGTCGCCCAGCTGGTTTGAATAGACGCTGTAGTTGCCCGAGTCGTTGATTGGCACGCCGTCGACGGACACCCCGACCTGGTCGGAGCTCATGCCACGCATGGTGAAGTTGGTGCCACTGGTGCCGCTGGCGTCATCGCTGGAAACGTTGATGCCTGGCGTGTATTTGAGCTTGTCGATGGCGTTGGCGGTCGCCGACATTTGGTCCATGGCTTCCTTGGTCACCGTCGACCGCGCCTTGGCACTTTCTTCGCGAATCATGTGCCCGTTGCCCAGGGTTTGTTTGCCGGCGATATTCACCGAACCCACATCCTGCGCGTCGTCCGCCAAAACCAGCGGCGCAAAGCCACCCAGGCCCGAGGCTAAAAGTAGGGCATAAAGATTGTTGTAGTTCACCTGTAGATCCCTTACTGACGTTGCTCTGTGGTATGGGGCAGTCGCGCCGGAACTTGGTTGGCTGACGACGCCGAGGTTCCTGACCACTCACTCAGGAACCCGGCGATGATCCGCGCCACGTGTAACGGTTTGGTGACAGGTTGGGGTGATTGCGATGAAGGTTCGGTGAAAGGTCCGCAGGCACCGCGAGGCGCGGCCTGCGGCGCGAGGCGCGGCCTGCGCAGACCTGGCGGAGAATTGCGAAAGGGAAATTGAAGCCTGATGTATCGCTAACGCAACACAATCATCCGGCCCAACAGGCTGTGCTGCTCAAACCCCAACACCGCCTGCAAGGCATTCAACACCGCCTGCGGGTCGTTGCTCGGAAAGCTGCCACTGACGCGTTTGGCGGCCATCTCGTCGTTAAGCAGCAGGATGCGGCCCGGGTAATAACGGCCCAGGTCCTGGACCACTTCGGCGAGCGGCGCCTTGTAGTAATTGAGCCAGCCGTCACGCCAGGCCAGGCGTGATTCGCTGTCGACGGCATGCAAGGGCTCAGCCACACCTTCGGCGTAGGCCACTTGCTGGCCTGCCGTCAGAACTTGCTGCGAGCCCTGCTTGGACGGCGTCACACCCACTCGACCGGACAGCACCGTCACCTGGGCGCCCGCCGGTTGCAGGCGCACTTCGAACTGGGTACCCAGCACTCGCGCTTCACCGCTGCCGGCCTCGACCACAAACGGTTGGCCGGTGTGGGTCACATTGAAAAAGCCCGCCCCGCGACGCAACTGAATGTGACGCTCGCCCTGGCTGAAATCCACGGCGATCGCGCTGTCGGCATCCAGGGTGACTTGGGATTGATCGGTCAAGGTCACGGTCTTCACCTGCCCCGGCGCCGTCACATAATCGGCGCCGAAGTCATCGACCCAGCGTGACGGCTGCCAACCGGCGCCCATCGCGACCATCACCAGCAGGCACGCAGCCATGGCCAAGGCGCTGCACCTGCGCACAACACGTGAGCGCTTGGAGGTGTTCATCGCATTGAGGTAGCCCTGCAAGGCCAAGGCGTCCTCGTCCGCCAGTGCGCGCGCCGGCACCTCGCTCAACTCCCACAACACCTGGGCCTGGGCATAGGCCTCGACGTGCGCAGGGTCGGCACGCAGCCAGCGGCTGAAGGTGGCTTGGTCGCCACTGCTGGGCTGATCGTGCAGCAGGCTCAGCCAGTCAAGTGCGGCCTGCTCCTGGGCGGGCGTGGGGGTGACGGTCACGGTGCTTTCCCTGGCGTACGTGGGCAAGAGGGTTCGCGAAGGCTGGCTTTGCAGGCTTCGAGGGCACGCATCATATGTTTTTCCACGGCACTTTGGGACAGCCCCATGGCCTTGGCGATTTGCGCGTATTTGCGCCCGTGAATGCGGTTGAGCAGGAAAATCTGCCGAGTGCGTTCCGGCAAGCTGCGCAAGGCGGCCTCGACATGGCGCAGGTCATTGCCCGCTTCGAGGGCGGCCTGGGGTTCGGAGCCCTGATTGTCCTGCTGTTCCGGCAACCAGCCTTCGCTGCTGCGTGCGCGTGCACCTTCGCTGCGCAGGTGGTCGATGGCGATGTTGCCGGCGCAGCGCAACAGGTAAGTGCTGAGCTCTTCGACCTGCACCAGTGGCCGGCGCCAGAAGCGCAGGAACAGGTCTTGCACCAGGTCGGCCGCGGTGGCGCGGCAGCCCACGCGTCGGCTGACCAGCGCTTCCATTTGCGAGCGCTGGGACAAAAACACCTGCAGGAAATGCGCACGTCCACCGGCCGCATCGGTGTGCGGGCTGTCTTGGGATTCCGGCGGAGTGCTGATCATCATGGAAGGCTCAGAATAAGGCGAACGCCGCAACCGGGCTGGCCAGCAGGCCGACGCCCGCCAGGGTCAAGGCCAGCCTTGGCCGATACGGCAGCAGCAACACCAGCAGCAGTGCACTGAGCATCAAGACGGCGCACCACTGCACCAAACCCTGGGCCCAACCCGAGCCAGCGACGGCCGGCCAGATCGCCAGCATCAGCAGCAGCCAACCGCATGCGCGCAGGCTCAAGCGCCGACTGGGCGATGGTTTGCTGTGCAGCAATTCACCGTGATGGCGATCGGTAGACAGGCACAACGCGGCAAACCCGGCGTAGCACATCAACAGGGCGAGCAGCATTCAGTTCGCCTCCTGCTTGAGCGTCAATGCCTGCGCGCGTTCGGCCTTGGGCTGCGGCGCCATGCGGCGCTGCATCTTCCAGGCCGCCCAGGCCAGGAACAGGCCGCTGGCCAGGCACGTCAGGTCGAAGCCGGCCATGGCCCAGTCACCGCTGAACAGTGACACACCCAAATGCTGCGAGGTGGTCAGCGCGTTGAGTAGGGGAATCGCCACAAACAGCAACGCGCCGACGCTCAGTTGCTCAACCCAGCCTTGGCGGCCTCGACGCAGCACGGCGTGCAACAGGCTCAAGCCCCAGGCGATAAAGAAGGCCTGCACTTCCCAGTCGGAGCGCTCGGCGAAGCTCATCGGCAACAAACGGTTGGCCCAGAAAAACGCCGCAATAGCGATCATCAGCCCAGACATGCTGGCGATATTCAGCACTTCCACCAGCCGCAGCTCAAACGGCATCACACCGGTTTTGGCGTGCTTGAGCTGGCGCTTGCCGAGCCAGATCACCAGGCCGGTGCCGATCATGGCTGTACCCGCCAAGCCGCAGATAAAGTACAACCAGCGCAGCACCGGGCCGGCGAAATGGCCCATGTGCAGGCCGTAGAAACTGCCACTAATCGCCGCCGGCAGCGACTGCTCGCCACTGACCCGCAACAACTCGCCGGTGGTGCCGTTGAACGACACACTGCTGCCAAAATCATGCACCACGCGGTCGGAACCGGACCGAACCACATTGACCGAGGCGTTCACATCGCCCGGGTTGTTGACCACTAAACGGCCAACATGCCCGCCTGCCCATTGCTCGCGCGCTAGCTGGTACATCGGCAATAACGGCAGCAATTTACCCGGCTGGCCGAGCGCCGGCGCATTGTTGGTGTTGGGGAACACTTCATTGAAAAACCCACGGCTGTCGTCGCCGTAGGAAGCCACGATCGGCGCGGGCATCACCATGCTCATGAAGATCACCAGGCTGCTGTAGGTGATCATCAAATGAAACGGCAGTACCAGCACGCCCACCGCATTGTGCCCGTCGAGCCAGGAACGCTGGCCTTTGCGCGGGCGAAAGGTGAAGAAGTCCTTGAAGATTTTCTTGTGGGTGATGATGCCGGTGATCAACGCGACAAACATCACCATCGCGGCGATGGTCGACAGCCAGCGGCCCCACGGGTAGGGCATTTGCAGTTGGAAGTGAAAGCGGTAGAAGAACTCGCCGCCCATAGTTTCACGGGCCTGCACGGGCTGGCTGGTGACTGGGTCGAGGACTTTCTGGATGAAGTTGCCGCGCTTGCCGGGGTCGACTTTGTCTTGCCACATCACCGACAGGCCGGGGTCGCGGCTGCCAGGCAGGGTGATAAACCAGCGCGCGGCGTTGGGCGCCTGGTGCTGCAGATAGGTTTGCGCGGCGGCCAGGCTGCGCGCATCGTCCAGTGGGTGGGCCTGCACTTCAGGCTGCATCCAATGGGTAATTTCGTCTTTGAAATAGGCCAAGGTGCCGGTCAGGAAAATCGCAAACAGCAGCCAGCCAAAAATCAATCCGGCCCAGGTGTGCAACCAGGCCATCGCCTGGCGAAAGCCCTCTTTCATGTGCGTGCCATCCAGAAACCCACGCCGGCCAGGGTCGCAAACAGCGCGCTCGGCAGCATCACACCCGCCCAGGCGCGCCACGCCGTGCGGCAGGCAAAACACCAGAGCACCGCCAACAGGTAGAACACAAACGAACTCATCATCCCGGTGATCACCGCGTCGGCGCGCGACGTCGGCATCCACAGCGCCAGGCAGACGGCTGCCAGGGACGCCATCAGATAACCGCCCACCACGGCAGCCAGCACCCGCGAGGTGACGGCTAGACGGTAGGTAACGGGAAGTGTGCGTTTGCTTTTCATGCAGGAGGCGCCAGGTTCATCAGCGCGCAATATTAATGATAAATATTCTCATAAGCAAAAGAGAACGGATGAATCACCGGCCTTACCGGATTGCCGAACCTTGTCACGCACCCTACAATGCGAACAATTCTTGTTCTCTAAAGCATGCCGATGCTTGTGGAGTGATTGCGTTGCAGCCGTCCAATACCGTCGAAGTTCTGTACAACGACCATCATCACTGGCTCACCGGCTGGTTGCGACGCAAGCTCGGCTGCCCGCAAAGCGCCGCCGACCTGGCCCAGGACACTTTTATCCGCGTGCTCACCGCGCGGGAAATACCGACGCTGATCGAACCCCGCGCCTTTCTCACCACCGTGGCCAAGCGCGTGCTGTTCAACTTCTACCGACGCCAGGACCTGGAGCGCGCCTACCTCGACGCCTTGGCGCAAATGCCCGAACACGTGGCGCCGTCGGAAGAAGAACGCGCAATCATCCTGCAGACGCTGCTGGAGCTGGACCAACTGCTCGACGGCCTGCCCGTGCAGGCCAAACGCGCCTTCCTGCTGGCCCAGCTCGACGGCCTGACCTACGCGCAAGTCGGCGCCGAACTGGGCATCTCCATCGCCACCGTCAAACGCCACCTGAACAAAGCCGCCATGCGCTGCTACTTCGCCCTATGAACTTCTCCACGCAAGTCGCAGAGCAAGCCGTGCACTGGCTGATGGAAATGCAGCAAGGCGCGCTCAACCCGCGCCAGCAAGCTGCGTGGCAGCAATGGCTCCAGGCCCACAGCGAACATCAACGCGCCTGGGACCATATCCAGCGCGTCAACCAACGCCTGCGCGGCATGCCCTCGCCGCTGGCGCACGCGGCGTTGAACGCACCGAAATCCAGCAGCCGGCGCCAGGCCCTCAAGCTGCTGCTGATCCTCGTCGCCGGTTCGGCTGCGGCCTGGAGCCTGCGCCAACAGCATATTCTGCCGCCGCTGAGCGCCGACTACCGCAGCCCCGTCGGCCAGCGTCGCAAGGTGCAATTGGCCGATGGCAGCCAATTGCAGCTCAACACCGGCAGCGCGGTGGATGTGCATTTTGATGGCCGCCAACGGTTGGTCCGCCTGCTTGAAGGCGAAATCCTGCTGACCGCCCGCCCCGGCGATACGCCGCTGCACGTGATGACCGGGCAAGGCCTGCTGAGCAGCCAGGCTGCACGGCTGAACGTGCGCCAGTTCAACGACCATACCCAACTGGCGGTCTTCGATGGCCATGTCGACGTGATGCCCAACCGCTACAGCGGCCTAGCTCTGACGGTCGAGGCCTCGCGCCAAGTCAACGTCACCCGCAAAGGCTGGGACACCCCGCGCCCTACCGATGCCAACAGCGGCGCCTGGGCAGACGGCATGCTGGTGGCTGCGCACATGCGCCTGGAAGAATTCCTCGCCGAGCTGGGCCGTTATCGCCGCGGCCAGGTTAATTGCGACCCGCAAGTGGCTAACTTGCTGCTGTCCGGCAGTTACCCATTGGATGACAGCGAACGCATCCTCGACCTGTTAGAAGTCAGCCTGCCAGTGAAAGTGCGGCGATTTACCCGCTACTGGGTGACCGTCCAGGCACGCGCGTAAATTATTTTTAAAAAATATGAGCCGTTTTCCACACCTCGCGTGACAGAGAAGGAAAGCCACCTTGATCCTTCCTTCTCAGGACCGCCCTTCATGCCCCAGCAACCGACGCTCCTCGCCCGTACCTTGCGCCAACTCCTACTGGGCGCCAGCCTCAGTCTTACCGCGCTGGCACCTGTCATGGCCGCCGACGCCAAGCCGTATCACATTGCGCCGGCGAGCCTGGAAGCGGCGCTTAATCAATTCGGCCGTGAGGCCGGCGTGCTGATTTCCTTTGGCTCCGAGGTTACGGCGGGTATGCAAAGCCGTGGTTTGTCGGGCAACTACAGCGCCGACGAAGGCCTGCAAAAACTGCTCGAAGGCACCGGCCTGCAAGCCCGCGCCGAGGGCGAAAACGCCTACAGCCTGCAACCGGCGAGCGCCCCTGCCACGCTCCAATTGCAAACCTCCAACGTAGTCGGCGACTGGCTCGGCGACGCGGCGCAAACTAACGTGTTCGAACACCCCGGCGCGCGTGATGTGATCCGCCGCGAGGAATTCGAGCGCCAGGGCGCGACCCAGGCGCGTGACGTGCTCAACCGCATCCCCGGCGTCAACGCACCGGAAAACAACGGCACCGGCAGCCATGACATGGCGCTCAACTTCGGCATTCGCGGGCTCAACCCACGCCTGGCTTCGCGCTCTACGGTGCTGATGGACGGCATCCCGGTGCCCTTCGCGCCGTATGGCCAGCCACAACTGTCCTTCGCGCCGATCAGCATGGGCAATATGGATGCGGTGGACGTGGTTCGCGGCGGCGGCGCGGTGCGCTACGGCCCGCAGAACGTCGGCGGCATCGTCAACTTCGTCACCCGCGCAATCCCGGATGCACCGACCGTCAAAGGCGGTTTACAGACCGAGACCAGTCCGTCTTCCAGCCACGATGGCTTCAAGACCACCGGTAACCTGCTGGCCGGCGGCACGGCCGATAACGGCCTGGGCGGCGCGATTCTGTACTCCGGCACCCGTGGCGGCGACTGGCGCGAAAACAGCAACACGCGCATCGACGACTTGATCCTCAAGGGCAAATACCAGCTCGACGATGCCAACAGCTTCAACGCCATGGCGCAGTACTACGAAGGCCAGGCCGATATGCCCGGCGGTTTGAACGTCAAGGACTACAAGGCCGACCCGTACCAATCCACGCGCCCCTACGACAAATTCTGGGGCCGCCGTACGATGTTCAACGCCGGTTACCGCTACCAGGAAGACCGTCGCGAATTCACCGCCAATACCTTCTTCACCACCACGTTGCGTAATGGCTACCTGGATCAGGGCAACTTCCTCTCGCTGTCGCCGCGCGAGTACTGGGTACGCGGCCTGGAAACCCGCTTCGCCCAAGGCTTCGACCTCGGCCCGACCAGCCACGAAGTCGGCGTCGGCTACCGCTACATCAACGAAGCCGGCCACGAGTTGCGCTACCGCACGCCGATCAGCGCCAACCAGCAACTGCCCGACACCAACAGCCGCAACGACCGCGATACGCGTGGCGCCACTGAAGCCAATGCATTTTTCCTCGATGACCGCATTGATATCGGCAAGTGGACCATCACCCCGGGCATTCGCTACGAGATGATCGAGTCCCAGCAGACCAACAACCTGACCAACGTGAAATACAAGGGCGACTACAACACCGCGTTGCCGGCGTTGAACGTGCTTTACCACCTCACCGAAGACTGGAACCTCTACGCCAACACCGAAGGCTCGTTCGGCAGCGTGCAGTACAGCCAGATGCCCAACCGCGTGACCAGCGGCGAAGTGAAACCGGAAAAAGCCCGCACCTGGGAACTCGGCACGCGCTACGACAACGGCACCCTGCGTGCGGAAATCGGCGCGTTCCTGATCAACTTCGACAACCAGTACGACAGCAACCAAACCAACGATTCGGTAATCGCCCGTGGGGAGACCCGCCATCAGGGCATCGAGTCGAGCATCAACTACGCCCTCGACGGCTTGAGCCCGGCGCTGGCCGGTTTTGATGTGTACGCCACTTACGCCTACGTCGATGCAACCATCCGCGAGGACGGCTCGAACAAAGGCAACCGTGTGCCCTTCTCGTCCAAGCACAAAGGCACCTTGGGCGTCGGTTACACCGAAGGCCGCTGGAAGCTCAACCTGGACAGCAGCTACCAGAGCAGCCAGTTCGCCGACAACGCCAACACCCAGGCCGAAACGGCCGACGGTGCCAATGGACGCATCCCCGGCTACATGCTGTTCAGCAGCCGCGCGGCGTATGACTTCGGCCCACAGCTGTCGGATTTGAACGTGGCAGTCGGGGTGAAAAACATCCTCAACAAGCAGTACTACACACGCTCGTTCGACGATAACAACAAGGGCAAATACGTCGGCGAGCCGCGCACGGTGTACGTGCAGACGTCTATCGCGTTCTGATTGCCTGAGTCATAGAGCTCCAGTTAAGGAGTGGGACCTTACAAACGGTGCAAAACCTGGGGGAGCTGTCGAGCCCCAGCGAGGCTGCAAAGGCGGCGGCACAGGCTCTATCTAAGGTGCCTGACCCACCGCTTTCGCAGCCTCGCAAGCTAGCCCCACAGGGGATCGGCTGACCTGATGGCAACGGGGTCTAACTACCTGCCAAACAACTCGGCGTGCCGGCGACCAAGGCATCGATGGCGCAGCGAGTCTTGGCCGGCATGTGTGCGGCCGTGGGCCAAATCACATGGATCGGCGCAGGCTGGTCGCGGTAGCTCGGCAGGACCGCTTCCAGTTGGCCGCGCAGTACATAGTGCGCAATCAGCCAGCTCGGCAACCAGGCCAGGCCCACGCCCGCAATGGCGGCGTCGGCCACTGCCTGGAGGTCGTCCAGCACCAAGGGCGACGGCACACCCGAGCGATGCGAGGTATTGCAACGGTAGGCAATGCCTCGGTGTGCGGCGAGGTCATCGATGCACTCAATCCGCCCGACACGCTGCAAGTACGCCGGTGAAGCGGCCAGGCACACGGACTGCTCGCCCAGGCGGCGTGCGCTCAGGCGGTCGGTGTCCGGTAGCGGGCCGATGCGCACGGCAACGTCGAAACCTTCCTGAGCCAGGTCTATCAGCCGGTCAGAGAACGAAATCTCGATCTCCAGCTCCGGGTAACGGTCCATCAAGCCCCACAAAGCAGGCGCCGCATAGTGATGACCGAACGCCAACGGCAGGCTCGCCCTCAACCTTCCACGCGGCTGTTGCCGGCCACTCTCCAGCACCGATTCGGCGGCTTCAAGTTCGGCCAGCGCACGCAGGCAATGTTCGTAGTAGGCCTGCCCGTCCTCGGTCAGCCGTTGGCGGCGCGTGGAGCGCTGCAACAAGCACGTGCCCAGGCGAGCCTCCAGTCGCGCCAACCCTTTACCCACGGCCGAACGCGTGAGGTTCAGCCGTTCGGCGGCCTCGGTCAGGTTGCCGCTTTCGACGATTTGCAGAAAGAGTTCAACGCCATCAAAACGCGGTGTGGCCATGATTTCATTGTCGCTCTTGATTCCCTTATCAACGGAAAACTTATCACGAATAAAGAATCTTGTTCCCGTGAGAATAGTGCGCTCACCTAATCGAAAGGAATATCCCATGCCGCCCGCCGCCGCCGTATCGGCCGTCAGCGCACCGCGCACCGCCAAAGATGGCCTGGCCCTCACCGCCGTCTGCCTCGTAGCCCTGATGTTCGGCCTGGAAATTTCCAGCGTGCCGATCATCCTGCCAACCCTGGAACAGCAACTGGGCACGGGCTTCCAAGACGCGCAATGGATCATGAATGCCTACACCCTGGCCTGCACCAGCGTACTGATGGCAGCCGGCACACTGGCCGATCGCTTTGGGCGGCGGCGCATGCTGGTGTTGTGCCTGTGGCTGTTTGGCTTGGCCTCGCTGGCGTGTGGCTTGGCGAACGATGCGCCCACGCTGATCGCGGCGCGGTTTGTCCAGGGCGTGGGGGCCGGGGCAATGATGATCTGCCAGTTCGCGATTCTGTCGCACCAGTTCCGTGAGCCGGCAGCGCGGGCTCGGGCCTTTGCGATATGGGGCGTGATCGCAGGTGTGGGCCTGGGCTTTGGGCCGATGGTGGGGGCGTTGATCCTGGCGGTCGCGGACTGGCGCTGGGTGTTCCTGGTGCATGTGCCGCTGACCTTGCTGACACTCGTGCTGCTACGCATCAGCGTGCAAGAGTCCCGTGACCCGGCCGGCCATCGCCTCGACATCGCCGGCATGCTGACCCTGACGCTGTCGGTGTTCGCGCTGGTTTACTTCATCACCCAGGGCAGCGAGAACGGCTTTGGCACGCCGGCCATGCTTGGCTGGGCAGGCTTGTCGTTGGCCGGGCTGCTGTTGTTCATCACTGTCGAGCGACGCAGCGCGCACCCGATGTTCGATTTCTCGGTGTTCCGCATCCAGCGCTTCAACGGCGCGCTGATGGGCTCGATCGGCATGAATTTCAGCTTCTGGCCGTTCATGATCTACCTGCCGCTCTACTTCCAGGCGGGCCTGGGCTACGACACGCTGACCACCGGCGGCGCCCTACTCGCCTACACCTTGCCGACCTTATTGGTGCCGCCGCTGGCCGAGCGCCTGGCCCTGCGCTACGGCGCCGAGCGCATCATTCCTTTGGGCCTGGGCATGATGGGCGCGGGGTTTATCGTCATGGCGGCGATCAATACGGCCGAGCAGCCAACCATCGTATGGGTACTGCTCAGTTGCGTGATAACCGGCGTCGGGTTGGCGCTGACCAACTCACCGACCACCAACACCACCACCGGCTCCGTCTCGGCCGACCGCGCGGGCATGGCCTCAGGCATTGACCTCAGCGCGCGGCTGATCACCTTGGCGCTCAACATCGCGCTGATGGGCCTGGTGTTGTTGCTGGGCATCAGCCATCACCTTTCCAGCCTGCTGCCCCAAACTTCGGCGCTGGACTGGCCCGCGATCAGCCAGAACATTGCGGCAGGCAAGCTGGACGCGTTGGTGCTGCCCCCCGCAGATGCCCGGGCGGCGCTGCGCCAGGGTGCCGGTTGGGCCATGCTCTTTGCAGGCCTTGGCGCGGGCGGGTTGGCGATGTTGAGTGGGTATTTCTTCCGACGCGGGCGGTAAACGAAAACGGGCCTGCAGATGCAGGCCCGTTTGATTGGGGTTGAAAAAACACTCAGCTATCAGCTGTTAAGCGCAGCCTGTTCGTTTTCCAGAAATTCCTCTTCGAGCTCGGCCTCGTCGACCTTGGTATTAGGCAATGCTTGCCCGGCGGCGCGTGGTTTGCCGCGTAATTTGCCGTAAAGATGTTCCAGCGCATGCTCAAGCTTGGTAGCTGCGCCATCAATCGCCTGTTCCAGGGTATCGGCCTTATGCAGGACCGACAGTGGTTGATGGCCTTTTGGCCGCGCTTCCAGGCGGCAACTTAGATCGTGGGGACCGGGCTTGTCGCCATTCTCATCCTTCAGGTAGACCTCGACGCGGGTCAGGTCTTCTTCATAACGTTCGAGCGTGCTCTCAATGGTAGTACGTACCCACTCCTCCAGTCGGATGCTGCTTTCAATATGGTTATCGCTATTGACTTGGATTTGCATAGTTCTTCCCTTATTTCAGCTAGCTCGCGGGAGGTCACAAACTGCAACACCGGGGTGGTGAAACCATGACCTCTTGACTACACAATTGAGCAGTCAGAAGAACATTTCAAGCCCTTTGCAAAGATAAATCCCACATTACAAATTAAGTCTGACGAAGAGCAAAAACGCTGTTAGGGTGGGGAGTTAGTTACATCTTCTTACGCCCTGCGAACCTCATAATTGCCCCTCTCCCAACGGGTGCAATCCGCGAAAAATCCCCGCTTCCTCCACCAGCCAGTCATGTACCGCGCGTACGCCCGGATGGCTCAGTGCGCCCGGCGCATACAGCAGCACGTAGCGTTTGTGATTGGGCACGGCCAGGCCGAACGGCACGATCAAGGTGCCACGCTCCAACTCATCATTGAGCAAAGTGCGCCGCGCGATGGCCACGCCCATGCCGGCGATGGCGGCTTCGATGGTCAGGTGGTTGCGGTTGAAGGTGTGGCCGCGCCGTACGTCGGCCTGGTGGTAGCCGATGGCATTCAGGTAAAACTCCCACTCGGCGTATTCATAACTCCCACGCCAGGCGGTGATGTCGTGCAGCAGCGGAAAATGCACCAGGTCGGCCGGGCCATGCAGTGGCGGGCGGCCGCGCAACAGGCTGGGGGCGCACACCGGAAAAATCTGCTCATCGAGCAGGGCTGTGGATAACAGGCCGGGGTAGCTGCCGTCGTTCAAGTCGATGGCCAAGTCGAAGTCGCCTTCGTGCAGCGCGATGCTGCTGTCTTCGGCGACCATGCGCAGCTGGATATCCGGAAAGCGTTGCTGCAAACGCGGCAAACGCGGGGTCAGCCATTTGCCGAGAAACGACGGGATTGAGCGCAGGCGCAAGGTACCGCTGATCATCCCCGCGTCCAGCCGCTGCAACTCCGCATCGATGCTGCCGTAAGCCTCCCCCACCGTCGCCGCCAGCCGTTGCCCCTCGGCACTCAACTCCACACCGCGCGCACGCCGATGGAACAGCCGGAAACCCAAACGCTCCTCCAGCTGGCGGATTTGCTGGCTCACCGCCCCCGGCGTGATGTGCAGTTCTTCGGCGCAGCGGGTGAACGACAAATGCCGCGCAGCGCAGGAAAAAACGTGCAGCCAGACGTAGGTCTGACCATGAAGGGGCCGGGTCATAGAGTTTAGTCCTGCTAAAGGGTGTCTTAGGATAATTCGTTGGTCAGTGCCGATCCAGAGGCTCAGTATCGCGCCAATTCCGCCTGCTCTACAAAACATGGCAGCGATTTCTACTCCATTGCTTGTAAGGCTTTAGCATGGCTATCAGTGTTTTCGATCTATTCAAGGTGGGCATCGGCCCTTCCAGCTCCCATACCGTCGGCCCGATGCGGGCGGCGGCGACCTTTGCCCAGGCACTCACCGACCAAGATTTACTGAGTGACACGCGCCGTGTCGAGGTGCGCCTGTACGGCTCGCTGTCCGCCACCGGCGTGGGCCATGCCACCGACCGCGCCTGCGTGATGGGCCTGATGGGTGAATGGCCAGACAAAGTCGACCCCACCTCGATCAACGCACGTATCCAGCAATTGCGCGAATCCGGCCAACTGTTGCTCGCGGGCACACAGGAAATTGCCTTCAACTGGCACACCGACCTCCTGCTGCTGGACGAAAGCCTGCCCTACCACCCCAACGCCATGTCCCTGCACGCCTATGGCGACAATGGGTTGCTGAGCGAACAAACCTATTACTCGGTAGGCGGCGGTTTCATCATCGAGGCGGCCGAAGCAGCTTCCGGTATCGCGCCGACCAGCGATGTTGAATTGCCCTACGACTTTTCCAGCGCCGTCGAACTGCTGGCCTTGTGCAACAAGCACGGCTTGCGGGTTTCCGAGCTGATGATGGCCAACGAACGCGCGTGGCGCAGCGACGAAGACATCCGCAGCGGTTTGCTGCATATCTGGTCGGTGATGCGCGAATGCGTGGAGCAAGGCCTGCGCGATGAAGGCATCTTGCCCGGAGGCCTGGATGTGCCACGCCGAGCGGCGAAATTGCACCGCAGCCTGTTGGAAATCGGCAAGCCCAACGTAATCACCTCGACCTTGTCGGCGATGGAATGGGTCAACCTGTTCGCCCTCGCCGTCAACGAAGAAAACGCCGCCGGCGGGCGCATGGTCACCGCACCCACCAATGGTGCGGCAGGCATCATCCCGGCGGTGCTGCATTACTACATGAAGTTCAACCCGGACGCGTCTGACGACGACGTGGTCAATTTCTTCCTGGCAGCCGCCGCTGTCGGCATCCTCTGCAAGAAAAACGCCTCGATCTCCGGCGCCGAAGTCGGCTGCCAGGGCGAAGTGGGTTCAGCCTGCGCCATGGCCGCCGCCGGCCTGGCCGATATCCTCGGCGCCACCCCGGAACAACTGGAAAACGCCGCCGAAATCGGCCTGGAACACAACCTCGGCCTGACCTGTGACCCGGTCGGCGGCTTGGTGCAAGTGCCGTGCATCGAGCGCAACGCCATCGCTGCGGTCAAGGCGATCAACGCCACGCAAATGGCCCTGCGCGGTGACGGCAAACACTTCATTTCCCTCGACCGGGTGATCCGCACCATGCGCGATACCGGCGCCGATATGCATGACAAATACAAAGAAACTTCACGGGGCGGCCTGGCGGTCAGCTGGGTGGAGTGCTGATCGGAGCACCTCTACCCGCCCCAACGTGAGCCCGCGCAAAAATAATAACGAGGCAATATCGATGACCGATGTACGTACACCTGCTGCCGAAAATCCTGCTATAGCAACAACCGTGACCAAAGGCTGGACCAAACACGACACCACCTGGATGCTCGGCCTCTACGGCACGGCCATCGGCGCAGGCACCTTGTTCCTGCCGATCAATGCCGGCGTCGGCGGCTTCTGGCCACTGATCGTGCTGGCACTGCTGGCCTTCCCTATGACCTTCTTCGCTCACCGTGGGCTGACGCGCTTTGTGCTGTCAGGCAAATCCGGCGACATCACCGACGTGGTCGAAGAACACTTCGGCGTCGGCGCCGGCAAGCTGATCACCCTGCTGTACTTCTTCGCCATCTTCCCGATTCTGCTGGTGTACAGCGTGGCGCTGACCAACACCTTGAGCAGCTTCATGGAACACCAACTGCACATGGCCCCGCCGCCGCGGGCGATCCTGTCGCTGGTGCTGATCCTCGGCCTGATGGCCATTGTGCGCTGCGGCCAGGGCGTGATCGTCAAAGCCATGAGCGTGCTGGTGTACCCGTTCGTCGCCGCCCTGCTGTTGCTGGCCGTGAGCCTGATCCCCAACTGGAACGGCGCGTTCTTCGCCTCCGCCAGCGAAGGCATGCCGCTGCCGGCTTTCTTCAAGACCTTGTGGCTGGCGATCCCGGTGATGGTGTTTTCGTTCAACCACTCGCCGATCATCTCCGCCTTCGCCGTCGACCAGAAGCGCGTATACGGCGCCCAGGCCGAGCGCAAAAGCACCGGCATCCTCGCCACCGCCCACGGCATGATGGTGCTGACGGTGATGTTCTTCTGCTTCAGCTGCGTGCTGGCCCTGTCGCCAGCTGACTTGGCGGCTGCCAAGGCGCAGAACATTTCGATCCTGTCGTACCTGGCCAACCACTTCCAGACCCCGGTGATCGCCTACGCCGCGCCGTTGATTGCGCTGGTGGCAATCACCAAATCCTTCCTCGGCCACTACATCGGTGCCAGCGAAGGCTTCCAGGGTTTGATCGTCAAATCCCTGCGTGGGCGTAACCGCTCAATGTCGTCCAAAGGGCTGGAACGCTGCACCGCGTTGTTCATGGTGCTGACCTGCTGGGCCGTGGCCACTTTCAACCCAAGCATCCTGGGCATGATCGAAACCCTGGGCGGGCCGATCATTGCGTGCCTGTTGTTCCTGATGCCGATGTATGCGATTCGCCGCGTGCCCTCTCTGCGCCAGTACTCGGGCCAGGTGTCGAATGTATTTGTGGTGGTGATCGGGCTAATTGCGCTGTCTGCGATCGTTTTCTCTGTGTTGCCCTGAAATAGCCCACAACACCAATCCAATGTGGAAGCGGGCTTGCCCGCGATAGTGGTCTGTCAGCCAGAAATTATTAAGCTGATCCACCGCAATCGCGGGCAAGCCCGCCCCCACAGGGGTTAGAAACAGTCAGATAGGTCGCCATACGGCACGCCCTTTGCTGTACAGCCTATGAGGCAAACGGACTTTGTGAACCCTCAGCGACGGAGTGGCCGGTGGTCAGGCAATGCGAACTATTCCAGACACCGGTCGTCAATGAATGCATGTTCTTATCAGGCGGTAACGCACCATGGACAATCCTTTTCAGATCATCACCGACACCTTCACGCCTAAATACCGCGTCAACCTAAGCATCCAACGGCTGGATGGCAGCATCATGCTCACCCTCTCGAATGAGGACGGCGTGGTTGCCAAACGCATGATCAGCGCCGAACAACGCAACGACCCGCAACGGCTCAAACGGCTGGTGCAAAGTATTCAGTTCGGCATCGCCATCGAGCAGGGCCACAGCGCCATGGAAATCCTGGCGGTGATGACGGACGGCGACCACAAGCTCCTGCAGCGACCGCCCGCCCACACCCTGCCCTTCAGCGTCGGGCTTTAAAGCTCGCCCTTCTCGGTCTCCAGGCTCGCCTCGCCTTTGCGACGCGGGCCTTCGACTTTCACCGAGGGGAACGCCGACGAAGCGTAGCGCACGACCAGAATCGCAAACGCCAACAGCAGAATGCCGCCGCACAGGTAGATGATGCCGATGTCCGGCGGGTTGTGGTGGGACACGTTGGAGATCAGCAGGCGCGTCAGCGCAGTGATCGCCACGTAGATCAGGAAGCGCACCGGCATGTGGTTGGTCTTGAAATAAATCCCGACCATTGCGCCCAGTTCCAAGTAGATGAACAGCAGCAAGATGTCATCGATCTTGATGTGCCCGGTTTCCAGCATTCCCAAAAATTCCATCACCGCCGCCCAGGCGGTCACCGCACCAATGGCGAACAACGCCAGGTAGTGGAACGTCTCGACAAACAGATTGCCCAGCGACTCAGCCAGCCCATGGACATTTTGACGCAGCTTTTCGGCCCAGTTGAATTTCACGATGATGCTTCCTTAGGTCGGCTCGACCGGATAATGCGGGTTGGACGTAACGGGTGTTCTGCATGCAGAAAAAAGGCCAGAGGCAGGTATAAGATGATGGCGACGTGACGTGAGGCACAGGGTGACAACACAACTTGCTCCCGTTGGGCCGGGCTGACGCTCCAGCGCGTAGCGCCCCTAAAACCTGCAAATGGGTTTTAACTGGAAGAATACCTTCGCCTGAATTGGGGCTGCCTCGCAGCCCAACGCGAGCAAGCTCGCTCGCCACAGTTGACAACACTTGCTCCCGTTGGGCCGGGCTGACGCTCCAGCGCGTAGCGCCCCTAAAACCTGCAAATGGGTTTTAACTGGAAGAATACCTTCGCCTGAATTGGGGCTGCCTCGCAGCCCAACGCGAGCAAGCTCGCTCGCCACAGTTACGCGCTTTGCCTCAGGCGGGTGCGACTTGCTCCAGCGCTCGGTCGACTAATAAGCCGCCCATTTCGACCAGTTGGTGAATCGCCAAGACCAGGCTTCGCTGTGGGCCTTCAAGGTCGAATGCCAGCATATTGGCCATTTCACGGCGCTGCTTAGGGTTTCGCTGGCGTTTGCCAGAAGGGTTTCTGTGTCCACTGTAGGTGTGACGCTGAATAGCGTGACGGGCGGCTCGGAATTCAAAGCATCGGCGGTACGGTGAGTATTGTTTTCCATGTTGCGGCTCCGGTATTAATCAAGAAAGTTCTCTTTTTCGTGTTCGAGCCGCCAAGCTCGGCCCCGCGATGCAAGGCCCGGAGAAGGTAAGCCACCGTAGGATTACTCGGCAACCTCAGCGTGTTGTCAGAAATTTCCGTTCTAGCAAACCCCTATTTCCCAACTACATTAAAAAACTGCTACCCAAACCCCGTGGTTTGGCTTACCCTTTTAGCTGTATATAAATACAGTAGTCGCAAAAGACAACTATCGTGAAGGCATGTGAGGTGGTGAATGGCCGTCGAAGTGGTATACCGCAGCAGCCGAGATCTGGAGCGTTTGTTCATGGATAAAGCCGAAGCTGACCGTCATGACAAGATGCTTGAGCTCGCTGAGTTGCTGGCTGAAGTGTTGCAAAAAGCCGTGCCGTCCCTGAGCGAGCAACAGGTGGAGGAAGCCGGGATCTACATGGCGAAGAACCGCGATGTATTTGCCAAGGCGTTCAAGAGCCAGCCGGACGCGCTGTCCGAGTTGCTGAACCCGGCAGCGGAATAAAGCCCGAATTGAACAGGCCCTGAATCATTGATTCAGGGCCTTTTTAATGCCTGGCTTATGGGTAGAGCAGGCGTTCGGCCAGCTCATCCGCCACCCGTGCGGGGGAGCGTTTTTCGGCTTGGGCGTGGGCGAAGATTTCCGTCAGGCGTGTGCCGATGTTGGACAGATGGGCGGTGATACCTGCCAACTCCGCGCCGCTGTGTTTGAGGGCGACGTAGATCAGGCCGCCGGAGTTGATCACGTAGTCCGGGGCGTAAAGGATGCCGCGCCCCTCCAACTGGTCGGCGATGTCCAGGTTGGTCAGTTGCGCGCTGGCGGAACCGGCCACGGCGGCGCAGCGCAGTTGGCCGACGCTGTGGCGATTGAACACGGCGCCGACGCCGCAAGGCGCGAGGATGTCGCACGGGGTGCTGAGCAAGGCGTCGTTGGCGATGGGGTGCGCGCCGAATTGCTCCATGGCCAATTGCACTTTGCCGTGGTCAATGTCGCTGACCAGCAGTTCGGCGCCAGCGGCGTGCAGTTGCTCGGCCAGGGCGTAACCGACATTGCCCAGGCCCTGGACGGCCACGCGCAAGCCTTCGAGGTTGTCACTGCCCAGGCGCGCCATGGCAGCGGCGCGGATGCCGGTGAACACGCCCATGGCGGCATGGGGCGCCGGGTCGCCGGCGGCGGTGGTGCTGGTGACGAAGCGGGTGTGCTGGGCGATGCAGTCCATGTCGGCGACCGAGGTGCCACTGTCGATGGCAGTGATGAAACGGCCGTCGAGTTTTTCGATGCAGCGGCCAAACGCTTCAAACAGTGCCGCACGGCTCTCCACATGCACGGGGCGGATGATCACTGCCGTGCCGCCGCCCACCGGCAAACCGGCCAGGGCGGCTTTGTAGCTCATGCCTTGGGCCAGGCGCGCGGCATCGGCCACGGCACTTTCATCGTCGGGGTAGGCGAGGTAACGGCAACCGCCCAAGGCAGGTCCCAGGCGGCTGTTGTGGATGGCGATGACCGCCTTCAGCCCGGTCGCCGGGTCGATGCTCAGGTGCAGCGATTCAAGGCGGGTGCTGTGCATGAGAGCAAACATCGTCGGGCTCCCGAATCACTTCTGGTAGAGGCCCAAGTATAGGCTTACGCCAGGAAACTGCCGAAGTGCACTGGAATAAGCCGCCCGATTTCACAGCCCCAGCGACATAAGCAGGTCGGATATTGCTTAAGTCACTGGACGAAAATTCACCGCAAGGCTAAAACAGGGGCATCCGTCGGAGAATGCAATGAATCCCCGCACAGCCTTTTTCGCCTGCCTGGACCGTTCCCCCCCTGCGCTGTTTGAAGCGGCGCTGTGGATTGCTGCCGAGCATGACCCGGCCGTGCAGCCGCAGGTGATCCTGCAAGACCTCACCGTGCTGCAGCAACAGGTCAGCGTGGGCATGCCCATGTTGCCGGCGGATGAACTCGGCCAGCCGCTGCTGCGGCGCCTGAATGACCTGGGGTTCGCCCAGGACGACTTCACCCCCCTGCGCCCCGCCGCCGCCCTGCTCGACAAGGTGCTGCAGCGCAAACGCGGGCAGCCGCTGGCGATGGGGCTGATCGCGCTGGAGATGGCGCGGCGCCTGGATATCCCGATGGCGGGCGTGAACTTCCCGGGGCATTTCCTGCTGCGGGTGCCCGGTGCCGATCACCTGCTGGACCCGTGCGGTGGGCGGCGTTTGTACCCCAATGACTGCCGCGAGTTGCTGCACCGTCAGTACGGGCCGAATCTGAAGTTGCAGGCCGACCATCTGCTCAGCGCCGAACCACGCTCGATCCTGCAACGCTTGTCACGCAACCTGCGCCAGTTGCACCTCTCCAACGATAACCCATTGGCCGCTCTGGTCGATGCCGAACGTGTGTTGGAGCTGGGCAATGCCAGCGCCGCCGACTACCTGGCGCGGGCCAGTCTGTACCAGCGCCTGGATTGCCCAAGCGCCGAGCGCTTTGACCTGGAACACGCCTTGTTGCTCAGCGAAGACCCGATCCAGCGCCTGCGCCTGACCGAGCGGCTGGGGCACCTGCCGCCCAACTCAGTGGTGCATTAATGGGGTGGGAGCTGGCTTGCCTGCTAGCCATTTGATTCGCGTTGAATCAGTGATTGGCCGGCGCTTTGAGAATATCGCTGTGCAGCGGGTCCTTCGGCGCATTTGAGCCAGGCGAACGCACTTGAATGATCAACAACGCGGCGATCACCGCCGGAATCGCGCAGAAGAAGAAAATCTGCTCCACCGGAATATGCATTGCCAGCAACAGGCTGCCAAACAGCGGCCCCAGGATTGAACCAAATCGCCCCACTCCGAGCGCCCAGCCGGTACCGGTGGCGCGCACGTGCGCCGGGTAGAAATTACTGGCGAACGCATTGAGGGTCAGCTGGCCGCCGATAATGCAGAACCCGGCGGCGAACACACAGGCCACCAGATAGCGCGGATTATCGTGGTTCAAGCCGAGCAGAACGGTGCACACCGCAGCCGCCGCCAACACACCGGACAGTAGCCGCACTTTGCTTTTCAGGCGGTCGGCAAACCAGGCCATGCCAATGGCGCCCAAGGTGCCGGCAAACAGGAACATTGAGGTCACCAGATTGGCTTCCTTCAATTCCAGGCCGCTTTCCAGCAGCAGCGACGGCAACCAGCTGATCATGAAATACAGCAGGATCAGGCTGACAAAAAACGTCGCCCAGATCAGCAGGGTCGGGCGCGCGTAGCCGTTGCGGAACAGCTCCACCACCGTGAGTTTGCTGCCTTGTTCCTGGCGGTTTTCGGCCTCGCTCGCCGGCGGCGGTTGCCAGTCGGGCAGCATGCGCGCCGTGACTGTGCGCAACCGCGTATATGGCGATGCATCGCGCAGCAGGCGCGGCAGCGACTCAGGCAGCCGCCACACCAGGAAAGGAAACAGCAGCAACGGCGTCACACCACCGGCCAGGAAGACCGCCTGCCACCCGTAGCCTTCGATAAACCCCGCCGCCACGAAACCGCCCGCTGCGCCGCCGAATGAGAAACCACAGGCTGCCAACGTCACCATCAAGGTGCGCATGCGGGGCGGCGAATAGTCCGACATCAGCGCCATGGCGCTCGGCATCGCGCCGCCCATGCCGATGCCGCAGATAAACCGCGCGGCCATCAGGCTGGTCAGGGAATTGGCGAACACCATCAGTACCGTGAGGCTTGCGTAGATCAACACGCAGCCGAGCAAAATACGTCGCACGCCGAACCGGTCGGCCAGCGGCGTTACCAGCAATGAGCCCAACGTCAGGCCCAGCAGGTTGGCGCTGAACACGGGGCCGAACGCAGCTTTTTCCAGGCTCCAATCCTTGGCCAATGCCGGCACCACATAACCCAGCACCTGGGCATCATAGCCATCGGTTACCAGCAGCAACGCCAGCAACAGGAGGATCAACCACTGGTAGCGCGACACCGGACGGGCGTCGAGTGCCGCGCGAAAGCTGGCAATCTGATTGTGCATCGCAAGGTACCTGTTATTTTTATAAGGATGACGCCGATCAACTGTGGGCGCTGGCTTGCCAGCTCCCACATTGATTTAGGGTGTGAGATCTGGCGCTGGCTTGCCAGCTCCCACATTGATTTAGGGTGTGGCAGGGGTATCGGGTTGATTAGCCGGATGCGCCTGCACAAATGCCGGATGCTGCGCCGCCAACGCCGCTACCCGCCCGATGCGCGGGTACGCCGCCAGCGGCACTTTGAAGCGCTCCGCCGCGTACAGCTGCGGAATCAGAAACGCATCCGCCAGCCCCGGCTGTTCGCCAAAGCAATAACCCTTATCCCCGATCAACTGCTCCACGGCGCCCAAGCCCTGGCTGATCCAGTGCCCGATCCATTCGACCACGTGCGCCTCATCGTGCCCCCACTGGCGCAGCAGGTTCTGGGTGCTGGAGTTGTGCAGCGGATGGATATCGCAGCCGATAATCGACGCCACCGCACGCTCATGGGCGCGGGTCGCCAGGTCTTTGGACAGCAGCGGCGCCTGTGGATAACGCTCCTCCAGGTACTCGATGATTGCCGGCGACTGAATCAACAGTTCGCCGTCATCCGTACGCAAGGCCGGCACCCGACCTTGGGGGTTAATCGCCAGGTATTCAGGCTGGTGGTTGGCACCGCCCGGTGGCACCAGCAGGTTGACTGGCACTGCGGTGAAATCCAGCCCCTTGAGCGCCAGCGCGATACGCACCCGGTAGGACGAGGTAGAGCGGTAGTACGTGTAGAGTTCCATCGCCCTGCCCTCTTAGCGTGCCGCGACCACGGTGCCACGGCATTCGCCGAAGCCGATGGAGGCAAACCCTTCGCGGCTGCAACGCGCACGCAGGATGATTTCGTCGCCGTCTTCGAGGAACTTACGCACCTCGCCGGAGGCCAATTCAATCGGCTTTTTACCGCCTTCGGTGATCTCCAGCAGGCTGCCGAACTGCCCCGGCTGCGGCCCGGACAAGGTGCCCGAACCGAACAAGTCACCGGCCTGCAATTGGCAACCGTTGACGCTGTGGTGCGCAACCATTTGCGCCACGGTCCAGTACATGTGCTGGGTATTGCTCAGGGTCAGGCGATGTTCCGGCAGGTTTTGCTCACGCATCGCGGCGGTGCTCAGCAACACTTCCAGTTCGATATCAAAGCCGCCGGCCGCCTGGTCACGCGTGTCCAGCAGGTACGGCAGCGGTTGTGGATCGCCCTGCGGACGCGCCGGTTGCGCTTTACGGAACGGTTCCAGCGCTTCGGCCGTCACCACCCATGGCGAGACGCTGGTGATGAAGCTTTTCGACAGGAACGGCCCCAACGGCTGGTATTCCCAAGCCTGGATATCCCGCGCCGACCAGTCGTTGAGCAGGCAGAAACCGGCGATGTGCTCGGCGGCGTCGCCAATCGCAATCGAGTCGCCCATGGCATTGCCCTGGCCGATCCAGATGCCCAGTTCCAATTCGTAATCCAGGCGCGCGCAGGGGCCGAAGGTTGGCTCGGTCTGGCCGGCCGGCAGGGTCTGGCCTTTAGGGCGACGTACCTCGGTGCCCGAGGGGCGAATGGTTGAGGCGCGGCCGTGATAGCCAATCGGCACGTATTTGTAGTTGGGCAGCAAGGGGTTGTCGGGGCGGAACAGTTTGCCGACGTTTTGCGCATGTTCGATGCCGACGTAGAAGTCGGTGTAGTCGCTGATTTTTGCCGGCAGGTGCATCTGGCAATCAACGGCGCGGTGCAGCACCTGCGCGTCACGGGTTTGCAGCTTGCTGCCTTCGGCGAGCAACTCCAGCAGGCGTTCGCGCAAGGCCACACGCGGGCCACGGCCGAGTTCGAAAAAGGCGTTCAGTTGGCCGCCAACGGTGGCTTCGACAGCGCGACGCGCCTCACCGTCAAACTCGTCCAGGGCAGCATGCAGGTCGAGGATCGCGTCGCCAATCGCTACGCCGCTGCGCGGTGCCGAGCCGTTGATGCTGAACACGCCCAGCGGCAGGTTCTGCAGGGGAAAATCGCGGTGACCGTTGGCGGAGGTCACCCAGCTGCGGGTTGGCATGGGTTGAGTCATCGGTTATCTCCGGTTCGGGTTGAAGGTGGCGGGCAGCGAGGCCCAGCACGCGTCGTAAGAGGGTTGCAGTTGCGGGCATTCCAGGGCGAACTGAGTCGGGCGCAGCACTTGGCTGGTCTCGAACATGAAGGCCATGGTGTTATCGATCTTGTGCGGCGCCAGTTCCACGTTGATGGCCTTGGTGCACGTCTCACCGTCCGGGCCGTGGGCGCTCATGCAGCTGTGCAGCGACGCGCCGCCAGGCAGGAAGCCTTCGGCCTTGGCATCGTAGGCGCCCAGGATCAGGCCCATGTATTCGTTCATCAGGTTGCGGTGAAACCACGGCGGACGGAAGGTGTTTTCGGCGACCATCCAGCGCGGCGGGAAAATCACAAAGTCGAGGTTGGCCAAGCCGTGCACGCTGGTGGGCGAGGTCAATACGGTGAAGATCGACGGGTCCGGGTGATCGAAACTCACCGTACCGAGGGTGTTGAAACGGCGCAGGTCGTATTTGTACGGCACGTTATTGCCGTGCCAGGCGACCACGTTCAGCGGGGAATGGTCCAGCTCGCAGGCCCACAGTTCGCCGAGGAACTTCTGCACCAGCGTTGTCGGTTTTTTGTGGTCTTCATAGTGGGCCACCGGGGTGAGGAAGTCGCGCGGGTTGGCCAGGCCGTTGCTGCCGATCGGCCCCAGGTCCGGCAGGCGCAGTGGCGCGCCGTGGTTTTCCGCGACGTAGCCGCGCGCTTGGGCGTCCAGCAGTTCGACGCGGAATTTCAGGCCACGCGGCAGCACCACGATTTCCAGCGGCGCCACTTCCAGCACACCCAACTCGGTGGCGATGCGCAGCCGGCCCTGCTCCGGCACGATCAACAGTTCGCCATCGGCGTTGAAGAACACGCGCTCCATCGAGCGGTTGGCGCGGTAGTTGTAAATGCTGATACCTGAGGGGTTTTCCGACCCCGAGTTGGCGACCATGCCTACGAGCCCGTCGATAAAGTCCGTTGCCTCGGCGGGAATATCCAATGGGTTCCAGCGCAACCGATTCGGCGTCACCGCGCCCAACGGCCCACCGGCCAACTGCCGCTCAAGCTTGACGAACGCCGGGTGATTGGCCGACGGCTGAATGCGGTACAGCCAGGTGCGGCGGGCTTCGCTGCGCACCATGGTGAAGGCAGTGCCGGAGAACAGCTCGGTGTACAGGCCGTAAGGGGCTTTTTGCGGGGAGTTCTGGCCGACGGGCAGCGCGCCAGGCAGGGCTTCACTGGCGAATTCATTGCCGAAGCCCGATTGGTATTCGAGGTGCATGGATCATCCTCTGAGCGGAAGTTGTTTTTATCGTAATCCAGTTACGCATAACGTAATTTGATCACTATCGACCGTCAAGCTATAAAGACGCCCATTCATCTCTCGGATTCTCGCCCTTCCATGGAAAAGCCCCGCGACACCGGTAAACAGAAAGTCCGCTCGGCCGAAGTCGGCACCGACATCCTCAAGGCCCTTGCGCAACTGTCCCCGGCCACTTCGCTGTCGCGCCTGGCCGAGCATGTGCAGATGCCAGCCAGCAAGGTCCACCGCTATTTGCAGGCGCTGATTGCCTCAGGCTTTGCTGAACAGAATACCGCCACCAACCACTATGGCCTGGGCCGCGAAGCATTGCGTGTGGGCCTGGCCGCGCTGGGCAGCATGGATGTGTTGAAGGTCGGTGCCCTGCCCCTGGCGGAGTTGCGCGATGAACTGAATGAAACCTGCTTTTTGGCGGTGTGGGGCAACCAGGGCGCGACCGTGGTGCACATCGAGCCTGCGGTGCGCGCGATCACCGTGGTCACACAATTGGGCTCGGTGTTGCCGCTGCTCAGCTCGTCCACCGGGCTGGTGTTCAGTGCTTACCTGCCATCGCGGGAAACCGTGGAATTGCGCGAGCGTGAGATTCAGGCCGGTATCGCCCATGCGCTGGCGGACGATCAGGCGTATGCCACCGCCTGTGAACAGATCCGCAGCCGTGGCCTGCACTTTGTGCATGGTTTGCTGATGCCCGGCGTCGATGCGTTGTCGGCGCCGGTGTTCAACGCGGTCGGGCACGTGGCGGCGGTGATGACCGTGGTCGGCCCCACTTCACTGTTCCATGCCGACGAGGATGGCCCGGCGGCGCAGCGCTTGCTGGCGGCGACCCGGGCCGTGAGTTGGCGCATGGGCTATCAGCCCTGAATCAATCGCCCCAGCGTGACAGGGCCACCGCCACGCGGTTCTCCAAGGCCTTCACCTGCGCGCCGGCGACCACGTAGTTGTTGCTGAGCATCGAGAACACCAGCTGGCGCCCATGGGCGTCGGTGATGTAGCCGCTCAAGGACGACACGCCGCCCATGGAGCCGGTCTTGGCGTGCAGGTTGTTTTCAGCCGGCGTGCCGCGCAGGCGATAACTCAGGCTGCCGCCGGTCATGCGGTCGGTGTTGCCGGCAATCGGCAGCGCGTTGTACCAGGCGTTGAACCACGGCTGTTTGCTCACGGCCAGCAGCAGGTCGGTGAGGGTTTGCGCCGACACCAGGTTCTGCCGCGACAGGCCGGAACCGTCGACCTGCTTCAGCGTCGCGGTATCCACACCCTGGCGCTTGAGAAACCCGGCCACTGCCATCGCCCCCGCCGTCGCTGTGCCGCTATTCGCGGTCTGGCGGCCCATGGCCTTGAGCAACGCTTCGGACATGTTGTTGTTCGAGAGTTTAAGCAGCGGCGTGATCAGTTCCTGCAACGGCGCCGATTGATGCTCGGCCAGCACGGTCACGCCGGCCGGGCTGGTAGCCCCCATCACTCGACGGCCCAGCACGGTGATGCCCTGCTGCTTGAGGGCTTGTTCAAACAGATTGGCCACCAGTTGCGTCGGTTCCCAGACGCTGACCAGTTGTGGGCTCTGCCGGCCCGGTGCCACGGCGCCGCTGAGCTGCAGCAGGTTGGTGCCGTGGCGGCGGTTGATGCCATAGGTGTTACCCGGCCCACTGACGGCGCGGTTGCTCAATTGCAGGTAGTCGGTGGGCGGGAAGATCTCGACGTTCACAGGCACGCCGACGCGCACCGGCGCCTTGGCCGTGACCAGCACACTGCCTGCATCAAAATCCGAATTGGGGGACACGGTCAGCGCTGAAATCTGCGCGCCGTAGTAGGTGGTTTCATCGTCATGGGACCAATCGACGCCCAGCCGCTCGGCGTCAAACCAGGTGTCGTCGAATACCAGATCGCCTTGCACCTGGCGAACGCCTTGGCTGGCCAGTTGCGCCGCCAGGGCCTGGTAGTCGGCGAACTGAATGGTCGGGTCGCCCAGGCCGCGCAGGTAGAGGTTGCCGGTCAGGCGATCGCCCTGGCGTATGCCGTTGCTCAGCAGTTGCGTGGCGAACCGGTATTGCGGCCCCAATACGTCCATCGCTGCGGCGGTGGTCAGTAGTTTGAGGTTGGAGGCGGGCACCAGCCGGGTGCGTGGGTTGTGTTGGTAAAGCGTGTTGCCGCTGCGCGCGTCACGCACCATTAGCGACACCGTGGCGCCCTGCAGCGCCGGGTCGGCCAGCAATTGATCAAGGGCGTTGGAGGTCGGCGAAACACTCGCGCAGCCGCCCAGTAAAAAGCTCAAGCCCACCAACAGGGTGCTGGTGTGTATCCATCTGCCCAACTGCATCAGTACCGTTTTCCCGCAAAGTCTTCAGTGGCGGCAACGCTACCAGCTCCTTACCTTTGTGGCGAGCGGGGGCTGTCGTGGCGAGCGGGCTTGCCACAACAAGCCCCGCTTTACACATTAAAACTGAAGGCHATGGGCGTGTGGCGAGCGGGCTTGCCCTAATGCCGTTCAGTTAAGCGCAGATCCCCTGTGGGAGCGGCGGTGCGACGATTCGACTTGCCCGCGAAAGCGGTGGGTCAGTCAACATCCATGTTTGCTGGGCCGACGTCATCGCGGGCAAGCCCGCTCCCACATTTATTTTTCAGCAACGCTACCAGCTCCTTACCTTTGTGGCGAGCGGGGGCTGTCGTGGCGAGCGGGCTTGCCACAACAAGCCCCGCTTTACACATTAAAACTGAAGCGTACTGGACACCGACACCTGCCGCGCATCACCCAGCGACACAAACACCCGGCTCGCGGCGGAGGCGTAGTAAGTGCGATCAAACAGGTTCTTCACATTGAGCTGGAACTTGACCTTCTGGCCTTCGATCTTGGTGTCATAGGTGGCAAACGCGTCTGCAACGGTATAGCCGGGCAGGTTGAAGTCGTTGGCGGCATCGCCAGCGCGTTCGCCGACATAACGGGCGCCCGCGCCAACCCGCAGTTGATCACCCCCGAACACATTGCCGAAGTCGTAGACCGCCGAGAGAGAGCCGGTGTGTTTGGCCACGTTTTGCAGGCGGTTACCCTCAAGTGTCGGGTCTTTGTCCTTGATGTCTTCGGCATCGGTGAAGGCGTAGCTGCCGATCACGCTCCATTGGTCGGTCAACTGGCCGGTGGCGTCCAACTCCAGGCCACGGGAACGCACTTGGCCAGCAATGCTGTAAATGGTGTTCGCCCCCGAACCCACCGACACCAACACGTTGCGTTTATCGATATTGAACAACGCCGCGCTGGCGGTAATCCGCCCAGGAATGTCGAGTTTGGCCCCCAATTCCCAAGACTTGGATTCCTCCGGTGTGAGGTCGCCGGTCAAGGTGCTGCCATCGGCCAACGCGGCAATGGTGGAGTTGGGTTTGAACGACTCGGTGTAGCTGCCGTAGAACGACAACTCATCCGTGTAGCGGTACACCAGGCCGGCACGCGGCACCCAGGCTTGGCCATTGCCGTTGGTGTTGGCCTTGAATGGCACACCTTTACCGGCGTATTGGTCGTACATCTGATAGCGCACGCCGCCCACCAGGATCCACTGATCGGTCAGGTGAATGGCGTCCTGGAAGAACAGTGAGTCGCTGCGCAGCAGGTCGGTCTGAGCGCTGTCCTTGGCGCTGACGGTGGTGCCTTGCACATCCTTGCCGTAGACCGGGTTGAGGTAGCTAAAGGCACTGCGTTGCGACTGGCGGATCAGGTCGGCGCGATAGATCTTGCGGTACTCATCGTCCAGGCCGAATACCAGATCATGCTGCATGCCACCGACGTTCACCTTGCCCTCCAGGCTCATCGTGGTGAAGCGGTCGGTGGTCAACGCGCCCCGGGTGCCGTCCATACTGCGGGTCAGGGTGCCGTTGGGGTTCACCGAAACAATGCGCACTTGGCTGGCGTCGTAGGTCTCGCGGTTCCAGCTGTAGCCGAAATGCGCCTTCCAGTCGTCGTTCAGGTCGTGGTCGACTTCCAGGCGGTACAGGTCGGAGCGGCCCTCCATGTTGTTGAAGGGTTCATCCAAGCGACGGGTCGTGGGGATGTTCAGCGGGCGGTTGGTCTTGGGGTCGATGGCGGTACCACGGTCGAACGGCGAGAGGAATTCGCGGTGTTCATAGGCGAACACCACCTGGGTGGTGTCGCCGTACCAGGCCAGGGACGGTGCCACCAGCGTTTCGCGGTGGGTGCCGAAATTGCGCCAGTAATCTTCGTCTTCATGGTCAACGATCAGGCGATACGCCAAGCCGCTGTCGCCAATCGGGCCCGTGGTATCAAGGTTGCCGCCGCTGCCGTTCTTGCCACCACCAAAGGTCGAGCCGCGCGCGGTCAGGGAAGTGGACTGCACCAGCTCGGGCTTTTTGCTGACGATATTGACCACGCCACCTGGGTCCTGAATACCGTAAAGCAGTGAGGACGGGCCTTTGAGCACTTCGACGCGCTCGGCGGTGGCGTTCAAGGCACGGCCCTGCACCACCGGCATGCCGTCTTTCATAATCGAGCCGTTACGGTTATCGCCAAAGCCGCGCAGCATCACCGCGTCCTGGGTGCTGGCCAAGGTGTTGGCCTGGGTGATGCCGCTGATATTGGCGAGGGCGTCATCCAGGTTGCGCGGGGTCTGGTCGCGCAGCACTTGGGCGGGCACTACGTTGACGGTTTGCGGGGTTTCCAGCAGCAGGCCATGGGAGCGCATCACCGAGCTGGTGGGCGGTGGCTGGTAGCTGGTGCTGTCCTGGGTCTGGCCGGCGCCGCTGATGGTGGTGGCGCCGAGGTTGACCGCGCCGTCGGTGGGCACGGGCTCCAGGGCCAGGGTGCGGGCGTCGATCTGGCGGAAGGTAAAGCCTGAGTGACCGAGCAGGCGTTGCAGGGCCTGGGTCGCGCTCATCTGCCCGCTGACCGCCGGGGCGCTGAGGCCGTAGGGCGCTTCGTCGGTGTAGATCACGCTGATGCCGGTGACCCGGCTGAAATCACTCAGGGCCTGGGGCAGCGGTTTGGCCGCCAGGGCAAAGTTGAACTGGGCGCTTTGCTGCTCCTGCGCGCGCGCCACGCCAAGGGGCAGCAACGCCAGCCCCGACACCGCCAATACCGAGGCTCCCAGCCACTGTTTTACCCAACCGCCCGCCGTCGATTTCATGCTGTGAGAACCCGTGTAGAAAACGCTGTTAATGCGAATAGATCGCAGTTTCAAGCACTACACGGATGGGCGGTGGATTTACCTCACCTTTGTTTGCAAATATTTTTATCACGCTGAATGCGGAAACCCAGGCGCGGAAAGTGCACATGCACGGCGCCGCCGCGCTCGTCGGTGCGCCGCAGGATCAGCTCTTCGTGCCCGGCAAACAGCAGCTCGCCGGCCACCAGGTCGGTGCCGTAGTCGGTGGCGCAAATGCTGACTTGCTGGCCGGGCTTGAAGCCGTTCAAGTCTTCGAACTGTTCATCCGGCAAGGCCGCAGGTGTCGCGTTACGCGCCACTTCCAGGGCTTGCTCGGCGCTCATCTCACTGGCGGTGCCATGGCCGAAGCTCAGCACCCGGTTCAGCCAGGTGGCGACGGCCGGATAGGCATCCACCCACGGCGCCGTCACCGACGAGCCTTTGAGGAACCACAACGGGTGCGCCAGGGCAAAGTCGGCAATCGACGGCTCCCCGAACAGGAAGTCGCCCGCCTGGTGCTGCAATTGCTGATCGATGCGGCTGATGATCGTCGGCCATTGATGCTTGGCGAGGTCCAATTGCACGCGGGCGGCAGTGCCGCCGCTGAACAATTTGGCGCGGTCAGCCACCAGCACTTCCAGCATCTGCGGCGGCACCTTGGCGAACTTGACGGCCAGGGATTCGGGTTGGAACACCAGTGCGACGGCATGCGAGAACACCAACGAATCGGCCCAGGCGGCGAAGCTTTGGGTGACCAGCTCCAGGCCTTGAGGAAACAGCGCCGGTGTGGACTTTTCCTGCTCCAGGCGGCGGGCGATCAAGGCGGTGTCGCAGTAGATATCGGCGCCGACTTGCAGCACCGGCGTCTTGCGGTAGCCGCCGGTCAGCGCGATCAGGTTCGGTTTAGGCATTACCGGCGAGATAAATACCGAGCGCCAGGACAAGCCTTTGAAACCCAGCAGCAGGCGGGCTTTTTCAGCGAAGGGGGACTGCGGGTAGTGGTGCAGGATCAACTCAGACATGCTTGGCTCCGCTCAAGTCAGTGAGCCGCTAGCTTAGCCCGCAACACTCAGCGCGGGGGCGATGGGAACCCATCAGTCAAATCAATGAGCCACTCGCCGCCAGGCACTCCTTGGCGCTTTTCTTCAACTTTTTGATCAGCCGTTCCTGGCGCAGCGCCTCGCCCTTGCTCGCGCATTGCTCGGTGTATACCAACGCCACGGCCGGGCTGGACAGGAAGAACCGCGCACCCTTGCCGCTCTGGTGCGAGGCAAAACGGCGCACCGGGTCATTGCTGATGCCGCAATACAGCGAGCCATTGGCGGCGCGCACCAGGTAGACGAACCAGGGTTTGGGTTCAGGAAGATCAGTCACAGGTCATTTCGGCAAACCAGAGGAGCGCCAATCTTATCAACGACTGGCCTGGAATGCCTTCAAGCCTTTGAGCGCCTGGGCGCGTACGGCGTTTTTCAGCGCCGGCGACCAGCCCAGCAGCAGCCCCTTGAGGCCCAACGCCTGGCGCGACCAGCGCCACAGGTCGAAGTGGTCGTGGTGCTCGCAGATCTTGCCGTCGCGAAACACGAACCGCGCACCGATATCGTTGACCACGGTATTGCCGGTGGCGCTGAACAAGTAGGTCGCCACCCAGTGCGCGCTGCCGGTGGCTTCATCGCTGCGCACATGGTCGAACGTCAGGGAAAAGTCCTTGGCGCGGGTGGTCAGCATGCGCCACATGTCCCCGGCATCGCGCCCGCGCAGCTCGCCGAACGCCGGGTCGCTGAACAGCACATCGTCGGTGTAACAGGCTGCCATCGCTTCAGCATCCAGCCGCTGGAAGGCACTGTAAAACTCGGTGATCAGGGCGTTGTGGGCATCACTCATGGGCAGGTTTCGCACGATGGTCAGGGGTGCTGAACGATAGTCCGCGCCACGCCGGAAAGCCATGGCTATTCGCCACGGGAATGAGTGATGCCCGGCGGGGTTACAGGTACTTGACCTCCAGGGTGGCGCTGCCGTCTATCTTTGTTTCTTCAGCCGATGGCAGATACTGCTTACGCGTGAGGGTTGTGCTCACGACGACATCGACTTTGAAGGCCGTCATTGTCAAGGGCGTAAGCCCTGCGCTACTCGGGTCTCTGACGGTGCGCCTGAACCCCGGCTGCCAGACCGCATTGTTGGCCTCCAACCACGTATCACTGCCCTCCCAGGATTCGATCAGGCTACCGACTTGACCATCGGCGGTAGCATTGGCCATTTTCAATTGGTACCGACCGATCTTTTGACCGTTGCTCGCCAAGTTCAAACCAAAACTTGACGTATCCCCTCCCCCATTCGTAGACGTCGCGGTACCGGGGCGGTTATCCGTAATTTTAACGGCCATCATCATCGGCCCATTACAGCTAACCTCCAACTGCAGCGTTGCGTCTGGCAGTTCTTTCTCGTTCGCAGGGAACTCCTGAAGCGAGATTTTTCCGTAATCCACCACCCCGTTATTGGACAAGATTGGCGTACAGGCCGAGGGTGTGATCACACCGACGACACCGAGATCCACGCTGGACGCGGCCATCACATTTGAAACACCGGCCAGCAATAATGCGGCGGAAATAAGTACACGAGACGCTTGCATTCACTGCTCACTTTCGGTCGATTATTCACAGGAGATTTTTCCGTAATCCACCACCCCGTTATTGGACAAGATTGGCGTACAGGCCGAGGGTGTGATCACACCGACGACACCGAGATCCACGCTGGACGCGGCCATCACATTTGAAACACCGGCCAGCAATAATGCGGCGGAAATAAGTACACGAGACGCTTGCATTCACTGCTCACTTTCGGTCGATTATTCACAGGTTGAACAGGCACAAAAAGGCGCGTCGCCAACCTGAAAGTTCGACTCATCTAATAGACTAGGAATGGATGCCGCCCACACGACTTGCGGCGGAAATAAGTACACGAGACGCTTGCATTCACTGCTCACTTTCGGTCGATTATTCACAGGTTGAACAGGCACAAAAAGGCGCGTCGCCAACCTGAAAGTTCGACTCATCTAATAGACTAGGAATGGATGCCGCCCACACGACTGGCAGGGCAACGGCGTCAAGTTAAAGGATGGTTTGTTCACGCTGAATACACGTAATACGAATCCCACCGGCGCGCGCGGTTAGTTAACGGTCGTGATCTATCTGCAACGTTCTACGGCACCATCCCAGCGGCACGCGCATAGGCGAACAAGTCCACATCCGTCGAGATACACAGCCGGTGCATGGCCGTGCTTTTCTGCTTGCTGATCGTGGAAATGCTGCGGTTGACCCGCGCCGCAATCTGGCTGACGGTCATGCCGCTGGCGAGCATGCGCACCACCTCGCGCTCCTTGCTGGACAACTGCGGCGTTTGCGATTGATCCCCCGTACCGGCCTCGATCAACTGCTCGCGCAAGCACTCACTGGCGTAGGTCTGGCCTTTGGCAACCGCCTTGATTGCCAAGGGCAGCTCCTTGGCCGAGGCTTTTTTAGCGACGATGGCCCGCGCGCCATGGGCGAAAGAGGCACGCAAGGTGGCGACGTTGGCGAACATGGTGACCAGAATCACCGGCAGCGTCGGGTACTGGCGCCGTAGCAGGCTCAGCAACACATAGCCGTCGGCTTGAAGCCCGCCGGGCATGGCGAAATCGGTCACCAGCAAGTCACAGGGTGTGGTGCTCAGCAGTACCAGCAATTCATCAGGGCCGCTGGCTTCACCGACGACTTTGCACTGGCCGCTCACTTCAATCACCACCCGTTGCCCGATGCGGACAATGGGGTGATCGTCGGCAATGATTACTCGAAGCATAGATACTCACGGATGATGGCAACTTGAATCCGGGCAAAATACCCCCGCCGGCGATCTTCAACAACCGCCGGTCGCACGCACTTTTCAGCCGCGCCCAATGCCCTGTAGCGACTACCTATAAACCTACAAAATAAAAAGAAAGCGCCCACATACAAAAGCCACAACAGAAGGAATGAATTCCTACAAAAAGTACGTCATAGCGCACTGACGTACGCGAAATAGCGTTCGAGGTCGCGCTCAAACACCTCCAGGCTCAACAGGTGCACCGCCACGCCATCGGTGCGGACCTGCTCAATCAGCACACTGCCCCGCACCTCCAGATCATCGCAGCCTAAGAACGCCAAGCCGCCCAACAGACGGTGCAGCCGATCCAACACGACTTGGGTGTTCGAGGTGATGCGCGCATGCGCAAGGTCCGCACAGTCGTTGCGGGCTTCGTACAACAGGCTGGCGAGCATCTGGTCCACCACCTGTTCGCTGCCAAAGGTTTGGACCATGCCCGCGCGAGTTGGCCAGCCCATGGCGGCCTCAGACTCCGGTGCCGACATTTCGCACGGAGGGCCAGGCAGCCACCGCGCAAGCACCTCGCACAGCTGTGCAAACGTGAGTGGTTTGAGCAGCCAGGCATCCATTCCGGCATCGCGGCAGCGCTGGGGGTCATCAGGCAGCAGGTTGGCGGTGAGCGCGATAATCGGTACCCGTCGCTGGCCGTTTTCCAGCTCGTGAAGGCGTATTGCACGGGCCAGGGCATAACCATCCATGCGCGGCATATGGCAGTCGCTGATCACCAGGTCGAAGCGTCTGCGGGTGATGCAAGCCAAACCTTCACAGCCATCACCGACCACCTCGTGACCCAGCCCGAGCTTTTGCATGAACCAGCCCAGCAGCAGCCGATAGGCCGAATGATCCTCCGCCACCAATACCACCAGGTGTCGCCAGTGTTCTGGGGGGACGAAACGCGATGGACCCTGCTGCGAAGAGACATCGCTCGAAAGCACTCTCGCTCACCTCGTAGTTGTTGTCGGTGGTGCAGCGCCCGTGGTTCAGCGATAAGCCTGGAACTGGATGAGGAGCGCTGACGCGACAGTTGAAGGCTGAGCACGCTGTGGCGTCTCAAAAGCACTCAAGTGACTGTCATCGCGCAGCGAAGCTAGCCTTTCGAATGCCAGCTTGGCGATACAACAACTACGAAACTGATCTTTTGCCTACATTAAGCCGTTAACTATTCTGACACGGAACAGGCTGTTTTCCCTCCTCAGCGTCATTGTCGTAATAGTTGTATGTCCCCCATACCCCCCCTCGCTAGATTACCGCCCACTCTTGCCGGGGACGGTGCGCCGCCCCCGGCAACTCTTAAAAAGTGAACAGCCGCCTAGCAACCGTTGACCCCGTTCCACCAGCAGCGAGTGTCCCCACGGCGTGGCTCAACATATCGCCCTACTTGGGGCACGAAGCACTGACCTCGTTCGCGGCAACGGGCGGCCCGAACACGCCCATCGCCATTAAAGACCTCAGGGCGCGGCTGCGCGCCTTCACCGTCATCGTGCCGTCCCGCGACCTGACCCTGCTCGATGAAGTGCCCATCGACGGCCAGGCCACGCTGCAACTCAAGTACTGGTAATTGAGCTTCTCCTCAGTTCCTCATTTAGGAGCAACACCATGAGCAAGTCCCTCAATACCCTGCTCGGCGGCCTGATGCTCGCGGCTGCTGGAACTGCCTTTGCCGCCTCCAGCGTCGACCTGACGGTCAAAGGTCTGATTACCCCAAGTGCCTGCGTCCCGGCGCTGTCCAACGGGGGCGCGGTGGACTACGGCAAAATTTCGGCCAAGGATTTGAACGCCGACAAACAGACCGCTCTGCCCCTAAACATCCTGCAATTCACCGTCACCTGTGACGCCGCCACCCTGATGGCCATGGAGGCCAAGGACAACCGCGAAGGGTCTGACAGCAACAACGATTTGATGGAGTTTGGCCTGGGCCTCATCAACGGCACGGAAAAACTCGGCAACATGACCCTGCAGCTGTTGAATTCGGTCGCCGATGGCGTGCCGATCAACAGCGTCGGTTCCTACGACGGTGGCGTCACTTGGAGCTCCGAGCGCAACCTGATGCGCGACAACCTCCTCGCACCCGCCGTGGCCGGCGTCAATTCGCCGATCCCAGTCCAACTGTGGGCCGCGGACTTGTACGTTCAGCCCCAGATCGCCAAAACCAGTGAGCTGACCCTCACCAACGAAGTCGCCATCGACGGTTCGGTGACCCTCACCGTGCGCTACTTGTAACGGCATCCGAGTCGAGCAAAGGCAGGCCTTAAAACGTCTGCCCTTGCCCTGTACACACACGATGAATCAGGCAGCCGGCCCCCATCCCATGAAGCATATTTATTCACGCTTTATCGCCACGTTTTGCCTGCTCGGTGCCAGCTCGCTGGTGCTGGCGTCGTCCAGCATTGAGCTCAACGTTACCGGTCTGATCACACCCAGCGCCTGCATCCCCACGTTGTCTGCCAATGGCATCGTCGACCACGGCAAGCTGCCGGCACGCAACCTCAACCAGCACGAATTCAGCCCCTTGCCCACTCAAACGCTGGACCTGAGTGTGAGCTGCAACGAGCCGGTGCTGTACGTATTGGTGGGTGTGGACAATCGCGCCGACTCCTCGCTGGGGCCGGGCTTTTATTACGGCCTGGGTACCAATATCCATGTGCCTTCCGAGCGGCTGGGCACGGTTTCCCTGGGATTTCGCGAGGCCATGGGCGACGGCGAGCGCCTACTCGTGCTGGCCTCCAGCAACAAAGGGGAGACCTGGTTTCCAGAATCCAATGCCTTCCCGAACATCTACATGGGGTTCGCCCGCCCGGGCACGCTGGTGCCCGAACCCCACCGCCTGGTGAACGCCAGCCTGCAAATCAACACGTCCATCAATGCCGCCGCCTATTTGACTCTCAAACAGGAAGTGCCGTTGGACGGTTCCATCGTGCTTGACCTGAGGTACTTGTAGCCATGCCTGCCCTACCCTTTTTCACCCGCGCCTTCATCTTCGCTCGCGTGAGCGGTCTTTACTTCGCTGCGCTCACGCTGGCAATCGGCGGCCCTGCCTTGGCGCTGGCCGACGGCATGGTGCCCGACACCTCGGTGGTGATCGTTAACGAGGCCGATGGCGAAGCGTCGGTGACCGTGACCAACACCGACGATAAGCTGGCCCTGCTGCACGTCACCCTTGAAGACATTCCCGAAGACAAGGCGACGCTGCTGTTTGTCACCCCGCCCCTGGCCCGGGTCGAACCGGGCAAGAGCCAGCTCATCCGCTTCATCCTGCAATCGCCCGAGCCCTTGGCCACCCAACGCTTGAAACGGGTGATCTTCGAAGGCATGCCACAAGGTCGTTCGGCGGCCCAGGCCGGCCACGCCCAAGTCGGTGTGACGGTGCGCCAGAACCTGCCGGTGATTGTGCATCCCAAGGGCCTGGCCCCCAACCGCACGCCCTGGACCGGGTTGGAGTGGCGCCTGAACCGTGACCAATTGAGCGTGCACAACCCGAGCCCTTACGTGGTGCGCCTGGCCCAGGAACTGCGACTGCTGCCCGGCAGCGGCTCGGCCCTGCTGCCGCGCACCTATGTGCTGCCGGGTGAAACCCTGAACGTAACAGCCAGCGGCACCGGCGCAAACCGCGTGCAACTGCAGCCGGCCACGGTGTATGGCTTTGCCGTGGCACCTTACGAAGCACCCCTCACCCTTAAAAATGCTTGCCAAAGCCACCCAACACTTGAGTACGACCTTGTGAGCACAGTAATAACTGACCGCGACGGCAGCGCCGTGCCTGGCGTTTCACCGCACCGCGCACGCACCCTACTCACCGGGCTGGCACTGACCCTGGGCGGCGCACTGCCGTGCGAAGCAGTGCTGGCGGGTGACGCGCTGATCGCCGGTTCCTTCGACCCCCAGACCTTGTCCCGGCGCGGCATCGACCCGGAACTGGCCAACCTGCTGCTGCAAGCCCCGCGTTTCACGGCAGGCCGGCATGCCGTCAATTTGAGTGTCAACGGCCTGCGTCGCGGCCGAGTGGATGTGGAGTTCGACCGCCAGGGCAGCCTCTGTTTCAACCGCGCCCTGCTGGATGCGGGCAACCTGACAGTGCCCGATGAGAACGGGGTGCCCACCTGCCAGCGGTTTATCGAACGCTACCCGCAAACCGTGATCGAGCAAGACCCCGCCGCCCTGAGCCTGGCCCTGGTGGTGTCAACCGACGCCCTGCGCCCTGCCCAGCAAGACATCTCCGGCTACCAGACCGGTGGCCAGGCCTTGCTGCTCAACTACGACTTGACCGGCCTCTACAACGAGTTCGGCGACACCACCAGCCGCTTCGGCTCAGCCAACACCGAAGTCGGCTTCAACGCCGGCGACTGGATCGTGCGCAGCCGCCAGGTGAAAACCTGGCAGGACCGCCGCTCGCGCACCACCCACTTGGATGCCTACGCCCAGCGCACCTTCGCCGAGCAGCAGGCAGTGTTGCAGGCCGGGCAAATCAGCCTCTACAACCCGGTGCTGGCCGGCACGCAGATTACCGGCGCCCAAGTGCTGACCGAAACTGCGCTGCAAGACCAGAACCAGGGCGCGACTATCACCGGTATCGCCAACAGCCCGGCCCAGGTGGAAATCCGTCAGAACGGCGCGTTGATCCACTCCACCGTGGTACCCGCCGGGCCGTTTGCCCTGCCCGATGTGCGCCGCTTGAACAGCCGTTCCGACGTGGAAGTCACGGTCAAGGAAACCACCGGCGAAGAACGCCGCTTTACCGTGCCCGCCGCTATGCTCGGGCTGGGCCTGCCGGCGCCGGGCTATTCGGTGGCGGCCGGGCGTGTGCGTCAGATCGGCGACAGCGATGGCCGCGAGCCCTGGGTGGTCAGCGCGGGCTGGAGCGGCCCGCTGCACCCGCAACTGAGCCTCAGCGCAGGCGGGCTGGTGGCGGACGCCTATCGCTCAGCAGGCGCAAGCCTTGGCTGGTTGCCCTGGCAGGACAGCCAACTGCAGTTCTCCGCACAGGCAGCCCAAGCCAGCCCCAAGCGCGAGGGCACAGAGCGCGGGGTGCAAAGCGATGTGTCCTGGTCGCAGCGCTTGAATGACAGCTGGTCGGTGAGCACCGCAGCTTCCTGGCGTTCCCAGGGTTACCGCGACCTTGAGGATTCAACCTACGTCGGCAATAGCGACGATCAACAGCGCTCGCGCTACCGCGACCAGCAGAGCGCTACTGCGTCGTGGGCGCATCCGGCCTTGGGTGCGTTCAGCGCCGGGGTCTCACGCACGGCGTCTTACAACGGTGAAAGCAGCAGCCGCGCGCTGGCGTCCTGGGGCACCAGTTTTGGCCGGGTATCGGTGTCGGCCAGCGCCGAATGGCAGGTAGGCGGCCGCCAGCAGAACGACGACAGCATTTACCTGAACATCAGCGTGCCGCTGGGTGAAACCCGCCGTGGTCGCGCGTGGGCACGCAACGCCGGCGGCGAGCACCGCCTGGGTGTGGGCGTGAACGAGCAACTCAACGATCAACTGAGTTACCGAGTGGGCGTGGAGCGTGACAGCCGTGACCGTGAAGTCGAGTCGTCGGTCGGCGTGTCGGCACTGCCGTGGTACAGCCAGCTGGACTTCAACTACACCCGCAGCGACGACGAACGAGCCAGCTACCAAGGTGGCGCGCGCGGCGGGGTGGTGTTGCATGGGGACGGCGTGACCTTCTCGCCGTACCCGGTGCGCGACACGTTTGCACTGGTGTCGGTGGGCGAAATGGCCGGCATCAAGGTCACCACCCCAAGCGGCCCGGTATGGACCGACTGGCAAGGCCAGGCCGTGGTGCCGCAAGTCAGCGCTTATGGGCGCAGCCCGGTGGAAGTGCAGACCCGTTCGCTGCCGCGCAACGCCGATATCCACAACGGCCTGGCAGTGATCGCCGCCGGCCGTGGTGCCGTGGACAAAGTCCAATTCGGTGTGGCCCTCACCCGGCGTGCGCTGTTGAACGTGACCACCGATAACGGCCAGCCGCTGCCACGCGGCGCAACCGTGAGCACCACTGAAGGCGAGTTCATCACCCTGATGCAGGAAGGCAGCCAAGTGTTCCTGCCCGACGTGCTTGACCCGCGCCCGCTGTGGGTCAAGGCACCGGGGCAGCCACGTTGCCGACTCACCTTTGAACTGCCGGAAGACGCCGACCCTGAGGTGTATTTCGAAACCGCACCGGCCCGGTGCCACCAGCCATGAGGACTCACACCATGGGCCTGAAATACACGTTTTACCCCCTGAGCCTGGTGCTGCTGAGCGCCAGTGCCTGGGGCGCCGAAGAATGCCAGCTCAACCTTAGCCTGGCGCAACTGGACTTCGGCCTGATGAACCGCGCCGTGGCGTTGGCCCCCGCGCCCGAACGCTTGCTGGGCGAGCGGCGTATCAGCCTGACGCTGAACTGCCCGCAGCCCACCGACCTGGGCGTGTTTTATCGCGGGCTGGGCGCGGGGCCGGAGCGCTTTCTCTTTACCGAGCGCGGCAGCTACGGCCTGCGTGTCAGCGAAGCCGTGCTGGACGGCCAGGCGGTGGAGTTGGGTTTGATTGCGGGCCAGGGGCAACCGCCCTCCGCTGTCAGCGCCCAACTGCACTGGCAACCGGACCACGGCCTCGTGCCGATGCGCGGCGGCGTGGCAGTGACCGGGCGCAACTTGTCGATGCAAATCAACGCCAGTGCCTGGGCCCGCGAAGACGCCGCGCGGGTGCGCGATGCCGTGACCTGGGATGTCGCCGGGTTGTTCGACGCCGTCGCTGCCGGGCGCTCGCGGGAACTGCGCCTGCAAGCGCGCTTTGCCCCGGCGGCGTGTACACCCGTGCTGTCCAACGGCGGCCATGTGGAGCTGGGAAAGCTGTCGGTCAGCGACCTGAATCTGGACAAGGACACCGTCCTGGCCCCACGCCCCTTGTCACTGAGTGTGACGTGCGACGGGCCGACCGCCTTCGCGTTGCGCATGCAAGACAATCGCCTGGGCTCAGCCACCGGCGGCGCCGATGAAAGCGCTTATGGGCTGGGCCTGGACGCGCGCCGACAGAAGATCGGCCGCTACCGGCTGTTGTTCGACCCTGCGCGCATCACCGCCGACAACTTCGCTCGAGTATTCCAAACCGACTCCGCCACCGGCACGCAGCCCTGGAGCAGCGCCAGTGCAAGCGTCGCTGCCGTGGGCGCCAATCGCTACCTGGGTTTTAGCGCTGCATCCGGCAGCACCGGCGGCCCCAGCGCCATTCAAAACCTCAACGCCACGTTGAGCCTGGAAGCGGTCATAGCGCCCTTGGGCTCACTGGATCTGAGCAGTGAGGTGCGGCTGGACGGTGCGGGCACTCTCGAAATTCACTATTTATAGGCACACGATGAAACCGATTCTGATCTTACTGACCGCCTTTTCATGCCTGGCCACCGGCTTGGCGGCACAGGCGGCCTCCAGCGTTGACCTGAGCGTCACTGGCCTGATAACCCCTAGCGCCTGCGAACCGAGCCTGTCCAATGGTGGCGTGTATGACCTGGGCAAGATTGCTGCCAGCGACCTGAACCTCGATCAACCTACCAAGCTGCCCCCTCACAGCCTGCAACTGTCGATCAACTGCGCAGCATCGACCTTGTTGGCCCTGGAGCCACGGGACAACCGCCTTGGCTCCAGTTACGCCGGCGATGAAAGCTTTAAGTTCGGCTTGGGGTTGATCAACGGCACCCAAAGGCTGGGCTCAGTGATATTAGAAGTCGATTCGATCATGGCCGACGGCGTCCAGATGTACCCCATCGGCTCGAGTGGCCCCTCTAGCTGGGCTCCGACGACCATCCTGTCGCCGCACTTCCTGAGCGCATTCACCCCCAACAAAACAGTGACAGCACCGGCGCCGATACAACGGTTGACCGCGGTGGTGTCGATCGAGCCCAGCATCGCCCCGGCCAACACGCTGTCGTTGACGCAAGAAGTCCCCATCGACGGCTCCATGACGCTGACCGTGAAGTACTTATAGGAGCTTAACCATGAAAACGTTGTTGATGGCGTTAACTGCCTGTGCGTGGTTGACCAACGCATCCACGGCCCAAGCCGCCTCCACCGCCGAACTGACTGTCGGCGGCCTGATCACGCCCATGGCCTGCACCCCCGTGCTGTCCGCCGGCGGTGTGATCGACTTCGGCAAGATCTCCCAGAAGGACCTCAACCAGGCCACGGGCACTCGGCTGCCGCTCAAGTCGCTGACCTTGACTATCAGTTGCAACGCCCCCGGCCGTTTCGCCCTGCGCATGCGCGATAACCGCGACGGCAGCGCCCACGTCAGCAGCGAGATCTATTACGGGCTGGGGCTGGACAGCGCGGGCAACAAACTCGGCGTGTACTCGGTGAGCTTCGATCCCAAACAGACAGTGGCCGATGCCCTGCCGGTGACCTACGGCACCGAATCCACCACCGGTGGCCTGGCGTGGCGCACGTCCAACAGCAACCCCATCGATATCGGCTCCAAGAGCTTGCTCGGCTTTACCGATGTGGCCGGCAGCACCGCCGGGCCTTCGGCTATCCAGAACCTGACCAGCACCTTGACGCTGGAAGCGGTGATCAACGCCAAGCAGAACTTGGACTTGAGTGTGGAGACGCTCATGGACGGCTCCGCCACGCTGGAAGTGGTTTACCTGTAGTACCCACCTCTTTCAACCCCGACACCGTGCGCGTCCGGCGCCAAGCCCGGCGATGATTGCGCCCAAACCGAGCACCGCGAAAATCCAGCCGACCGCCGACCAACCACCGGTCCAATCGTGCACCAGGCCAACCGCCAGCGGCCCGAGGGACGCCAGCGTGTAGCCGATGCCCTGGGCCATGCTCGACAGGTTGGCGGCCACGTGGGCGTCCCGCGAGCGCAACACGATCAAGGTCAGCGCCAGGCTGAAGGTGCCGCCCTGGCCCAGGCCCAGCAAGATCGCCCAACCCCACAGGCCGTCGAGCGGTGCATACAAGCACCCGAACAGGCCGCCGAGGGTCAGCAGCATCACCACCACGATCGCCAGCCGCTGGTCCTTACCCCGCGTAGCCAACCACGGCGCGGCGAGGGAACTGGCCAGTTGCACGATGACCGAGCCCGACAGCACCAGCCCCGCTTGAGTCGGCGTGAGCCCACGGCCGATCAGGATCGACGGCAACCAGCCGAACACGATGTAGGCCAGCGACGATTGCAGGCCCATGTACAAGGTCACCTGCCAGGCCAGCGGGTCGCGCAGCAAACCCTTCACGCGATAGGCGACTTGATGCGCGCCGTGTTTCTGCCCGACTTGCGGCAACCAGAACAGCGCCGCCACCAGCGCCGGCAGAATCCAGAAGCCCAGGCCGATGCTCCAGCTGTCGCCGAAATACCGGCTCAGCGGCACCGTCGAGCCGGCCGCCAACGCGGCGCCCAGGCACAGCGCCATGGTGTACACGCCGGTCATGGTGCCGGCCTGTTTGGCGAAGTCACGCTTGACGATACCCGGCAGCAACACGCCGATGATGCCGATGCTCGCACCGGCAATCAGGCTGCCGGCGAACAGGCCGACCTCACCGAACGAACTGCGCAGAATAATGCCGGCAGCCAACGTCAGCAGAATCCCCAGCACCACCCGCTCGGCGCCAAAACGCCGGGCCAGGATCGGCGCCATGGGCGCAAACAGCCCCAGGCACAACACCGGCAAGGTGGTCAGCAAGCCGGCTTTGGCCGCCGACAATCCGAGACTGTGCGAGACGTCAGCCAGTAGCGGCGACAGGCTCGACAGCGCCGGGCGCAGGTTCAACGCCACCAGTATCAGGCCCAACAGCAACAGCCATGGCCGCGCGACCACCGGCGGGGTGTGCTGCACCACGTCGTCGTCGGCTTCGGCGTCGATCAGCAGCGTTTTGAGTTCGGTAGTGCGTTTGGCTTCAAGGTTCATTGATCAACTGCCGGCAGAGGGATTTGGCGCGTTCCGGGTCTTGGTGCTCCACGGCGTCGAGCAGGGCGATATGCAGGTCGAACACGGCCTGGCGACGCGGTGAGATATTCAGGGTCTGGCGCAACTGGGCGCCGACAATGGCGGAGAAATACTGGTACAGCTCGCTCAAGGCCGGGTTGTGCGCGGCATCGACCAAGTGTTTGTGGAACACCAGGTCTGCGCTGATGTAGGCCTCCAGGTCACCGTGGTACAGCTCGGCGCTGACGCTTAAGGCTTGGCGTAAATGTTTCAGATCGTCTTCAGTACGGCGCAGTGCCGCGAGCCCGATGGCCTCCACTTCCAGAATCTGCCGCGTCTCCTGCGCCTGCTCCAAGGTGCAGTGGGACAATGCGCGCATCGCGCCCAGCGGGTCGGTCATCGAGCGTAAATAACTGCCGTCGCCCTGGCGGATTTCGATCAAGCCGCAGAACGCCAACACACGCATGGCTTCGCGCACGGTGTTGCGGCTGATGCCTAACTCGGCAGACAGCTCAGGCTCGGTGGGCAGGCGCTCGCCGATGGCCCACTTGCCTTCGGTGATGCGCCGACGCAACTGCTCCAGGGCCTGGTCAACGAGGGAGCGTTTGATCAGAGGGGCGATGTCTGTCATGGGTTTTTCGCTTTCGTCCAATCATAGGATGAATTTTCCTACAGCCTATTCGGACTTGCCTACAAAGGCAACGCACTAGGGTTCGGAGGCAACAAAAGGAACTGAATTTTCGATTGGTAAAATTACCCTCTGAGGGTAATTATTGGACTCAGGTGTCTTATGGAAAAGTACACACCTCATTACGATCTGGCAGTGGTCAAGGCAGATGTGAGGCGGCTTGGTGCCAAGGCTTTCACACGTGCGGCAAAGAAAACCGGCGAGGCTCTCGACCTTGATCTCACTGAGATGCAAGCGGTCGTCTTCGAACTGCAAAACAGGATGTTGTACCAGTCGATGACCACTTATGCCGATCACCGCGTCTGGCATGACGTCTACCACATCCATTCACACGGTCTGGAGATTTACATCAAGGTCACTTACTGCTCCGGTAGTAACCCACCGGTGATCTCCTTCAAAGGGATGAACCCATGAACACCCAACACTGCTATATCTGTGGCGCCCCCGACGCCATGACACGCTTTGAAGGCCGCAGCGAAACCCTGTGCATCAAAGGTATGGAGCGGCGCATTGATGATCTGTCGGGCTGGGAATGCCAGGTGTGCGAGGACGGCATGTATGACCCCGATAGCTGCGAACGCCATGCCAAGGCAGGTGATGATCTGCTCCACGCCGCACGACGGATGATGGGCGCCGAACTGAAGCGCATCCGCCGCAAACTGCACCTCACGCAAAAACAAACCGTGGAGTTGCTATCCGGTGGCGGGCACAACGCATTCTCACGCTACGAACGCGGCGAAATAGCACCGCCCAAGCCGTTGATGGTGCTGATGCGCCTGCTGGATCGTTACCCCTACTTGCTCACCGATGCCAAAGAACTGGCCGAAGGCGCAGACCTGCGCAACGCCTTCACCTACACCCTCAACAACGAAACGCAAGACGCCCTCAAAGCGTCCTAGACAAGCAAAAATAAACCCGGCACCAGGCCGGGTTTATCGCTTCAAACGTCGATCAATGCAAAATCTGGCTCAAGAACAACTTGGTCCGATCATTCTGCGGGTTGTCGAAGAAGTCATTCGGCGCCGCCTGCTCGACGATTTCGCCCTTGTCCATGAAGATCACGCGGTTGGCCACGGTGCGGGCAAAGCCCATTTCGTGGGTCACGCACAACATGGTCATGCCGTCTTCGGCCAGGCCGATCATGGTGTCGAGTACTTCCTTGACCATTTCCGGGTCCAGCGCCGAGGTCGGTTCGTCGAACAGCATGATTTTCGGCTTCATGCACAGGGCACGCGCGATGGCCACGCGCTGTTGCTGGCCGCCGGACAGTTGCCCCGGGAACTTGTGGGCCTGCTCCGGGATGCGCACACGCTCCAAGTAATGCATGGCGATTTCTTCGGCCTTGCGCTTGGGCATCTTGCGCACCCACATCGGCGCCAGCGTGCAGTTTTGCAGGATGGTCAGGTGCGGGAACAAGTTGAAGTGCTGGAACACCATGCCGACTTCACGGCGGATCGCTTCGATCTGCTTGAGGTCGTTGGTCAGTTCCACGCCATCGACCACGATGCGGCCTTGCTGGTGCTCTTCCAAGCGGTTGAGGCAGCGGATGGTGGTGGACTTGCCCGAACCCGACGGGCCGCACAGCACGATACGCTCGCCCTGCTTGACGTTGAGGTTGATGTCTTTCAACACGTGGAACTGGCCGTACCACTTGTTGACGCCCTGCATCTGGATAATGCCTTCAGGGCTCACAGGCTGTTTGATCGCTTCGCTCATAACAACAACTCCTAACGCTTGTGGCCTGTGTCGAGCTTGTGTTCCAAATGAATGGAATAGCGCGACATACCAAAACAGAAAATCCAGAACACCAGGGCGGCGAACACGTAGCCTTCAGTGGCCATGCCCAACCATTTCGGGTCGGCGGCGGCTTGTTTGACGCTGTTGAGCAGGTCGAACAGGCCGATGATGATCACAAGGCTGGTGTCCTTGAACAGCGCAATAAACGTGTTGACGATGCCCGGGATCACCAGCTTCAAGGCTTGCGGCAGAATCACCAGGCCCATGCTGCGCCAGTAACCCAAGCCCATCGCCGCGGCCGCTTCGTACTGCCCCTTGGGAATCGCCTGCAAGCCACCGCGCACCACTTCAGCCACGTAGGCCGACTGGAACAGGATCACGCCGATCAATGCCCGCAGCAGTTTGTCGATGCCCATGCCTTCGGGCAGGAACAACGGCAGCATCACCGACGACATGAACAGCACGGTGATCAACGGCACGCCGCGCCAGAATTCGATGAAGGTCACGCAGACCACTCGAATCGCCGGCATGTTCGAGCGCCGCCCCAACGCCAGCACAATGCCCAACGGCAACGCGCCGGCAATGCCGACCGTGGCGATGACCAGGGTCAGCATCAGGCCGCCCCATTGGCTGGTGGCCACGTTGGTCAGGCCGAAGATGCCGCCGTGCAGCAGGAAGTAGGCAATGATCGGGTACAGCACCAGAAAGCTCAGGCCGTAGATCGCCTTGCGTTGAAAACGCGAGATGAACAACGGCGCCACGCCGACGATGGCCAGCCACACGGTCAGGTCCACGCGCCAGCGCAGATCGCCCGGGTAGTAGCCGTACATGAACTGCCCGAAGCGCTGTTGGATAAACACCCAGCAGGCACCCTCTTTGGTGCAATCAGCGCGTGTGGTCCCGACCCAGTTGGCGTCGAGGATGGCCCAGTGCAGGATCGGCGGCACAATCAGGTAGATCAGGTAAAACGCCAACAGCGTCAGCAGGGTGTTGAGCCAGCTGGAAAACAGGTTGGCGCGCATCCATGCGATCGGCCCGAAGACTTTGCTCGGTGGTGGCATATCAGGTTTGAACGTATGCGAACTCATGTGTGTTTCCTCACCGCTCGATCAGCGCAATGCGCTTGTTGTACCAATTCATCAGCAGGGAAATGCTGATGCTGATCGCCAGGTACACGCTCATGGTGATGGCAATAACCTCGATCGCCTGCCCGGTCTGGTTGAGCACCGTACCGGCAAACAGCGACACCATTTCCGGGTAACCGATACCGGCGGCCAACGACGAGTTTTTCGCCAGGTTCAGGTATTGGCTGGTCAGCGGCGGAATGATCACCCGCAGGGCCTGCGGGATGATGACCTTGCGCAGCGTCGGCCCAGGGCGCAGGCCCAGGGAGCGCGCGGCTTCGGTCTGGCCGTGGCTGACGGACTTGATGCCCGAACGCACGATCTCGGCAATAAACGCTGCCGTATAGACAGTAAGCGCGAGGGTCAACGCCAGCAGTTCAGGGATCAATACCCAGCCGCCGACAAAGTTGAAACCTTGCAGCTTGGGCATTTCCCAGTGCAGCGGCGCGCCGAACATCAAGGCGCACAACGCCGGGATCACGATGAGCAATGCCAGGCCAGCCCAGAACTTGTGGAACGGCACCCCGGTCGCTTCAAAGCGCTTGTTGGCCCAACGCGTCATCAGCACGATTGCCACGATGGCGATGACCACACTGACCACAAACGGCCAGAAGCCGTCAGCCGCCAATGCAGCCGGCATGTTCAGGCCACGGCTGCTGACAAAGAACGTGTCACCGAAATTATGGCTGGCACGCGGCCCCGGCATGGTCAGGAACACCGCGAAATACCAGAACAGAATCTGCAGCAGCGGCGGAATGTTGCGGAACACCTCCACATACACCGTCGCCAGTTTGTTGATCATCCAGTTCGGCGACAGACGCGCCACACCGATGACGAAACCCAGCAACGTCGCCAGGACCACGCCGATCACGGTCACCAGCAAGGTGTTGAGCAGGCCGATCACAAAGACGCGGGCGTAGGTGTCCGATTCGGTGTAGTCGATCAGGTGCTGAGCAATGCCGAAGCCGGCACTGCGTTCAAGAAAGTCGAAACCCGAGGTAATGCCCCGGTGCTGAAGGTTGGTTTGCGTATTGTTGAAGAGGTACCAGCCCAGCGAGACCACCGCCACAATCGTGATGATCTGGAAAAGCCACGCACGCACTTTGGGATCGCTGAAGCTGAGCTTCTGCTTTGGTGCGCCGATTTGATTTTGCATGAAGTGCCCCGGAAATAATGGAACAGAACATCACCCGGCGGTTGGCCCACCGGGTGATAGAACCATCAGCGATCAGCGCACAGGTGGTGCGTATTGAATGCCGCCGTTGTTCCACAGCGCGTTCAGGCCACGGTCGATTTCCAGCGGGGTGCTCTTGCCCAGGTTGCGCTCGAACACTTCACCGTAGTTACCGACTTGCTTGACGATCTGTACAACCCAGTCTTTTTTCACTTTCAGGTCTTTGCCGTACTCGCCGTCAGCACCGAGCAGACGCGCAACGTCCGGGTTTTTGGTGGACTTGGCTTCAGCTTCAACGTTTTTCGAGGTGATACCGGCTTCTTCAGCGTTGAGCATGGCGTAGCCAACCCAGCGCACGATGGCCAGCCACTCGTCGTCGCCGTTACGCACGACTGGGCCCAGTGGTTCTTTGGAAATGGTTTCCGGCAGCACCACGTAGTCTTTCGGCGAGGCCAACTTGCTGCGCTGGGCGAACAGTTGGGACTTGTCGGAGGTCAGCACGTCGCAACGGCCCGACTCCAGCGACTTGGCGCTTTCATCAGAGGTGTCGAAGGTGATCGGGGTGTATTTGAGGTTGTTGGCGCGGAAGAAGTCAGAGACGTTCAACTCAGTGGTGGTACCGGCCTGGATGCAGATGGTTGCACCGTCCAGTTCCTTAGCACTTTTTACGCCCAGTTTGTTGTTAACCAGGAAGCCAATGCCGTCGTAGTAGGTAATGAAGCCTGGGAATTTCAGGCCCATGCCCGAATCGCGAGAGCTGGTCATGGTGGTGTTACGCGACAGGATGTCGACTTCGCCGGATTGAAGCGCGGTGAAACGCTCCTTGGCATTCAACTGGCTGAACTTGACCTTGGTCGCATCACCGAAAACGGCAGCGGCCACAGCGCGGCAAACGTCAGCATCGATCCCAAGGATCTTGCCGCTGGCATCCGGCACCGAGAAACCCGGCAGGCCGTCACTCACGCCACATTGCACGAAGCCTTTCTTCTGCACGGCGTCCAGGGTGGCGCCGGCTTGGGCAAAACCACTGACACCCAGTACAGCGGCCGCGGTCACAATGGCCAGGGTGGATTTCAATACCTTCATTCAAACCTCCAGTTTTGCTCTTGTTGTGTCGGAGCTCCAACCTCAGCGCACCCTTATGAGGCGATATCAACCCGTGTTGGCTTTTTTTGGGGTCAAGCGGCATGAAGTTGTCGCGGTAATTCCAGTGGCTATCCCACAAGCGGCAGTCACTGATAGTGTTACCGTCATGGGATAGTTCTGACATCGACCTACACATAGCAAGGCCCGTACCAGAGTGATGGCTGAGCCGTTTCAGCCCATGGTCAATAGAAAAACTTTCACCCTTGCGACATTCTCTTAACAGATCAACCTGTCGCGCACCGTTCCGACGCACCCTATCGGAGCGCACGCACATATATGGAGCAGACATGACCGAACCCTTGATTCTTCAGCCCGCCAAGCCCGCAGACGCCTGCGTCATCTGGTTGCATGGCCTGGGTGCCGATCGCTACGACTTCCTGCCGGTGGCCGAGGCGCTACAGGAAACCTTGCAGTCCACACGCTTTGTATTGCCCCAGGCGCCGACGCGTCCGGTGACCATCAATGGCGGTTACGAGATGCCCAGCTGGTACGACATCAAGGCCATGAGCCCGGCCCGCTCGATCAGCCTGGAAGAGCTGGAAGTGTCCGCCAAAATGCTCACGGACTTGATCGAAGAGCAGAAGAGGACCGGAATAGACGCCTCGCGAATTTTCCTCGCTGGATTTTCCCAAGGTGGCGCCGTGGTCTTCCACACCGCCTTCCTGAAATGGCAGGGACCACTGGGTGGCGTTATCGCCCTCTCCACCTATGCGCCGACCTTCGGTGACGAGCTGGAAATTTCCGCCAGCCAGCAGCGTATTCCGACCTTGTGCCTGCACGGCCAGTACGATGACGTGGTGCAGAACGCCATGGGCCGCAGCGCCTACGAGCATTTGAAGAGCCGTGGTGTCACCGTGACATGGCAGGAATACCCAATGGGCCACGAAGTGTTACCTGAAGAGATACGCGATATCGGCACCTGGTTGAGCGCCCGGCTGGGCTGAAATCCATACATTATGTAGCCGTATGACCAACGCACTACGCCGCGCCCGATTCTTGCATTACACTGGCCGGCGTACATTCCTTAACCAATTAATGAGATCACCGTGCTCAAAGCACTTAAGAAGATGTTCGGCAAAAGCGAGGCTGAGCCGCTCGCGCCTGTTCCCAGTGCTCCTGCCCCCAAGCCCGGCAACCGCAACGACGGTCAACAGCCAGAACGGACCGCACCTGTCGCCGCGCCGAAGAAGCCACCGGTGACACCGACTGAACCGGTAAAAGCCGCTGAAGCCGAGCCTGCACCTGCGCCCAAAGCACCGCGCCGCGAACGTGCACCCAAACCGCCCGTGACGCCATGGAAGCTCGAAGACTTCGCCGTCGAGCCCCTGGAAGGTAAAACCCGCTTCCACGATTTCAAGCTGGCCCCGGAACTGATGCACGCCATCCAGGACCTGGGTTTCCCGTACTGCACACCGATCCAGGCGCAAGTGCTGGGCTTCACCCTGGCGGGCAAAGACGCCATTGGCCGCGCCCAAACCGGCACCGGCAAGACCGCCGCGTTCCTGATCTCGATCATCACCCAGTTGCTGCAGACGCCGCCGCCCAAAGAGCGCTACATGGGTGAGCCGCGCGCACTGATCATCGCCCCGACCCGCGAACTGGTGGTGCAGATCGCCAAGGACGCCGCCGACCTGACCAAGTACACCGGCCTCAACGTCATGACGTTCGTGGGCGGCATGGACTTCGACAAGCAGCTCAAGCACCTTGAAGCCCGTCACTGCGACATCCTGGTCGCCACCCCTGGCCGCCTGCTCGACTTCAACCAGCGCGGCGACGTGCACCTGGACATGGTCGAAGTGATGGTGCTGGACGAAGCCGACCGCATGCTCGACATGGGCTTCATCCCGCAAGTACGCCAGATCATTCGCCAGACCCCGCCGAAAAACGAGCGCCAGACCCTGCTGTTCTCCGCGACCTTTACCGAAGACGTGATGAACCTCGCCAAGCAGTGGACCACCGACCCGTCCATCGTCGAGATCGAAGCGCTGAACGTCGCCAGCGAAAACGTCGAACAGCACATCTACGCCGTGGCCGGTGCCGACAAGTACAAGCTGCTTTACAACCTGATCAACGACAACGGTTGGGAGCGCGTCATGGTGTTTGCCAACCGCAAGGACGAAGTGCGCCGCATCGAAGAACGCCTGGTGCGTGATGGCGTCAACGCCGCGCAACTGTCGGGCGATGTGCCGCAGCACAAGCGCATCAAGACCCTGGAAGGCTTTCGCGAAGGCAAGATTCGCGTGCTGGTGGCCACCGACGTGGCCGGGCGCGGGATTCACATCGACGGCATCAGCCACGTGATCAACTTCACCCTGCCGGAAGTGCCGGACGACTACGTGCACCGCATTGGCCGTACCGGCCGTGCAGGCGCTGCGGGTGTGTCGATCAGCTTTGCCGGTGAAGATGACTCGTACCAGTTACCGTCCATCGAGACGTTGCTGGGCCGCAAGATCAGCTGCGAAACGCCGCCGACGCACTTGCTGCGGGCTGTGGAGCGCAAGCGCCCTTAAGGCTCACATGCGGTAAAAAATGTGGGAGCTGGCCAGCGCCCACATTTGCTTTTGCATCAGGCTACAAGGCTCACATGCGGTAAAAAATGTGGGAGCTGGCCAGCGCCCACATTTGCTTTTGCATCAGGCTTATTTCCAGCGATCCGCCGCCGCGTGATCGCTGCCCCGCCCTTCCACCCAGCGCGGGCCTTCCGGGGTGTTTTCTTTCTTCCAGAACGGCGCGCGGGTCTTCAGGTAGTCCATCACAAATGCGCAGGCATCAAACGCGGCCTGGCGATGCGCACTGGCGGCGGCCACGAACACAATCGGCTCGCCCGGCTCAAGTGCGCCGATACGGTGCAGCACTTCCAGCTTGAGCAACGGCCAGCGTTGCTCGGCCTCCACGGCGATCTTGGCCAGGGCTTTTTCGGTCATGCCGGGGTAGTGCTCAAGGAACATCCCCGACACATCGCGCCCATCATTGAAGTCGCGCACATAGCCGACAAAACTCACCACCGCGCCCACGCCAACATTCGCCGCGTGCATCGCGTTGACCTCGAAGCCTGGATCAAATGCCTCGGCCTGTACGCGAATCGCCATGATCATCCTCCGGTCACGGGCGGAAAAAACGCGACTTCATCGCCTGCTTGCACCGGTTCATCGAGGCCACACAGCTCCTCGTTGCGCGCGCACATCAAGCTGGGTTCGTTGAGCACTGCAAACTCAGGGTCTGCCGCCAGCGCCTGGCGCACCGCATCAACCGTGGCGAAATCACCTTCCATCTCCAGCGAGTCAAAGCCCACCGCCTCGGCGTAGCTCGCAAAAAACAATACGTTGATGCTCATGCCTGGTCCGCCTTGAAATGCCCGCTTTTACCGCCGAGCTTTTCCAGCAGGCGAATACTTTCGATGGTCATGCCACGGTCCACGGCCTTGCACATGTCGTAGATCGTCAGCGCCGCGACGCTGGCGGCGGTGAGGGCTTCCATCTCCACGCCGGTCTGGCCGCTGAGTTTGCAGCGCGCGAGGATATGCACAGCGTCCACACCATCGGCGCGCAGCTCGACCTTGACGCCGGTGAGCATCAGCGGGTGGCACAGCGGGATCAGGTCACCGGTTTTTTTTGCCGCTTGGATCCCGGCAATACGGGCCACGGCAAATACGTCGCCCTTGGGGTGGGCGCCGTCGACAATCATTTTCAGGGTGTCGGGCAGCATGCGCACCCGCGCTTCGGCCACGGCTTCGCGGAACGTCACGGCTTTGTCGGTGACGTCGACCATATGGGCGCGACCTTGGGAATCGAGATGAGTCAGCACAGGGATACTCCTGATCAGGAGCGGCAATTGTAAACCCGTGGGTCAATTTTGCGCAGGCTGTTTATCCCATGAATAAAGGGGCGTAGTGCGTTACTTATAACAACAGCGCCAGGATTAGAAGCGGAAGGTAAACCCGGCATTGATCCCGTTGTTGTTACCCCGGTTGGAGAGCAAACCGCTGTAGCTCAAGGACACCAGCGTGTCTTTGGTCAAGGCCATTTCCGCGCTGGCCTTGATCACCGCACCGTCACGCGCCACGGGCACGCTGTTGACGGCAAAGGCGGTGTCGCTACCGGCGAACTTCAGCGAAGCGTCACGATCGGTGTCGCCAAACTGATGCTCCCAGCCCAGCTCACCGCGCAACGTGACCGCCGAGGTCGAGCTGACCGGCACTTGGGTATGCGCGCGCAAGCCCAAGGTCGAGAGCGTGGCGTCCTGGCTTTGCTTGCTGGCATGCAAGGCGGCGGCGCCGCCTTTCTCCTTGAACGAATCGCTCTGGTAGTTCAGGTACGTGAGGTTGGCGAAGGGTTCGAACAGGTTCCACTGGGTGTAACCGATCTCGGCAAACACTTGATCGGTGCGCGCGCTGTAGTCGGCTTTGTCGTAGTCCGACTGGTTGGCGTAAGCCACGCGCCGCGAGCTGTCGATGCGGTGCCAAGTGGTGGCGCCGCCCAGGCGCAAGGCAATCGCGTCGAAACGCTTACCGCCGTAAACAGACAGATGATAGTTGTCGCTATCGGCCGAGGCGCAAGCGTCTCCGTTGAGGTGGCTTTGGGTGTAACCGGTAGCCGCGCCCACACGCCAACCGTCGCCGACCTCGGTGTCCAGGCCCAGCAGCACACCGCTGGTGGACGAGGAATAACCGCTGGCGTTGTTGTCACCACTGACGTTATTGCGACCGCCCAGTAACTGCACCCAACCACCGTTGTCGCGGGTCTCGATTTGCGCGCTGGAATCCAGCGCCTGTGCCTGTTGCAGGCGGCTGTTGACCGCTTCACGGATGTAGCGACTGTCAGCCATTTGCGCCGCCGCCACGTCCGAGTGCAATTGCCCCGAGAGTTGCTTGAACGCCTCCCGCGCCTGGACGGCCGAGTCCGACGCCAGAAGGCTTTCATACACCGGGCTGCCGCTGCCTAACGCCTCGGCGGCCGTCGCCACGGCACGTTCGTTGCGGGTTTGCGCAATGCTGGCAAAGGTCGTCTGGTTGCGCTCCACCGCCAGGCTCAGTTGATTCGGCTGGTAGTTCAGTTGGGCGCCGATAAACAGGTAGTTGGGCGTGATCGCCGTAAACTGCCCATTGATGCCCTGGCTGGCGCTGAGGATATTGAACGGCTGACCCAGCAAGCTACGGGCTTCAGTGGCGGACAACAGGTTGGGGCTGTTTTCCAGGGAAACGGTCACTACACCGCCGTTGAGGGTGGCGACGCCGCTGCTCTGGATCTGGTCGCTTTGCCCGTTGGGGCCAACTTCCACGGCATACACCGAGCCCGGGTTGAAGGTCACGTCGCCGGTGTGCAGAGTGCCGATCGAGTGCCCCGGTGCCACGCGGCCACCGGTGTTGACCGTCAACGCACCCACCGTGCCGTTGCCGGCCAGCGTGCCGCCCAGCGTGGTCATCACGCCGTTGTCGGCATTGCGTGTGCCTACGGCGCTGCCATCCACGGTCACGGCAGAGGTCAGCGAACCATCTACCGACAGCTTGCCGCCGCGCACCCAAGTGCTGCCCGAGTAGGTGTTCTGGCCTTCCAGCACCAGTTCGCCGTCGCCGGACTTGGCCAGGCTGCCGACGTAGGTGGTGCCGGTGAGCAAATCCTTGCCGCGTGCCAGCGTCGCCTGTTCCCGGGCGTGGCCGATGTCGTATTCAAACTGATCATCCGCCGAAGCATTGGCCGGCAAGCCGTTCAGCCAGCCTTTTTGCTGCTGGGTGGCCGCCCAGGTGGCCTGCTCGGTGGCGTCCTCTACACGGCGGGCGCGAATGGCTTCGTCGGAAATCGGGTTGACCCAAATATCGCGTGTGGCGGAGGGCAAAGCCACTGCCACCGAGCCGAGAAACTGCCCTGGCCCCTGCATGGCTTTTTGCAGGTTGGGCAAGCCCCAACCGCTGACCACGCCCGGCACTTGCGGCGTGCCTGGCGCGGCATCGTGCACCGGTTGCAGGTTGTCGTAGGTGCGGCCACCGGTCAGGGTGCCCACCGGCGTGTCCGGCCCATCCGGCGTTTGCAGGCTGGAGGTGGTCAGCAACACATCCCGAGCCTGGCTGGCGGTCATGTAGGGGAAGCGCTGAATCACCAGCGCCAAGGCCCCGGACACGCTCGGCGCGGCCGCGGAGGTGCCGTTGGCATTCGGGATGATTTCGCCTTCAGGCCCGGTCGACGGAATGCCCGAAACGCCCATCACACACCACCACTTCGAGGTGCCACAGCGGTTGTAGACCTGGGCGCTGGTCTCGTCGTAGCCGGTGATCGAGAGGAATTTGCCTTCGATATCCGGCTTGAAAAACGGCAGGTTGGCGTTGGTGTCCGGGTTGGCACCGTGGCTGTCGTTGCCCGCCGAAATGATCTGGATAAAGGTGTTTTGCCGTGCGGCGTCGGCCATGGCGTCCATCCAGGTTTTCTGCCCGGCGTGGGCCTTGTCCCAGAACGGGCGATAGGCCGCCTTCATATCGCGCACGTTGTCCGCCGCGCTGTCGCCGACATTGCCGAAGTGGTTTTCCACCTCGTTACGCGAGTTCTGCCCCCAACTCTGGTTGACGATCGACACGTTCTTCGCCGCCAGGGCGTTGTAGCTGGCCATGAACGCGTTGTAGTCCAGATCGTTGGAGCCTTGGAAGCGGTTGTCGTCGGTGCCGCCGGTATTGGCGACAAAAATATTCGCGTCAAACGCGATGCCGTGCATGCCGGTGCCATTGCGGCTGGCGCCCAGCACGCCGGACATTTCCGTACCGTGACCGTCGTTGATGGTCGGGTCGTACTCACCGGAAATACTGAAATGCTCGCCTTTTTGAAACTCCCCGTCCGGCGTGTCGTGGATGTAACGCGGATGGGTGGCGTAGTACTCGCCGGTGGACGTCACCGCCTGCACGCGATCCTGGCCCTGGGCATTTTTGCCCTGGAACTCGAAGTGTTCGGTGAGGATGCCCGAGTCCAGCACGCCCACGTTCACGCCCTTGCCGGTCATGCCCAAGGCATAGGCGTAATACGCGTTGGTGCGGTCCAGGCCGGAGTTGACCTGGGCTTCGGGGGTTTTCCAGGTTTGCGCGTTGGCGCTCCAGTCACGGGTGGCGGCGGCCCAGGACTGGCCGGCGTTGAGTTGCCCGTTGAGGTTGCTGCTGACGCCCGGCTCTACGTAGGTGTAGGGCTTGGCAGCCGGCAGGTTGGCGATGATGGCTTTGGAGAAGTCGAGAATATTAGTGGTGTAGCGGCCGTTGTTGCTGAAGAGCCGGCTGCGGTAGTAATCCAGCCGCGAGGCATAGTCCAGCGGCCGTTTGGTATCGCCAAGCATGGCGCCGATGGTCAGGTTTTCCGGCTGCAGCTCGTAGTTTTGCTTGAGGGCTGAATCGAACTTGCCCGATTGGGCGGCAAAGTCCTTGGCGGCGAGGTCGACGATATCGGCGTAGGCAAACCGCAGGTTCTTGTAGACATCGGTGTCGGGGCCAAACGATGCAACGGCTTTCCTGAACGCCGCATCCAACACTTGAGAGGTGTAGGGGCTGGCGTCATCGGCCATGGCCATCGGCCCCTGGCTTAGCCATAAAGCCAGCCCGAGTGCGATGGGCGTGAGGGGTATCGATTTGAAACCTGTAGCGCGCTTGCTTTTTTGAGACAAAGTGAAGCCATTACCTGCTACGTCCATTATTCCTTTCCCTTTGGATATGTGCGTCGTCAATGAGCGATGTATCGGGCTTTTTGTAATAGGCAGGGTCACGCGAAAACCCATAGGTTTTTTAAAACATCGTCGAATCAATGAGGTGGTGTTCCGACGGGGTCACACAGCGTTCTTATTGTTTTTGCGGCGCGAAAAAATGTAACAAAATAATTACAAACCCCACAAGCACCCACGGCGCATTAACGAAGACAAATGTCGCGCACAACAAAAACCCCGGATTTCGCGAGAAATCCGGGGCGGTTCGTGGCATTTAGCCACCAACTGCGACATCAGTGTGTTTTACAGATGGGACTCGGCGTACTCGGCGAGTATCGAACGAGGTACCCCTTGCAGCGCGATATGCACGCCGTTGGGGAAGTCTTTGAAGCGTTCCGTCAGGTAAGTCAGCCCGGAGCTGGTCGCGGACAGGTAAGGGGTGTCGATCTGTGCCAGGTTGCCCAGGCACACCACTTTGGAACCGGCGCCGGCACGGGTGATGATGGTTTTCATCTGGTGCGGCGTGAGGTTCTGGCATTCATCGATCAAAATCAGGCTTTGCTGGAAGCTGCGACCTCGGATGTAGTTGAGGGATTTGAACTGCAACGGCACTTTGCTGAGGATGTAATCGACGCTGCCATGGGTGTTTTCATCATCCATGTGCAAGGCTTCGAGGTTGTCGGTGATCGCCCCCAGCCACGGCTCCATTTTTTCCGCTTCGGTGCCGGGCAGGAAGCCGATCTCCTGGTCCAGGCCCTGCACGCTGCGGGTGGCGATGATGCGGCGATAGCGCTTGGTCACCATGGTCTGTTCGATGGCAGCAGCCAGGGCGAGGATGGTTTTCCCTGAGCCTGCGGCGCCGGTCAGGTTAACCAAGTGAATATCCGGGTCGAGCAGCGCGTACAGAGCCAGGCTCTGATAGATGTCGCGCGGTTTCAGGCCCCAGGCTTCCTGGTGCAACAGGGGTTCCTGATGCAGGTCGAGGATCAGCAATTTGTCGACCTGGATCTCTTTGATCCACCCCACAAACCCCTGTTCGTCGATGATGAATTCATTGATGTGCACGGCCGGCAGGTTGTCGATCAGTTGTACCTGGTGCCAGGTGCGGCCATGGTCCTGACGGGTTTCGACCTTGCTGACGAGGTCCCAGAAGGAACCGGTCACGGTGTGATAACCCCGCGACAGCATCGACACGTCGTCGACCAGTTGGTCGGTACTGTAGTCCTCGGCAGCGATCCCACACGCTCGTGCCTTGAGGCGCATATTGATGTCTTTGGTCACCAGCACCAGGCGCAGGTCCTTGTCACGCGCGTGCAGGTCGATCAATTGGTTGATGATTTTGTTGTCGTTCAGGTTTTCCGGCAGCAGGCTGTTGGGCTCGCTGCGCTTGCTCATCAGAATCGACAGCAAGCCCTTGGGCCCGCTTTTGCCACGCTGGATCGGCACGCCGACTTCAACGTCCTCAGGTGAAGCTTCACCCAGGGTCTTGTCGATCAGGCGGATGGCCTGGCGGCATTCGGCGGCAACGCTGTGGTGGCCGCTTTTGAGCTTATCGAGCTCCTCAAGCACGATCATCGGGATGGCGACGTGGTGTTCTTCGAAATTAAGCAGTGCGTTTGGATCGTGGATCAATACGTTGGTATCAAGCACATAAAGGATTGGCTGGTCGGAAGAAGGGTTACGTCCATGATCATCCATACTCGGTCACCTTTGTGGGAGCCAGTCGACGCAATACCTGGGCGGTGCTGCGCCTCGATTCGACCACCGACTGCACCGCAGTGACGTCAAGTGCAGTGCCCACATGAGGAGTCTTGGAAGACGCCACCTGTGTTGCAGGTTTCGGCGATCTGACTTCGTAATACCGCAAAAACCATGACAGGAAAAAGCACTTTGACGCTTTTTTGAAGTTTATTTTTCAGGATGACGAATAGCACTAGCCGAGTGCCAGCCACCCCGTTAAAGTCGGAAGTCCGCCTGCATCGAAATGTCGCACAAAATCACCCCCGAAACGCCTCATCCCCAACAGGGCCGGGCATTTGCGCTTTTTCAGCGAAACGCCTCCCGGCAGTCCTGCCAACCCAGCCCACTTTGCGCCGTTGCCTGCAGCAACATCGGTAATGCGACCCGCGCCTTGTCCTGGGTGTCGTGAAACACAATCACACCTTTGCGCCACAACAGCATCAGTGTCAGCACCCGCTGCGCCGACTCATCAGCCTTGAGTTTGCCGGGCTCGTCCTGGGAGTCGATGTCCCATAGCGCTACCTGCAAACCTTGCGACTGGAAGAAGCCCTGGCTGTCGGCGCGACGCTGGCCGTATGGCGGGCGAAACAGCGGCACGTAGTTTTCCGGCATCAGGTTCTGCGCCAGCGCGGCACTGCGGGTGATCGAGCTTTGCCAGTCGACCCAATGGCTGTGGGAACGGTATTGCCAACCTTGGGTGCCCACGCACTGGCCTTGGTAGAGCGCCTGCACATCGGCGGCGGAACTTCGTTCTACGCGGGTTTGCAGGCTGCTGCCGAGGGCGAAGAAGGTGGCGTTCATCTTCTGCTTGCGCAGGTAGTCGGTGAGCCAGTCGGTATGGCCGCTGACCGGCGCGGGGCCGCCGTCGAACGTGAGCAGGAACAGGCGGTCGTTGAATTCGTCGCCATTGCGTTCGTGGTCGCCGAAACGGGCGATTTCGCTGCTGATCTGTGGGAACAGTGCGGCTTTGCGCAGGAGTTCGTCCAAGTAGCGTTCGTGGAAGTTATGGCTGGGGCCAGCCCAGCCTATGTAGAAAGAGTTGTCGCTGACCTGGAATTTGCCGGCTTGCTCGCGCAGGTCGTCCATGCTTTCGACCAGGTAGCAGAATGAGGCGTCTTCTTCGCAGCTTTGCTGGGCGAAGGTGTAGTTTTCCAGCAGGCGCTGCCAGAGCTGGCGACGCAGGTCGTCGATGGCCGCCAGGTTGATGATCTTCAGGCCCAGGCGTTGCTTGAGTGCGGCTTCGTCCTGGGCTTCGCTGGCGATCAAGCTGTGGGCGAACATCAGGATTTCGGCGCGTGAGGCGACGTCGAACAGCGCGGGGCTGCTGAGTTTTTCTGGCCAGGTGGTGCGGTCCAGGCTGGCTACATCAACCGGCGCCGCGTTGGCGGTCAGGCATAACAGGCAAGCAGATAATAAAAGCGCGATTCGCACCTAGGGTCTCCCTCTCCAGAGTCACCGCCCATCATAGCGGATCGCGCCTATCGCCATCATAGGTGGAGTCAAACCGCCCCAACCCCTAGAATCCCGCCCACGCTACACGCCACGATTACAGGAGCCAACCTCATGCTGATGGTGAACGAGCAAGCCCGCTCCCACATTTTGAGCTCAGTACATCAGGTAGATGTGTGTACTCGGACAAATGTGGGAGCTGGCTTGCCTGCGAGGCATCACTGGTTCTGATACCGAGGTGTCTGCATCGCAGGCAAGCCAGCTCCCACAGAAAAGCAGATCTGCTTCTGCTGTGCTTTTGCTGTGCTTTTGCCCTGCTTTTGCTTCAACCACTCAGGTCGGCTACTAGGCCGCCGTGCTTTGCTTTTGATCTTGATCTTGATCTGACAGGCCCCGTTAACCACGATGGCCGCACGCAGGCTTGAATCCGTGGGTAACCCGGCAGGACGCCGGGTTAGCCGCGCTGGGCCAAGGATGGCCCATCGCGGCGGCCCACGGATTCAAGCCTGCGTGCGGGCATGCCGAGCCTAAGCGAGGCACCGAGTGGTGGGGCAAAGCGTTTTTTGGTTACTTTTTTAGGCGTTTGTAAAAAAGTGACTCGCTGTAAGAGCGAAACCCTAAGACCTAGGGTCTCCCTCTCCAGAGTCACCGCCCATCATAGCGGATCGCGCCTATCGCCATCATAGGTGGAGTCAAACCGCCCCAACCCCTAGAATCCCGCCCACGCTACACGCCACGATTACAGGAGCCAACCTCATGCTGATGGTGATTTCCCCCGCCAAAACCCTCGACTTCGAGTCCAAGCCGGTAACCCCGCGCTTCACCCAGCCGCAGTACCTCGACCACTCCCAGGAGCTGATCGAACAACTGCGTGAACTGAGCCCAGCCCAAATCAGCGACCTGATGCACGTCTCCGACAAGATCGGCGGCCTCAACGCCGCGCGCTTCGGCAGCTGGAACCCCGCTTTCACACCGGAGAACGCCAAGCAGGCCCTGCTGGCCTTCAAGGGTGACGTCTACACCGGCCTCAACGCCGAAACCTTCAGTGACGCCGACTTCACCTACGCCCAGGACCACCTGCGCATGCTCTCCGGCCTGTACGGCCTGCTGCGCCCGCTGGACCTGATGATGCCGTACCGCCTCGAGATGGGCACCAAACTGCCCAATGCCCGTGGCAAAGACCTCTACGCCTTCTGGGGCACTCGCATCAGCGAGTGGCTCAACGAAGCCCTCGCCGAACAAGGCGATGACGTACTGCTCAACCTGGCCTCCAACGAGTACTTCTCGGCAGTCAAACGCACGGCCCTGAACGCGCGGATCATCAACACCGAGTTCAAAGACCTGAAGAACGGCCAGTACAAGATCATCAGCTTCTACGCCAAGAAAGCGCGGGGCATGATGAGCCGCTTTGTGATCGAAGAGCGCATCAACGACCCAGCCAAGCTCAAGCAGTTCGATGTGCAGGGTTATCGCTTCAATGCCGAGCAGTCCAAGCCGGATAACCTGGTGTTCCTACGCGATCACGCGCCGGAATAAGGCCCTGCACCCGCCTCACAGACGCTAAAAAACCAATGTGGGAGCTAGCTTGCCTGCGATTACGGTGTTTCAGTCAGAGATAAGTCGACTGATACTCCGTCATCGCAGGCAAGCCAGCTCCCACATTTTCGTTCGCATTCGATAACTGTAATCGTCATTTATTTGGCGCCAAAAAAACATACTGGCGAATTCCTAACGAATCTTTCACTCGACATTTCTCTTTTTTTTTCGTAGTGGCACCCATTTTTTAAAACACTGGTGGCACAAAACTATCCCGTCGCACCAACTCCCTATAACTACTGGCCCAAATAGCAAGTGCTATCAGTATAGTACCAGTGCCATCTTTTCTAATATTTCAAGAAATTTCCGGAAACAGGATGAGCGGCTAGGAACTTCACCCCAAAGCACTGCTCATACCACCGGTAACGAAATTCTCTGTTGCTGTAAGAGATGACTTACATGACCGACCAACGGAAGTAGCAAAGTTGTCATATTGAACTTTGACTCAGGAGTCATATTACCAACCGATTAGTTAATAGCGGCGATAAGGATGAATCGCCAGCAACTACAAGGCCAAGGCTCAGCTTCCCCTAATGGGTCAGCGATATAACCCAAGGCATTGATATTTAAAGGCTAATTGCCTCAATCTATGCCCTGCGGCGCTGGCGCCAAGCCCTTCCCCCAGGAAGGCTGGCTGCATTTCAGGGCAAGTGCCAATAACAAGGCCACGTTTCGCACAACTTGAGTGCACTCGTTAGTCACTCGTTATTTAACATGCCTGCACACGGTAAGTCGGCGTCTATTCGCCCAACTTTCGCGGCATCAGTGACGCTTGCAAACATGAACTCCAGCCATCTAATTGGCATGATTAATATCGTCTTCAATGACAAAGAGGTAAATGCGATGCGCATCAGCATATTTGGTCTCGGTTACGTTGGCGCAGTCTGTGCCGGTTGCCTGTCTGCCCGTGGCCATGAAGTGGTCGGCGTAGACATCTCCAAGGAAAAGATTGACCTGATCAATGCGGGCAAATCGCCAATCGTTGAACCGGGTCTGGGTGAACTGTTGAGCCAGGGTATTGAAACCGGCCGACTGCGCGGCACGACCAACTTCGCCGAGGCCATCCGCGACACCGACCTGTCGATGATTTGCGTCGGTACGCCGAGCAAGAAAAACGGCGACCTGGAACTCAACTATATCGAATCGGTATGCCGCGAGATCGGTTTTGTCCTGCGTGACAAAGCCACCCGCCACACCATCGTAGTGCGCAGCACCGTGTTGCCAGGCACCGTGGCCAATGTGGTGATCCCGATCCTCGAAGACTGCTCCGGCAAGAAAGCCGGCGTCGACTTCGGCGTCGCGGTCAACCCGGAATTCCTGCGTGAATCCACCGCCATCGCCGACTACGACCTGCCACCGATGACCGTCATCGGCGAGTTCGACAAAGCCTCCGGTGATGTCTTGCAGTCGCTGTACGAAGAACTCGACGCACCGATCATCCGCAAGGACATCGCCGTTGCCGAAATGATCAAGTACACCTGCAACGTGTGGCACGCCACCAAAGTCACCTTCGCCAACGAAATCGGCAACATCGCCAAGGCCGTCGGCGTCGATGGTCGCGAAGTGATGGAAGTGGTCTGCCAGGATAAAACCCTCAACCTGTCGCAGTACTACATGCGCCCAGGCTTCGCGTTCGGCGGCTCGTGCCTGCCCAAAGACGTGCGTGCCCTGACCTACCGCGCAAGCACCTTGGACGTGGAAGCGCCGCTGCTCAACTCGCTGATGCGCAGCAACGAGTCCCAGGTGCAAAACGCCTTCGACATCGTCGCCGGCCACGACAAACGCAAAGTCGCCCTGTTGGGCCTGAGCTTCAAGGCCGGCACCGACGACCTGCGCGAAAGCCCATTGGTGGAGCTGGCGGAAATGCTGATCGGCAAGGGTTTCGACCTGAGCATCTACGACAGCAACGTCGAGTACGCCCGTGTCCACGGCGCGAACAAAGACTACATCGAAGGCAAGATCCCGCATGTGTCGTCCCTGCTCAACTCGGACTTCGATGATGTGATCAACAACTCCGACGTGATCATCCTCGGCAACCGCGATGAGAAGTTCCGTGCCCTGGCGCAGAACGCGCCGCACGGCAAGCAAGTCATCGACCTGGTGGGCTTCATGTCCAAGGCCACCAGTACGACAGGCCGCACCGAAGGCATTTGCTGGTAACAGCAACGGCAAGTTTCAGGCTGCAAGCGTACCCATCCCCAGCGCTTGCAGCCTGGAGCCTTCTTCACCTTCGGATGACGCTTATGTCCAAGTTAAAACACGTACTGCTCCAATCCGCCGGCTGGCTGTTCTTTCTGAGCCTGCTGATGGGACTCGCCCTGCTGTTACCGGCGAGTACGTTCGACTCCGAGTCGAAGAATTTTATTTTCCTGATTGGCGCCGTCGGTATCTGGCGCTACTCGATGGGTGCTACGCATTTCTTTCGCGGCATGCTGTTCCTGTACGTGGTCTACCCGCACCTGCGCCGTAAAGTGCGCAAGCTGGGCAAGTCGGCGGACCCCTCCCATGTGTTCCTGATGGTGACCAGTTTTCGTATTGACGCGCTGACCACCGCGCAGGTCTACAGCTCAGTGATCCGCGAGGCCATCGAATGCGGCTTCCCCACCACCGTGGTCTGCTCGCTGGTGGAAATGTCCGATGAGCTGCTGGTGAAAAGCCTGTGGGAACGCATGAACCCACCGGAACACGTGAAGCTCGATTTCGTGCGCATTGCCGGCACCGGTAAGCGCGACGGCCTGGCCTTTGGTTTCCGCGCCATCTCCCGCCACCTGCCGGATGACCGTGCCGTGGTTGCGGTGATCGATGGCGACACCGTGCTCGCCGAAGGCGTGGTGCGCAAGACCGTGCCGTGGTTCCAACTGTTCGGCAATGTCGGCGGCCTGACCACTAACGAGTTCTGCGAAGTGCGCGGCGGCTACATCATGAGCGAATGGCACAAGCTGCGCTTCGCCCAGCGTCACATCAACATGTGCTCCATGGCCCTGTCCAAACGCGTGCTGACCATGACCGGGCGCATGTCGGTGTTCCGTGCCAGCGTGGTCACCGACCCGGGCTTTATCGCCGATGTGGAAAGCGACTCGCTGCAACACTGGCGCCTGGGCCGCTTCAAGTTCTTGACCGGTGATGACAAGTCCAGCTGGTTCAGCCTGATGCGCCTGGGTTACGACACCTTCTACGTGCCGGATGCCGCGATCAATACCGTGGAACACCCACCGGAAAAGAGCTTTATAAAGGCAAGCCGCAAGCTGATGTTCCGCTGGTACGGCAACAACCTGCGTCAGAACTCCCGTGCCCTGGGCCTGGGTGTGCGCCGGCTCGGCCTGTTCACCAGCGTGGTGCTGTTCGATCAGCGCGTGTCGATGTGGACCTCGCTGCTCGGCCTGACCGTGGCCGTCATCGCCACCTTCAAATACGGCGGCGCGTTCATCCTCGCGTACCTGCTGTGGATCGGCATCACTCGCCTGATCCTGACCCTGCTGCTGTCGTGCTCCGGTCACAAGATCGGCCCGGCTTACCCGGTGATTCTCTATTACAACCAGATCATGGGCGCGCTGGTGAAGATCTACGTGTTCTTCCGCCTTGATCAACAGTCCTGGACTCGCCAGGACACCAAACTGACCCGCGATTTGGCCAGCTTTCAACGTTGGTTCAACACCTGGTCGTCTCGGACCATGACCTTCTCCGCCGGCAGCATTTTCGTCGCCGTGTTGCTGATGATGGTCTGACCCTGCCAAGCCTGAATTAACTAGGAACTAAAGCACCATGAATAGCCAAGTAAACGCCAACGTTGTCCACGAATCCGAAGCCCAGCGCCAACATGCCCGGGTCAAAATCCCGGCCAAGCTGCGCTTTTTCAACACCGACCGCACCCAGACCGAAGCACGGGTGATCGACCTGTCTGCCGGCGGCCTGGCGTTCACCGCCACCCAGCCGTTGACCGTCGGTGAAGTGCACAAAGGCCGCCTGCAATTCGTCATCGATAACCTCGGCCTGGCGATGGATGTCGAGCTGCAGATTCGCTCCTACGACCGCCAGACTGGCCGTACCGGTTGCCAGTTCCAGAACCTCGACGCCCAGGATATTTCCACCCTGCGCCACTTGATCACCTCGCACTTGTCCGGCGACATCGTGACCATGGGCGACGTGCTGGCGACCCTGCAACGTGACAACTTCACCAAGGCGCGCAAGGTTAAGGACGGCGGCAGCAACATGAGCGCCGCGGGCCGCTTGCGCGCCGTGGTGTTCAGCGCAGGTATCTTCATCGTCGGCCTGGCAGCCTTCGGTTTCATCTTCAAATCGGTGTACGGCATGTACTTCGTCAGCCATGCCCAGGCTGGCCTCGTCAGCGTACCCGGCATGAACGTGACCATGCCGCGCGACGGCACCGTGCAAAGCCTGCTCAAAGGTGACGCGGTCGCCGCCAAAGGCGCACCACTGGCGACCTTCAGCACCAGCATGCTCGATGTGCTCAAGGGCCACCTGGACGAAGAGCAGCTGCAACCGGCCAAGGTGGAAGAGCTGTTCGGCAAGCAAATGACCGGCACCCTAACCTCCCCATGCGATTGCATCGTCGCCCAGCAACTGGTCGCCGACGGCCAGTACGCCAGCAAGGGCGATGTGATTTTCCAACTGGTGCCACGCGGCAGCCTGGCCAACGTGGAAGCGCGCTTCACCTACCGCCAGTTCGCCGACGTTCGCCCAGGTACACAGGTGAACTTCCAGATCGCCGACGAAGAACAGATCCGCACCGGCACCATCGTCAGCAGCACCAGCCTGAACAGCGCAGACCTGTCCTCCGACATCCGCGTGCAAATCAAGCCGGATGCCCCGCTGGACAGCACCTACGCCGGCCGCCCGGTAGAAGTGACCAGCGACCGTGGCCCATCGCTGAACTGGCTGATCGATAAAGCCATGGCTCACGGTCTGTAAGCGAGGACATGCCTGTGAACCCTATTTCAAAAACAGCACTGACCCATGTGGGAGCCGGGCTTGCCCGCGATGCAGGCGACTCGGTTTTTCAGATGCACCGAGGTGAGCCCATCGCAGGCAAGCCAGCTCCCACACAGAGCAGATCGCACTTCGCCGCAGCCTACTGCGCGCTGGCACTGGCAGTTTCTTTGGCCGGTTGCGCCGGCCTGCCCGACCAGCGCCTGGCCAACGAAGCCCTCAAGCGTGGCGACACCGTCACCGCCCAGCAGAACTACCAGCAGCTGGCGGACCTGGGTTACAGCGAGGCCCAAGTAGGCCTGGCCGATATCCAGGTGACCACCCGCGACCCCGAGCAAATCCGCCAAGCCGAAGCCACTTACCGCGCGGCCGCCGATACCTCGCCACGGGCCCAAGCCCGCCTGGGTCGCCTGTTGGTGGCCAAGCCGGGTGCCACCGAGGCCGAGCAGCACGAGGCTGAAGGTTTGCTGAAAAAAGCCTTTGCCAATGGCGAAGGCAACACCCTGATCCCGCTGGCCATGCTGTACCTGCAATACCCGCACAGCTTCCCCAACGTGAATGCCCAGCAGCAGATCACCAAATGGCAAGCAGCGGGTTACCCGGAAGCAGGTCTAGCCCAGGTGCTGCTGTATCGCACCCAGGACACCTACGACCAGCACTTGGATGATGTAGAGCGCATCTGCAAGGCCGCGCTGAACACCACCGACATCTGCTACGTCGAGCTGGCCACGGTCTACCAGAAAAAAGCCGAGCCGGAAAAACAGGCCGAACTGCTCAAGCAAATGGAAGCAGGCTACAGCCGTGGCACCGTCACCGCCCAGCGTGTTGATAGCGTTGCGCGTGTCTTGGGCGATGCGACCCTGGGCAAGACCGATGAAAAAACCGCGCAAGCCCTGCTGGAAAAAATCGCCCCCGGCTACCCCGCTTCCTGGGTCAGCCTGGCGCAACTGCTCTACGACTTCCCCGAACTGGGCGACGTCGACCAGATGATGAAATACCTGGACAACGGCCGCGCCGCCGACCAGCCGCGCGCCGAGCTATTGCTGGGCAAGCTCTACTACGAAGGCAAGTGGGTGCCGGCAGACGCCAAGGCCGCCGAAGCGCATTTCGAAAAAGCCGTGGGCAAGGAAGTCGCCGCCGATTACTACCTCGGCCAGATCTACCGCCGTGGCTACCTGGGCAAGGTCTACTCGCAAAAAGCCCTCGACCACTTGCTGACCGCTGCGCGCAACGGCCAGAACAGCGCCGACTTCGCCATCGCGCAATTGTTTTCCCAAGGCAAGGGCACCAAGCCCGACCCATTGAACGCCTACGTCTTCAGCCAGTTGGCGAAAGCCCAGGACACGCCAGAGGCCAATGACTTGGCCACGCAGCTCGAAGCCCCGCTCACGCCAGAGCAACGCGCCGAAGGCCAACGCCTGGTGCAACAGGAGCTGGCGACACGCGGCACCCTGGCCCAGAGCACGCTGCAACTGCACGCCCTGCAAGAAGAAGACGGCGAGGAATCCCTATGAAGCTCAACCCATTCGTCAAGGCCGGCATCGGCCTGACCTTCGCCCTGCTGTGGTCGTGCCCGACCCTGGCCGCGCTGACCGAAGCCAAGAACTTCGGCCTGGAAGTCAAAGCCACCGCGCAGTCCGAAGATGACCGCGACCTCGGTACCCAGAAAGGCGGCGACGTCAACGGTATCGGCCTCGACCTGCGCCCGTGGGTCTACGGCGAAAGTGGCGCGTGGAGCGCCTACGCCATGGGCCAGGCGGTCGTGTCGAGCGACATCATCGAGACCGACCCCCTGCAACAATCGGCCGATGACGAAAATCAGCAAACCACCAACAACGACCGCAAGTCCAAGAAAAACTACCTGGCCATGCGCGAGTTCTGGGTCGGCTACAGCGGTTTCACGCCTTACCCGGGCGAGCTGCTCAAGCTGGGTCGCCAACGCCTGCGCAATGACGACGGCCAATGGCGCGACACCAATATCGAAGCGCTGAACTGGACCTTCGACACCACCCTGCTCAAGGCCAATGTCGGCGTTGCCGAACGCTTCAGCGAATACCGCACCGACCTCAAGGAGCTGTCGCCCAAGGACAAGGACCGCCAGCACCTCTACGCCGACGCCGCCTACCAGTGGACGCCCGGCCAGTGGATCGGCCTGCGCGCCCACCACACCCATGACGACGGCAAGCTCGACTACCCGGAACCGGGCGTGGCCACCGACTCGTTGGACAAACGCGAAAACGGCGACCTGACCTGGCTCGGCATCGAAGCCAACAGCGACGCCTACAACTGGCGCAACACCAACACGGTCAATTACTGGGCCAGCGTCACCGGCATGAGAGGCGACCGCAACACGGTCAACGCCTTGAACGCCGACGGCTCACGTCCGACAGAAGCCAAGCGCAGCGATGACGTGAGTGGCTGGGCTACCGACCTGGGTATCCGCCTGCGTCTGGATCCGCAGTGGCAAGTCGGCGCGGCTTATTCGCGTGCGAGTGCCAACTACGAGCAGAACGGCCTGCAGAGCAACCGTTCGAACTGGACCGGCACCCAGTCCCGCGTGCACCGCTTCGGCGAAGCGTTTCGCGGCGAGATGAACAACGTGCAGTCCATGAGCCTGTTCGGTTCCTGGCAACTGCGCGAGGACTATGACGCCAGCCTGGTCTATCACAAGTTCTGGCGCGTCGACGGCAACAAGCCGGTGGGCAGCAACGGTATCGATGCCGTGCAGAACAACACCGACGACGTGACCGGCGCGATCCTGTCCAGCACTTCCCTGCCGCTTGAAGACGGCAAGAAAGACTTGGGCCAGGAGATGGACGTGGTAGTCACCAAGTACTTCAAGAAAGGCCTGCTGCCGGCCGCGCTGAGCCAGTCGATCGACGAACCGTCGGCCCTGGTGCGCTTCCGGGCGGGTGTGTTCAAGCCGGGTGATGCCTATGGCAGCCAGGTCGACTCGTACATGCACCGCGCGTTTGTCGACGTGATCTGGAAATTCTGATGGGAGCCTGCGCAATGAACCCTCAAGCCCTCAAAGGCTCGGTCAGCCTGCTGGTCGCAGCCATGCTGCTGGCCAGCACTTCGGCCTTTGCCGACGGTGCGGCGGTGAAGGCGCCGACCATCGCCAAAGAACTGCAACAGGCCAAGACCTACACCATTTCCAGCCCGCCAACCGCGCCGCTGGAAATGGCTAAACCGGCCCTGCCGGACCTGTCGGGCTACACCGCCGCAGCGATGGAAAAGAAGATCGTCAGAAGCAAGACGGGCAAAGTCAGCATCCGACGCATGATGCAGGAAGACGCCCTCAAGGACTTCATCGGCGGCGACAACAAGATGGCCGAATGGGTGGTTCGCCAGCACGGCATTCCCCAGGCGATCTTTGTCGACGACGGCTACATGAACCTCAAGGACCTGCTCGGCAAAGTGCCCAAGCAGTACCTCAGCGAAACCTCGCCGGGTGTGTTCCTGGCCAAGTTGCCGATCGTGGTCGGGCGCAAGGGCATCCTCGAAATCGACAAGAAGACTCAGGAGTTGCGCCTGTCACAACAAGCCGGCTCGTTCCTGATCAACGACGGCCAGCTGTTTGTGCGTGACACCAAGATCACCGGCTGGAACGAAAAAACCAATGGCCCGGCGCTGTTCCAGTCGCCCAAGGAATTCCGCCCGTTCCTGCTGGCCTGGGGCGGTACCGAGACCTACGTCGCCAACAGCAAGATGGCCAGCTTCGGCTATGCCAACAGTAAGTCGTACGGGGTGAGTATTTCCCAGTACACGCCGAACATGGCCAAGGTGCTCAAGCGCCCTGAGCCGACCGGTTGGATCATCGATTCCGAGTTCTCGGACATGTGGTACGGCTTCTACTGCTACGAAACCACAGGTTTTGTGCTCAAGGGCAATACCTACAAAGACAACATCGTCTACGGCATTGACCCGCACGACCGTTCCCACGGCCTGATCATCGCCGACAACACCGTCTACGGCACCAAGAAGAAGCACGGCATCATCATTTCCCGGGAAGTGAACGACAGCTTTATCTTCAACAACCGCAGCTACGACAACAAGCTCTCGGGCCTAGTGATCGACCGTAACAGCGTGAACAACCTGATCGCCGACAACGAGATTTACCGCAACCACACCGACGGCATCACGCTCTATGAGAGCGGCGACAACCTGCTGTGGGGCAACAAAGTGATCGCCAACCGTCGCCACGGCATTCGCATCCGTAACAGCGTGAACATTCGCCTGTACGAAAACACCTCGATGGCCAACGGCCTGACCGGCGTGTACGGCCACATCAAGGATTTGACCGACACCGACCGCGACATCGCCCTCGACCCGTTCGACGCCAAGGTCTCGCTGATCGTGGTTGGCGGTGAGCTTGCCGGTAACGGCAGCGGGCCGCTGTCGATCGATTCGCCATTGAGTGTCGAACTGTATCGCGTGTCGATGCTGGCGCCGACCAAATCCAGCGGCATCAGCTTCAACGGTGTGCTGGGTGATCGGCAGGAAGAAATTCTCGACCTGTTGGTGCGCCAACAGAAAGCCGTGCTGATCGACCCTGTCGAACGCCAGACCGAAATGCAGGACTGAGGATGACCCTTATGCACCCACACATGATCAAACTGCTGAGCCTCTCGGGTCTGACCCTCGGCCTGCTGGCGGCCAGCCAAGGCGTACGCGCCGACGAAATCAAGGCGCCGACCTTCACTGCCGAACCGTGCTGCAGCCTGTGCCCGGCTGCCCACGACGCGAAAAACTACACCACGCGTTACCAGCAGAACTTCACCACTCTGGTGCAAGCCCAGGGCGACTGGCTGTTCCGTACCCAGGAAGACCTGCGCACCGAATTCGACACCAGCCCCGCCGGCTACAAACGCATGCAACAGCTGCACGATGCGTTCAAGGCCAAGGGCGTGGAGCTGGTGGTGGTGTACCAGCCGACCCGTGGCCTGGTAAACCGCAACAAGCTCAACCCCGACGAGAAAGCCAAGTTCGATTTCGACAAGGCGCTGGGCAACTACAAGACCATGCTCGGCCGTTTCGCCAAGATGGGTTACGTGGTGCCGGACCTGTCGCCGCTCACCAATGAGCAACTGCCGGATGAACTGCCGGCCCACGATTTCTACTTCCGTGGCGACCAACACTGGACGCCATACGGTGCCCAGCGCACGGCGAAAATCGTCGGTGCCAAAGTGCGTGCCATGCCCGAGTACGCCGAGATTCCCAAGCGCGAATTCGAGACCAAGCGCTCGGGCCGCATGGGCAAGACCGGCACCCTGCACAACATGGCCGGGCAACTGTGCGGCACCAGCTACGCGATCCAGTACATGGACCAGTTCACCACCGAGCCCAAGGGCGAAGCGGGCGACGGCGACCTGTTCAGCGATTCGGGCAACCCGCAGATCACCCTGGTGGGCACCAGCCACAGTGGCAAGAACTACAACTTCGCCGGTTTCCTCGAACAGGAAATCGGTGCCGACATCCTCAACGTCGCCTTTCCTGGCGGTGGCCTCGAAGGTTCGATGATCCAGTACCTGGGCAGCGAAGAATTCCAGAAAACCCCGCCAAAGATTCTGATCTGGGAGTTCTCGCCGCTGTATCGCCTCGACCAGGAGACCATCTACCGCCAGATGATGTCGCTGCTCGACAACGGCTGCGAAGGCAAGACTGCGCAGATGACCGCCAGCACGACGTTGAAACCCGGCAAGAACGAATTGCTGGTTAACAGTTCGAACAAAGACCTGCGCAACGCCAACCATCAGGTTGATATCCGCTTCGCCGACCCGTCGGTGAAAACCCTGCAAGCCACCCTCTGGTACATGAACGGGCGCCACGAGGACATCAAGATCGAGAAACCCGAAACATCCGACACAGACGGGCGTTTCGCCTTTGAACTGCGCACCGATGAAGACTGGGCCTCGCAGAACTTGCTGGCCGTGGAAGTACAAGGCCCCGAAGCGGGCGCTGCCGCGCAGAAAGTCGAAGCGAAAATTTGCACACGCAACGTATTCCCGGCCAGCGGTCAACAGACCGCTTCAAGGCCGTGAAATAAGCGCGCAATGAGGTTACCTATGCAGAAGTTATTGATTCCATCGTTGCTGGGCCTGGCGATCTTCGCCGGCGCAGCCAACGCCGCCGCCCCGCTGCGTCCGCCTCAGGGCTACTTCGCACCGATCGAAGCGTTCAAGACCGGCGACTTCAAAAATGACTGCGACGCCATGCCGGCGCCGTACACCGGCTCGCTGCAATTTCGCAGCAAGTACGAAGGTTCGGACAAAGCCCGTTCCACCCTGAATGTGCAATCCGAAAAAGCCTTTCGCGACAGCACCGCCGACATCACCAAGCTGGAAAAAGACACCAGCAAGCGCGTGATGCAGTTCATGCGCGACGGTCGCCCGCAGCAGCTGGAATGCACGCTCAATTGGCTTACGAGCTGGGCCAAGGCGGATGCGTTGATGTCCAAGGACTTCAACCACACCGGTAAGTCCATGCGCAAATGGGCGCTGGGCAGCATGGCTTCGGCCTATGTGCGACTGAAGTTCTCCGACTCGCACCCGCTGGCCAACCACCAGCAGGAATCGCAGTTGATCGAAGCCTGGTTCAGCAAAATGGCCGATCAGGTCGTCAGCGATTGGGACAACCTGCCGCTGGAAAAAACCAACAACCACTCCTACTGGGCCGCCTGGTCGGTGATGGCCACGTCCGTCGCCGTCAACCGCCGTGACCTGTTTGATTGGGCGGTGAAGGAATACAAGGTCGGCGCCAACCAGGTCGATGACCAGGGCTTTTTGCCGAATGAATTGAAGCGCCAGCAACGGGCTTTGTCGTACCACAACTACGCACTGCCGCCGCTGTCGATGATCGCCAGTTTTGCCTTGGTCAACGGTGTGGATCTGCGCCAGGAAAACAACGGCGCGTTGAAACGCCTGGGCGACAAAGTGCTGGCCGGGGTCAAAGACCCGGAGATCTTCGAGAAGAAGAACGGTAAAGAGCAGGACATGAAGGACCTCAAGGAGGACATGAAATTCGCCTGGCTTGAGCCCTTCTGCACCCTCTACACCTGCGCCCCGGATGTGATCGAGCGCAAGCACGGCATGCAGCCGTTCAAGACCTTCCGGCTGGGCGGTGACCTGACCAAGGTCTACGACCCGACGCATGAAAAAGGCAACAAAGGCAACTGATACACAGCTCCCACACCTGGACTCGGTCCAAAAGTGGGCGCTGGCTTTATGTGGGAGCTGGCTTCGGTGCATCGCGGGCAAGCCCGGCTCCCACACAAGCCAGCTCCCACACTGAAACGTGTACACCCTCCCGAATTTGATGGGGGGTTTGGGGGGGCCGTTGGCCCTTGACTGTCTGTTAAACATGGAGAGATCGGGATGGTTTTCTCGTCCAATGTGTTCCTGTTTCTGTTCTTGCCGATCTTTCTCGGTTTGTATTACTGGAGCGGGCAACGCTATCGCAACCTGCTGCTGCTACTGGCCAGCTATGTGTTCTACGCCTGGTGGCGAGTGGACTTCCTGGCGCTGTTCGCCGCCGTCACGCTGTGGAATTACTGGATCGGCCTCAAGGTCGGTGCGGCCGGCGTGCGCACCAAGCCGGCTCAACGCTGGCTGCTGCTCGGCGTGGCAGTCGACCTGTGCATCCTCGGCTACTTCAAGTACGCCAACTTCGGCGTCGACAGCATCAACGTGATGATGAAGTCGGCGGGCCTGGAGCCGTTCATTCTCACTCACGTGCTGTTGCCGATCGGGATCTCGTTCTACATCTTCGAGTCCATCAGCTACATCATCGACGTGTACCGCGGCGACACCCCGGCCACCCGTAACCTCATCGACTTTGCGGCGTTCGTGGCGATCTTCCCGCACTTGATTGCCGGCCCCGTGTTGCGCTTTCGCGACCTGGCCGACCAGTTCAACAACCGCACGCACACCCTCGACAAATTCTCCGAGGGCTGCACGCGGTTCATGCAGGGTTTCATCAAGAAAGTCTTCATCGCCGACACCCTGGCGGTGGTGGCCGACCATTGCTTTGCCCTGCAAAATCCGACCACGGGCGATGCGTGGCTCGGCGCGCTGGCCTACACCGCGCAGCTGTACTTCGACTTCTCCGGCTACAGCGACATGGCCATTGGTTTGGGCTTGATGATGGGTTTCCGCTTCATGGAAAACTTCAAACAGCCGTACATCAGCCAGTCGATCACCGAGTTCTGGCGCCGCTGGCACATCAGCTTGTCGACCTGGCTGCGTGACTACCTGTACATCACCCTGGGCGGCAACCGTAAAGGCACGCTGACCACCTACCGCAACCTGTTCCTGACCATGCTGCTCGGTGGCCTGTGGCACGGTGCGAACATCACCTACATCGTGTGGGGCGCCTGGCACGGCATGTGGCTGGCGATTGAAAAAGCCATCGGCCTCAACACCGCGCCGCGCAGTTTCAACGTGGTGCGCTGGGCCTTCACCTTCCTGCTGGTGGTGATGGGCTGGGTGATCTTCCGCTCGGAGAACCTGCACGTCGCCGGCCGTATGTACGGTGCGATGTTCAGCTTTGGCGAGTGGTCACTGTCGGAGCTCAACCGCGCCAACCTCACTGGCCTGCAAGTGGCAACCCTGGTGGTGGCGTACGCAACGCTGGCGTTCTTCGGCCTGCGCGACTTCTACACCAACCGCCCTGCCGAGAAAGCCAAGCCGGCCGACCCGAGCCTGATCAAGGCCGTGCCGGGTGACAACCCGGACAGCATCCACCAGCCAGGTTTCACCGTCGGCCAGGACGCCGCCGTGCAACCGGCCTACTGGACCGCTGACTGGCCACGCTACGCCATGCGCGCTGCGGTACTGCTGCTGTTTGTGGCATCGATCTTGAAACTGTCGGCGCAGAGTTTCTCGCCGTTCCTTTACTTCCAATTCTGAGGGAGCCGACCATGACCCGTTCATTCCGCGTCCTCTATATCGCGCTGTTCCTACTGGTGCTGCTGGCCCTGGGCGCCTGGTCGATGCGCAGCTTCTTCGGCTTCAGCACCAATGCCGACGCGACGGTGCTCAACGGCCGCTGGACCAAGGCCGTCGAGACCCACTACGACGACCAGTTCCCGATCAAGCGCATCGGCACCAACCTGTGGGCGGCGCTGGACTACAAGCTGTTCAACGAAGGCCGCCCTGGCGTGGTGCTGGGCCGCGATCACTGGCTGTACAGCGACCAGGAGTTCAACCCCGCCGTCAATGAAGACCAGAACCTTGAGGGCAACTACGCGCTGGTCGAAGGCGTACGCCAGAAACTCAAGGCCCAGGGCATTCAATTGGTGATGGCGATTGTGCCGGCCAAGGTGCGCTTGTACCCAGAACACTTGGGCGAAGTGAAACCAGCGAGCATCCACGCCAACCTGTACCAGGACTTCCATGCCCGTGTCGCCGCCGACAAGATCATCGCCCCTGACCTGCTTGGGCCCCTGCAACAGGCCAAGCTGGGCGGCCAGCAAGTGTTCCTGCGTACCGACACCCACTGGACGCCGGACGGCGCCGAAATCGCTGCCAAGCAATTGGCCAAGGTGATTAGCGAAAAGACCCCGCTCAGTGGCGAGCCACAGCGCTTTGTCACCGAAGCTGAAAAGACCGAACCGCACAAAGGCGACCTGCGTCTGTTCCTGCCGCTGGACCCGCTGTTTGAAAACCTGATGCCGCCCAAAGAACCGCTGCAAAAACGCTTGACGCATTTGGCTGAAAACAAAGGCGACGACGCGCTGTTCAGCAACAGCGAAACCCCGGTGGCACTGGTCGGCACCAGCTACAGCGCCAACCCTAACTGGAACTTCGTCGGCGCGCTCAAGCAAGCCTTGCACAGCGATGTCATCAACTACTCCGAAGACGGCCACGGCCCGATTCTGCCGATGCTCAGCTACCTGAAAAGCGACGACTTCAAGAACAGCCCGCCACAGGTGCTGATCTGGGAGTTTCCTGAACGTTATCTGCCCGTCAACAACGAAATCGGTGACGCCGACCCGCAGTGGGTTGCGCAGCTTAAAAAAGCCGGTTCGCGCCAACAGAACATGGCACTGAATACACCCGCTAAACACCAAAAATCCGAGACGCCCGACCGGGCGCAAAACTGAAAGAGAGGTAACTCACATGACTTTCACTACTACTGCGCGTCATCTCGCTAAGACTCTGGCCCTGGCTGCCGGTATGAGCTTGGTATCCCTGTCCGCCTTCGCCGGTGACGCTGCCTTGTACGGCCCTGTCGCACCGAAAGGCTCAAGCTTCGTACGTGTCTACAACGCATCCAACCAAGAAGTGAGCGCCACCGTCGGCGCGACCAACCTGAGCGACGTTGCGCCACTGGCCAGCAGTGACTTCAGCTTCATGCCCGGCGGCGACTACAGCGCCAAGGTCGGCAGCCAGACCGTGCCGGTCAAACTCGCCGCCGACCACTACTACACCCTGGTCAACAGTGGCAGCGGCCAGCCGCAACTGATCGAAGAACCGCCGTTCAAGAACAAGCAGAAATCCCTGGTACGCGTGCAGAACCTCAGCGACAAGGCCCTGACCCTGAAAACCGCCGACGGCAAGACCGACGTGGTCAAGTCGGTGGCCGCCAAAGGCCGTGGAGAGCGTGAAATCAACCCGGTGAAGGTGAGCCTGGCGTTGTATGACGGCGACAAGAAAGTCGGTGATGTGAAGCCGGTTGCGTTGGAACGTGGTGAAGCGGCGGTGCTGTATGTGACCGGTTCTGGTTCGAGCATTTCGCCAGTCTGGGTCAAGCGCCCAGTGTCGACCCGCTGATTAGCTTTTGAAATTGACGCTCCCCCTGTAGGAGCCGGGCTTGCCCTACCGGGCTTGCCCGCGATGCTGACACCTCAGTGCATCAGTGACACCGAGGTGATGCCTTCGCGAGCAAGCCCGCTCCCACAGGCTCTGACCCAAATCGATTCAAGGAGAAACATCCATGATCCCAGTAATCCTTTCCGGTGGTAGCGGCTCACGTCTTTGGCCGCTTTCCCGTAAACAGTTCCCGAAGCAATTCCTGGCCCTGACCGGTGAGCACACGCTGTTCCAGCAAACCCTGGAGCGCCTGGTGTTCGAAGGCATGGACTCCCCAATCGTGGTCTGCAACAAGGACCACCGTTTTATCGTTAATGAGCAACTGAGCACGCGTAAGCTTGAGTGCCAGCGCATCCTGATGGAACCGTTCGGGCGCAATACCGCACCGGCTGTGGCCCTGACCGCGATGATGCTGGTCAACGAAGGCCGCGACGAACTGATGCTGGTGCTGCCGGCCGACCACGTGCTCGACGACCAGAAAGCCCTGCAGCGCGCCCTGGCCCTGGCCACCGTGGCGGCCGAGCGTGGCGAGATGGTGCTGTTCGGCGTGCCAGCAACCCGTCCGGAAACCGGTTATGGCTACATCAAGTCCACCAACGATTCGCTGCTGCCCGAAGGCGTGAGCCGCGTACAGCAGTTCGTGGAAAAACCCGATGAAAAACGCGCCGTCGAGTTCGTTAAAAGCGGCGGTTACTTCTGGAACAGCGGCATGTTCCTGTTCCGTGCCAGCCGCTTCCTCGAAGAGCTGAAAAAGCACGATCCGGACATCTACGACACGTGCCTGCTGACCCTGGAACGCAGCGAGCAAACCGCCGACACCGTGACCTTCGACGAAGCCACCTTCGCTTGCTGCCCGGACAATTCCATCGACTACGCCGTGATGGAAAAAACCCAGCGCGCCTGCGTGGTGCCGCTGAGTGCGGGTTGGAGCGACGTGGGTTGCTGGGCTTCGTTGTGGGCGGTTAACGACAAAGACGCCAACGGCAACGTCAGCAAAGGCGACGTGGTGATCCAGGACAGCCGCAACTGCATGATCCACGGCAACGGCAAGCTGGTCTCGGTGATCGGCCTGGACAACATCGTGGTGGTGGAAACCAAGGACGCGATGATGATTGCCCACAAGGACAAGGTCCAGGGCGTCAAGCAGATGGTCAGCACCCTCAACGAGCAGGGCCGCAGCGAAACCCAGAACCACTGCGAAGTCTATCGCCCATGGGGTTCCTACGACTCGGTGGACATGGGCGGGCGGTTCCAGGTCAAGCACATCTCGGTAAAACCGGGCGCGTGCCTGTCACTGCAAATGCACCACCACCGCGCCGAACACTGGATCGTGGTCAGCGGCACGGCCGAAGTCACCTGTGACGAAAACGTGTTCCTGCTCTGCGAGAACCAGTCCACCTACATCCCGATCGCCTCGGTGCACCGCCTGCGCAACCCAGGCAAGATCCCGTTGGAGATCATCGAAGTGCAATCGGGCAGCTACTTGGGCGAAGACGATATCGAGCGGTTCGAAGATATCTACGGGCGCTCCACACCAGTTGAGCGTGGCGTGTCGGTGAAAACTATCGCGCAGTAAAACAGTCGTAAAAGAAGCCCTCACCCAGCCCATTGCGTCCCCTATCCGCAGTGGGTTGGGTGGGGGCTTTTTCTTTCTGTTTACGCTGACTGCGAGGCCATGATTGGCCCCACCCAATACCGGCCAGTGCTATAGGCTCATATTTTTAAGCGCGTTAGACCACTACTAATAATGCGACTGACGGGGTCACGATCAGGACCGCCCCTGTACTTCAAAGGGATGGAGTGCGGTACATCCACATAGAAAATATGCTGTAGGTCGCCAGATAAGTGACGGTTCAATGCGTGACGGTTCCCTCACAAATGTAAGACGAAGTACCCTGGCACTATCAGCCAGCACCTGATGCCCTTGTAGGCACACTTGCGTAAAGTCCGTTCACTCCCCTTCCTCCTGGGACATGTACATAGGCAACCGCGCCCGACGACGGGTAGGATGGTTCATCCATTCGCGAGGCTGCCCCCATGTTCTTCGGCGTTCTTCTGATCATCACCTGGCTGATCCTGCTGCTGCGCTACCCCGCCAAGGCCTTGCCGGTATCCCTTGCCGCCGCCGTCGGCCTGGGCTTTGTGGCGATTTGGGTGGTGTGGCTGGACAACCGCGAAGCCTCACAACTGTCGCGCCTGGAACTGCGCATCAGCTATGCACCGCAGGAATGCCCGGCTGATCGCCCACTTAAACTGATCCTGAGTAACGGCAACGACGTACCGCTGACCGAGCTGCGCTGGCGCGTCGCGGCTTATGCGCCAGGCGACTCGGTCAACCTGGCCGACAACGTCTACGCTGCACCACGCTACCGCGGCCCAGGCGAGCTGCAGGCCGGCGCTACTTGGGACGACTGCCTGCCGACGCCACCGCTGCGCCCTGGCTACCGCCCGCAAACCCTGGAATTTCGCGCCGAGCACCTGCAAGGCAGCTTCTCGGACTGACAAAGGATTGATCCATGCCCAACGTACTGATCACTGGTTGCTCCAGCGGCATTGGCCGCGCCCTGGCTGATGCGTTCAAGTCAGCAGGCTTCGACGTGTGGGCCAGCGCGCGCCGCGAAGACGACGTCGCCGCCCTCGCCGCCGCCGGCTTCAACGCGGTGAAGCTGGACGTCAACGACAGCGCCGCCTTGCAGCACCTGGCCGAGCAGTGGGGCGAGCTGGATGTGTTGATCAACAACGCCGGCTACGGCGCCATGGGCCCGCTGCTCGACGGCGGCACCGAGGCGATGCAGCGCCAGTTCGAGACCAATGTGTTTTCCATCGTCGGCGTCACCCAGGCGCTGTTTGCGGCGCTGCGGCGCAGCAAAGGCCTGGTGGTGAATATCGGCAGCGTTTCCGGGGTGCTGGTCACGCCGTTTGCCGGGGCTTATTGCGCGTCGAAAGCGGCGGTGCACGCATTGAGCGATGCCTTGCGCATGGAGCTGGCACCGTTTAGTGTGCGGGTATTGGAAGTACAGCCGGGGGCCATCGATACGCGTTTCGCGAAAAACGCCGGAGCCCAGGCTGAGCTGTTGATCAACGAAAAATCGCCCTGGTGGCCGTTGCGCGAAGGCATTCGCGCGCGCTCCCAGGCCTCGCAGAACAACCCGACCTCAGCCGAGCAATTCGCGGCGCAGGTGTTGAAGGCTGTGCAACAGCCCACGCCGCCACGGCTGCTGCGTGCGGGCAATGGCAGCCGCGCGCTGCCGTTGATGGCAGCCTTGTTGCCCAAGGCATTGCTGGAGACGGTGTTGAAGAAGCGCTTTGGGCTGACGGGTTCACTCTAACCCTTCATAAAATCAATAAACGCCCGCACCTTCAGCGGTAAATGCCGGGTGTCCGGGTACATCGCGTAGATCCCCTGCGGCGCAAAGCGATGGTCGGCCAGTAACCGCACCAGCCGCCCCGCGTCCAGATCCTCCTGCACCAGCCACTGCGGCAGCACTGCCACGCCGTGGCCGCGCACGGCGAACGCTTGAAGCACGGCGGCGCTGTCGGCCACCAGCGCCGTAGGGCCGGGGCGGTATTGATGCTCGCCACCGGCCGGGTCGGTCACGCTCAGTTCGGTTAAACGGCCATGGCCCAGTTTGGGCACCTGCTCCAACTCATCCAACGTTTGCACCCCGGCAAACTCGGGCGCCGACACCGCAAACACTTCGAAGGTCGACAACTGCACTGCGCGGTGGTTGGAGTCCAGCAGGCGGCCCAACCGAATCGCCACGTCAAAGCGTTCCGAGATCAAATCGGCGTGGGTGGAGGATGTGGATAAGTGAATGTTCAGATCCGGGTGCAAGCGGCGGAAGGCTTCCACCGCCGGGGCGACCACGGCCAGCGCGTACTCCACGGTGGTGGTGATGCGCAGCGTGCCTTTGAGCTGGGCGTGTTCGGAGCGCGCTTCTTCTACCGCCAGTCGCGCTTCTTCGAGCATGCGCGTGCAACGCAGGTAGAAGCGTTCGCCGGCATCGGTCAGCGCCAGTTGGCGGGTGTTGCGGGTCAGCAAAGTGACACCCAGTTCCGCTTCCAGGCGCTTGAGGTTGAAGCTGACTACGGCGCGGGTCTGGCCCAGCATATCCGCCGCAGCGGTGAGCGAACCGGCTTCTACTACAGCCTTGAAGGTGTCGAATCGGTCCAGGCTGACCATCGGCCGCGCCCTCCTTTGTCAAAATATTTTTGACAAACTAACAGGCAAACCGGCGTATCCCAAACCCTGCAGGCGGCCTACCCTGCCCGCTTCACTCGCAGGATCGCGTTCATGACCTACCGCTCGAAAGTCGCCTGGATCTTCTTACTCGGCTTCGCCCTGGACCTGGTGAACATGTTTGTCGCCACGGTCGCCTACCCGGACATCGCCCGCGAGCTGCATGCCTCAGTGACGCAACTGGCCTGGATCAGCAACGCCTACATGCTGGGGCTGACCGTGATCATCCCTTTGAGTGTGTGGCTGGCGGCGATACTGGGTGAACGCACGCTGATCGCGGCGAGCCTGCTGTTATTCGCGGGGGCTTCGGTGATGGTCGGCCAGGCGGGTTCAATCGAAACGTTGATTGGCTGGCGCGCGCTGCAAGGCTTGGGCGGTGGTTTGCTGATTCCCGTGGGGCAAGCCATGGCTTACCGGCATTACCCGGCGGCAGAACGCAGCCAACTCACGGCGCGGGTGATGTCGGTAGCCCTGCTGGTACCGGCGCTGTCCCCGGCGTTGGGCGGGCTGATCGTCGACACCGTGTCATGGCGCCGGATCTTCTACGCCAACCTACCACTGGCGTTGCTCACGCTGCTGCTGGCACTGCTGTGGATAAAACCTGACGCGCCGGCAACGGTGCGCCCGGCCTTGGCCCTGGACAGTATTTTCAAACAGATCCGCAGCCCGATGCTGCGCGTGGCGATGCTGGTCTATCTGTTCATCCCCGGCGTATTTATCGGCACCAGCCTGATCGCCATCCTCTACCTGCGCGGCCTGGGCTACGACGCCACACGCACCGGCGCGCTGATGTTGCCGTGGGCGCTGGCGTCGGCGCTGGCGATTTTCCTGAGCAAAAAACTGTTCAACCGCAGCGGCCCCAAACCCTTGCTACTGGCGGGCATGGCCCTGCAATGTGTCGGCATTCTGCTGCTGACAAAACCCGAACCGGCCTTGATTATTCTGGCCTATACGTTGATGGGCCTGGGCGGCAGCCTGTGCAGCAGCACCGCACAGACCCTGGCGTTTCTCGACATACCCGCCGAGCGCATGGGCCATGCCAGCGCCCTGTGGAACATCAATCGGCAAGTCAGCTTCTGCCTGGGCGCTGCCGCCCTCAGTGCGTTGTTGTCGGCCTTGGATTCCTTTGCCATAACCTTCACGATGGCCGCAGCCCTGACATTGTTGCCCCTTTTTGCCGTGTTGCGCCTGGATGCGTCCAGGGTACGCACACTGCTTCACCCTGCCAGCGAGTCCCAGCAATGATTGATTACAGCGATTTTTTTGAGGAAGTGATCCAGACCCACGTCGAGATCGAACAATGGTTTGCCGGCGTTGCGCCCCAGGAAACTCTGGAAACCTTGCTTGCGCGGTTCTCACCTGAATTCAGCATGGTCGCGCCCGCCACGGGGACGAGGGTGAATGCAGCCGGCGTTAAAGCGCTGTTCACACGTTTGGGCGGCATGCGCCCGGGGTTGAAGATCACCTTGAGCGAAATGGCCGGTATTGACCGGCATGCACGCGGCGCGACGGTGACTTACCGCGAACATCAGGTTGACGACAGCGGCACGCAAACCGATCGCCGCGCCACCGTGGTGTTTGAAAAACAGGCCAGCGGCGCGCTGTTGTGGCGCCATTTGCACGAAACCTTCATCAAGGCCTGACGCGGTCAAAAAAATGTGGGAGCTGGCTTGCCTGCGATAGCGGTGGGTCAACTGCACATCCTTCAACTGACATGCGAGATACCCATGACTATCGCAGGCAAGCCAGCTCCCACATTCAGTTTTGCGTCGGGTTGACGATGACGGTGCAAGTAATCCCCGCCGCCAGCAGCACGCCTTCAGGCACTTCATCAATGTGAATCCGCACCGGCACGCGCTGGGCCAGGCGCACCCAGTTGAAGGTCGGGTTCACATCGGCGATCAGTTCGCGACTCTCCGGGTTGTCACGGTCGTAGATGCCGCGCGAGATGCTTTCCACGTGGCCCTTGAGCGTCTCGCCACTCATCAGTTGCATATCGGCCTTGTCACCAACTTTGACGTGGGGCAACTTGGTCTCTTCAAAGAAGCCATATACCCAGAACGAGTTCATATCGACCACGGCCATCTTGGCTTCGCCGATGCGCGCGTAATCGCCGCGGTGCACGTTGAGGTTGGTGACGTAGCCGTCCACCGCCGCCACCACCTGGGTGCGCTTGAGGTTGAGTTCGGCCGCTTCCAGTTGCGCCAGCGCATGCTGGTAATCAGCCAGGGCCGAGTCGGCGATGTTGCTGGCATCGTCGCGGTTTTCCTTGGAAATCACCAGGGCGTCGAGGTCGGCGCGGCGGTGGGCGTTGACCTTGCGCATCTCCCAGGTGGCTTTGCGCGAAGCGACCAGCGATTGCGCCTGCTTGACCGCGATGCGGTAGTGCTCGGGGTCGATCTGCATCAGCAGGTCGCCCCTTTTCACCAACTGGTTATCACGCACCGGCACATCCACCACTTCGCCGGTGACGTCGGCCGCCACGTTGATGATGTCGGCGCGCACGCGGCCGTCGCGGGTCCACGGCGTTTCCATGTAGTGCACCCACAACGTGCGGCCAATCCAGATCGCCAAAGCCAATACCAGCAAGGTCGCGAGCAGGCTGAAAAACTTTTTCATCGGGGCATTCTCAACGGTAGACGGTCAGCGCCAGGGCGCCGAACAAGCAAACGAACAGGCTCAGGCGCAGCAACGCCGGGTGCCAGAAAAACCGGTACAGGTCCAACCCGGCCAGGAAGCGGTCCAAGGCCCAGGCCAGCCCTGCGGCGATAAAAAACATCAGGGTCATGGTCGGCATGTAGACGCCGTGGAATGCGATTTCACGAGGCATGCGGGGCTCCTTTAAGGGCCGCCAGGGGTGATTGCGGGTCCAGCAACGAGGTGCGGATAAAGTGCAGGTAGCTTTTCACCCGGCGCAGGGCCGAGGTGTCGAAGTGCGGGGCGAAGGGTTCATCGGTGGCCTGCACGCGGCTAATCGCATGGTCGACGGCAATCAGGCCGCGCTCCAGGTTGCTCGCGCTCGGTTGCAGGAACAGCCGCACCAGCGAGCGGCCCATCACGCGGATCGCCTGGCGCCAGGGTTGGGACTCGGCATACGCCGGGTGCACCGGCAAAATCGCCTGCTCCTTGCGCAACTCGATAATCGCGTGGCCGACTTCCAGCACCACGAACATCCAGCGCAGCAGGTCGCGCTGCACGTGCGGCTGGCCGACGGCGAGGCCGTAGGCCTGGTGCAGCAGGTCGCGGGTGCGGCTTTCGAAACTTGACGCCAGGCCCTTGAGCTTGCCGCTGATCGCGTACACCACTTGCTCACGCAGGTCCTGTTCCAGGCGGCGCCATAACCAGCGGCTGTTCGGCGGCAGGATAATCGCGCCCGCCGCCGCACACACCAACATGCCGATAACCATGGCGATGTAGTCGTTGATAAAGGTGTAGGGGTTGTAGACCGTGAGGTTGTCCGGCACCGAACCGGTGCTGAAGAAAATCAACAGGCCCACACCGACGCCGGCGTACTGCGGACGTGAGGCGAGGAAGGCGCCGAAGATGATCACCGGCGCAAGCATTACGCACAGCAGCGGGAAGCCGTCGATCCAGGGGAACACGAAGAACATTTCGACGAAGCCCACCAGCGCACCGATCAACGTGCCGCAGGCCATCTGGAAGGCCATGCGTTTGGGGTTGGGCGTGGCGGCGGACAAGCCAACGGTGGCGGCGGCGATCAGGGTCATGGTCGCGCCGCTGGGCCAGGCGGTGGCGACCCAGTAACTGCCCAGCACAATCAGAATAAACGACGCGCGAATCCCCGAAGCGGCGCAGGCCAGCCAGTTGGTTTTCGGCGTGTAGGCTTCGTCCCACTGCTCGCGCGCGTGGGTGTGATCGGCCAGCGATGCGTGGGTTTGCGCGTAGTTGTGCAGGTCGTCGACGAAGCGGTACAGCAGCTCGTAGGCGGTATGGAAATCCAGCTGCTCGGCCTCGCTCGGGTTACCCTCCTGGAAGGTCGCACGCAGGCTGCGCACCTTGGCGGGCAGGCCATCTTTATAGGCACTCAGTTGATTGACCAAGCGCCCAGCGTCGGGGCTGGTCAGGGCGCGGCCGGAGAAACCATCAAGCACTTCGGCCAGGTCTTGCAGGCCCGGTTTGATCGCGGCGACCACGTGATCCGCCGCATCCGTGCGCAGCCGCTCAAGCAACTGGTGCAAGGCGTTGAAGCGCGTGGTGATGCTCATGAATTCGCTGTTGAGGCGACTGAGCCGGCCATTCCTTCGGCGCATATGCGGGTCTTCAAACACGGTGACGCTGCGCAGCCCTTCCAGGCCCACGGCTTCGGCGATAAAGCGCACGTTGCTGGCCTCGAACCCTTCGCGCTGGCTACGCCCACGCAAGCCGTCGGTGACGAACAATGCGAACACGCCAAAGCGTTGATACAAGGCATTGCGCATGGCGGCGCTGCTGGTTTGCGGCAGGATCGCGGCGCTGACCACGGTGGAGCAGAGAATCCCCAGTGAAATTTCCAGCACCCGCCACACCGCCGCCATAAAGGCGCCGTCCGGGTGCGCCAGGGCGGGCAAACCGACCATCGCCGCCGTGTAGCCGGCCAACACAAACCCATAGGCGCGAAAGTTGCGATTCCGCGTCGCGCCTGCGGTGCAAATGCCCACCCAGATCGCCAGTGCGCCGAGGAACAGTTCGGTGTTCTGCGCAAACAAGGCGATCAACAAGACCATCACCGCCGACCCCGCCAAGGTGCCGAGGAAGCGGTAAAAACTCTTGGCGAACACCTGGCCGCTCTGCGGTTGCATCACGATAAACACGGTGATCATCGCGGTGCGCGGTTGCGGCAGTTCCAGGCGCATCGCTAGCCACAGCGTGAGGAACGCGGCGATCAGCACCTTGAAGATGTACACCCAGGTCACGCCATCGCTGCGTGCCCAGTCGAAAAAACCACGGCGCCACTCCAAGGAGTGCAACCAGCGCAGCGGTGCAAGCAAGGGCGTCATTAAAGGCTACTCAGTGATCAAACACGGCCAGTGCCGCCGGGGTTTTGCTCGGGAGGGTCTTGGCGTGTTGCGGTACATCGTCGCCGGCACCGAGTCCGCCGCCGAGGGCGGTGACCAGCTCGGCATGCGCACTCAAGCGCGCGGCCTGCACCTGTTGCTCGACCTGTTGCTGGCGAAACAGCAGGGTCTGGGCGTTCAACACGTTCACGTAATCGGTGAGGCCGCGCTGGTAGGCGATCATCGCGATGTCGTAGGTTTTCTGCGCCGAGGCCACCGATTGCGCGGCGAAGCTCGACTGCTTGTCCATGGATTCGCGGCGGATCAACTGGTCGCTGATGCCCTTGAGCGCGTTGACCAGGGTCTGGTTGTACTTGGCCACAGCGATGTCATAACCGGCGCTGGCTTCGCCCAATTCTCCACGCAAACGGCCGCCGTCGAAGATCGGCAAGGTGATCGCCGGGCCGACGTTGTAGTTGAATTTCTTGCCCGCCAGAAACGCCAGCATGCCGCCGCCGGTGGCCATATAGCCAAGGCTGCCGACCAGGTCGACGTTGGGGTAGAAACCGGCGTAGGCCACATCGATGCCTCGGGCCTGTGCGGCGACCTGCCAACGGCTGGCAACCACGTCCGGGCGTTGGCCGAGCAATTGCGCCGGCAAGCTCGACGGCAATTTCAACGGGGCGGCCAGGGACAAACTCGGGCGTTGCAGTTGCGCGCCTTCACCCGGGCCCTTGCCCGCTAAAGCAGCCAGCTGGTTACGGCTCAGGGCGATTTCTTCGTCCAAGGCGTCGAGCTGGCGATGGGTCTCCGGCAACGGCGTTTCGGCCTGGCTCACGTCGAAGTGGGTGCCGATCCCGGCGTCCAGGCGTTTGTTGGCCAAGTCGAGAATCTGCTGTTGCTGGGCCAAGGTCGCGGCGGCGATATCACGGTTGGCGTAATGCAGCGACAGCTGGATATAGGCGCGCACCACGTTGTTTTGCAGTTCGAGCTGGGCCTGGCGCGCTTCGGCGGTGCTCATATGCGCCAGGTCGACGGCGCGTTCGGTGGCATTGCTTTCGCGGCCCCAGAGGTCGAGGGCGTAGCTCAGGCCCAGGGACGAATTATTGTCCCAGGTATTGGCGCCACTCAGTTCGCCCGGGCCGTAGAACTGATCTTTGGGCCAGTTGTGGCGCTTGAGGGTGGTGTCACTGTTGATCTGCAACGACTCGGCCGACTCGGCAATCCCGGCCATGGCCCGCGCCTCACGCACCCGCGCGGCGGCCATGGCCAGGCTCGGGCTGTTTTGCGTGGCGAGTTGGACCCAACGATTGAGTTGCGGGTCACCGTAGGCTTGCCACCATTGCGTGGTGGACCAGTGGGCGTCTTGGGCGGCGCTTTGGATGGCTTCGTCGGTGGCCAGGTTATTGGCGTTTAGGGCCTGGCCTTGGGGGGCGATTCCTCCGGTTCCGATGCAGCCGCTGATTGCTAACGATAAGGCGCAAACACTGAGAGCTCGCCTCTGTGATGGACGCGGCACGGCAAGCGTATTCCTGAGGTGGTGTTGCGGGAGAGGTGGCGCAATTCTAGGGGGCGCGATGGAAGACGATAAGCTGGCATTCCTGTGAATCTTTATTACCGTTCAGGCGATAATCCGTTGGTAGGGATCACTGAACGGCGTAACTTTCTGTCACAATTTGTTATCTCCCCTGAGAACACTCCATGGACACTTTGCAAAACATGCGCGCTTTCAGTTGCGTGGCCGAAGCTGGCAGCTTCACCGCCGCCGCCGGGCAACTGGACACCACCACTGCCAACGTCTCGCGCGCGGTCTCCAACCTTGAGGCCCATCTGCAAACCCGCTTGCTCAACCGCACCACCCGACGCATCGCGCTGACCGAAGCCGGCAAACGTTATTTGCTGCGCTGCGAGCAGATCCTCGCCTATGTCGAGGAAGCAGAGGCCGAAGCCAGCGATGCACACGCACGCCCCGCCGGGCAGTTGAAAGTGCACACCATGACCGGCATCGGCCAGCATTTCGTCATCGACGCGATTGCCCGCTACCGCCGTACCCACCCCGACGTGACTTTCGACCTAACCCTGGCCAACCGCGTGCCGGACCTGCTCGATGAGGGTTATGACGTGTCCATCGTGCTAGCCAGCGAACTGCCCGACTCGGGTTTCGTGTCTCAGCGCCTAGGTATCACCTACAGCATCGCCTGTGCCTCGCCGGATTACGTCAAGGCCAAGGGGTGTGCGCAGCGGCCGCAGGACTTGCTCAACCACGCCTGCCTGCGGTTGGTGAGCCCGGTGATCCAGTTGGATAAATGGACCTTCAACGGGCCTGAAGGCCAGGAAAGTGTGGCGATCAACACTTCACCGTTTCTGGTGAATTCGGCCGACGCGATGAAAACCGCGATTACCAGTGGTATGGGCGTCGGCCTGTTGCCGGTGTATGCCGCCATCGAAGGCCTGCGCAATGGCACTTTGGTGCGGGTGATGCCGACCTATCGCTCGCAAGAGCTGAACCTGTACGCCATATACCCGTCGCGCCAGTATCTGGATGCGAAGATCAAGACGTGGGTGGAATACCTGCGTGGGTCGTTGCCGGAGATTCTGGCGGCGCATCAGGCCGAGTTGGTGGCGTATGAATTGAGCGGCAGCCTGAGTGGGGCGCGGTTGGCGAACTGATTTTGGATTGCTACCCCACAACCACCATCAATTTACTGTGAGAGCGGCTCCAAGCGGCAGTGTGGCAGTAAACTCGGTCAAGTGCTCTGGCGCACTCAGTGGGTCAGTCAGCTATGTGTAACTGACCCACCGCCTTCGCGAGCAAGCCCGCTCCCACAGTTGGATCTCGGTACATCAGACAGAGAGTGTGCTGCTGTGCTTTTGCCCTGCTTTTGCTTCAACCACTCAGGTCGGCTACTAGGCCGCCGTGCTCTTGCTTCCGTAGCGGTGGGCCAACTGCAGATGTATCACTGACAGATTGCTATCGCAGGCAAGCCAGCCACCCGTTAAAGGGTCGCCCTGACAATTGTCGGCAGGAATGTTAGCGTGCTTACCATTCTTCCGTAGTCGATGAGCCCGCCTGCAATGAAAAAGACCGTCCTCGCCTTCAGCCGCATCACCCCGCACATGATCGAGCGCCTGCAACAGGATTTCGAGGTGATCGCCCCCAACCCCAAGCTGGGCGATATCAACGCTCAATTCAGTGAAGCCCTGCCCCACGCGCACGGCCTGATCGGCGTAGGCCGCAAGCTCGGCCGCGCACAGCTCGAAGGCGCAAGCAAACTGGAAGTGGTCTCCAGCGTGTCGGTAGGCTACGACAACTACGACGTGCCGTACTTCAACGAGCGCGGGATCATGCTCACCAACACTCCCGATGTGCTCACCGAAAGCACCGCCGACCTGGCCTTCGCCCTGCTGATGAGCAGCGCACGTCGCGTAGCCGAACTGGACGCCTGGACCAAGGCCGGCCAGTGGAAAGCCAGCGTTGGCGCACCATTGTTTGGTTGCGATGTACACGGCAAAACCCTCGGCATCGTTGGCATGGGCAACATCGGCGCGGCCATCGCCCGTCGCGGGCGCCTGGGTTTCAATATGCCGATCCTCTACAGCGGCAACAGCCGCAAGACCGTGCTGGAACAGGAACTGGGCGCGCAATTTCGCAGCCTCGACCAGTTGCTGGCCGAGTCGGACTTCGTCTGCCTGGTGGTGCCATTGAGCGACAAGACCCGCCACTTGATCAGCACCCGCGAGCTGGGCCTGATGAAATCCAGCGCGATCCTGATCAATATCTCCCGTGGCCCGGTGGTGGACGAGCCGGCGCTGATCGAAGCCCTGCAAACCCAGAAAATTCGTGGCGCCGGGCTGGACGTGTATGAGCAGGAACCGCTGGCTGAATCGCCGTTGTTCCAGCTGAGCAACGCCGTGACCCTGCCGCACATCGGCTCGGCCACCCACGAAACCCGAGAAGCCATGGCCAACCGCGCCCTGGACAACCTGCGCAGTGCCTTGCTGGGTCAGCGCCCGCAGGACTTGGTGAACCCACAGGTATGGAAGGGCTGACACACTCCCCCACACAAATCCGGTTAAAGCCTGGCGCGCCCAAGTCGATAACCCTCTATAGACACCTGCGCAGTGCCTTGCTGGGTCAGCGCCCGCAGGACTTGGTGAACCCACAGGTATGGAAGGGCTGACACACTCCCCCACACAAATCCGGTTAAAGCCTGGCGCGCCCAAGTCGATAACCCTCTATAGATCGTCATCCCTGATCCACAGAAGGTTTTTATGTCCACCACCAAAGCCCGCGCAGATTCACTCTCGCTTCTGCTCTTTACCTTGCGCAGCGGCAAGCTGATGGCGATCAACCTGCTGAAAGTCAGTGAAATCATCCCCTGCCCGCCGCTGACCAAGCTGCCCGAGTCTCACCCTCACGTTAAGGGCATCGCCACGCTGCGCGGTGCTTCGCTGTCGGTGATCGACCTGAGCCGAGCCCTGGGCGAAATGCCCCTGGCAGACCCGAATGGCGGCTGCCTAATCGTCACCGACGTCAGCCGCTCCAAGCAGGGCCTGCATGTGCAGGCGGTGAGCAAGATCGTGCACTGCCTGACCACCGATATACGCCCGCCACCGTATGGCTCCGGCGGCAATCGCTCGTTCATCACTGGGGTCACCCAAGTCGAAGGCGGGCTGGTGCAGGTGCTGGATATCGAAAAGGTCATCCACGGCATCGCCCCGGCACCGGCTGAAGCGGCGCCGACCGACCTGACCATGGAAGAGGCCGAAGTACTCGGCAATGCGCGGATTCTGGTGGTGGACGACAGCCAGGTCGCCCTGCAGCAGTCGGTACACACCTTGCGCAACCTCGGCCTGACCTGCCACACCGCCCGCAGCGCCAAGGAAGCCATCGATGTGCTGCTCGAGCTGCAAGGCACGGCCCGGCAGATCAACGTAGTGGTGTCGGACATCGAAATGTCCGAAATGGACGGTTACGCCCTCACCCGCACTTTGCGCGAAACCCCGGACTTCCAGGAGCTTTACGTGCTGCTGCACACCTCCCTGGACAGTGCGATGAACAGTGAAAAGGCGCGGCTGGCAGGTGCCGACGCAGTGCTGACCAAATTCTCGTCGCCTGAACTGACCAAGTGCCTGGTCGTCGCTGCAAAACACGTGGCGCAAAAGGGCCTGTAGCCGGTGGCGGAATACTTCCAACTGCTACGCCGCGACCTCACCACCCGCCTGCCCGCGCCGCAGTGGCCGGTGGGCACGCAGCTGGATCATTACCGCGCAGAGCTGGCCCCAGCGATTCATGCCGTGTTGCGCATGGCCCAAGACCAAGGCGGCGGCCGCGTCGACAGCCTGGAGCAATGGCAACACCGGTTCGTCACCGATGCCGAATTCGACCCGACGCTGTGCCTGGTGGTCAGTAATGGCGACGGCATTCTCGGCGTGGCCCAATGCTGGACCAGTGCGTTTATCAAAAACCTCTGCGTACATCCCTGCGCCCAAGGCCAGGGGCTGGGCCGCGCCTTGTTGCTGCACACCTTTGAGGTATTCAAGCAGCGCGGCGAACCCTACGTCGACCTCAAGGTGCGCGAGAGCAACCTGCGCGCCCGGCAACTCTATGAAAGCGCCGGCATGGTCTTTGTGTTGCGCGACCGGGTACCCGAGGGCTGACCGGCACTGGCGCATAACTTGCTTCGCAAGAGCCTGAACAGTGCATAGAGGCAAAAACCCGTCACTGTTCAAGAGTGCCCTCTGACCTAGCCTGGTGACAGATCCTCCATGAACACTCACTTTTCCTGCGTGGGTTGCGGCAAATGCTGCACCGACCACCATGTGCCCCTGACCCTCGAAGAGGCCCGCAGCTGGGCGGCTGACGGCGGTAACGTCATCGTGCTGGTGGAGGGTTTTCTCGGCAATGGCCTGGGTTTGCCCCCGCAACAACGCGAGCACGCCGAGCGCCGTTCGGTGGTGGTGCCCAGCGGTACTACCGAGGCGTTCGTGGCAATCACCTTTGCCGCTTACAACGCCGGGCGCTGCCGGAATCTTGACGAAGACAACCGCTGCGGCATTTATGAACGTCGCCCGCTGGTGTGTCGCATCTATCCGATGGAAATCAACCCGCATATCCCGCTCAACCCTGGCGCCAAAGACTGCCCGCCGGAGTCCTGGGAGCAAGGCCCCGCGTTGATCGTCGGTGGCGAGTTGATGGATCAGGAGCTGGCTGAGCTGATCCGCCGCTCGCGCCAGGCCGACCGCGATGACGTGCAGACCAAGGAGGCGGTGTGCGCTTTGCTGGGCATTTGCACCACCGCGCTCAAGGGCGACGGGTTTACCGCGTACTTGCCGGACATGAACGCCTTTGCCCAAGCGATCGAATTGGCGCTTGAACAACCGTCCGTGGCCAATGAGTGGGTGTTTCATGTGTCCGGCATGGACATCGCCGAACAACTGCTGGATGCCGGCGCCCAGATTGCCACCCAGGTGCCGGCCAACTACGCGTTTATTTCGTTGCGGGCTTAAAGGCTGGCCAGGCACTCGATTTCGATCCGCGCGCCCGCCAACAGCTTGCCGGCAGCGAAGGTCGTGCGGGTCGGAAGGCGGTCCGCCGGGAAGTAGCCGGCATAGACGCTGTTCATCGCAGCAAACTCCTTAATGTCGGCCAGACTGCATTTGGCGACTCCCCCGCGTTTTCGAGACTTCGGGGCCCAGGAAGGCAAAATCGCGACCGTGGGAGGTGTCGAGCAGTGACTCACGCAATTCCACGGGGCCTTGCAGGGTAGCGTCGATTTCGCCTGCCACCAGGCTGCGGATCACCTCGTCAATCAGCCAGAAGCTCTTGATGATGACCCCCTTGGGCGCCCACTGCGAACGGGCGAAAGCTTCACGATTACTTCCCAGTAACACTCCGACACGCTTGCCCTTGAGCGAGCGTACGGTAGGCGTCAGGCCTGACGCCCTGCGGCCAACCAGCCGCGTGGTGAACGCATAGAGTTCATCGGTAAAGCTCACCCATCGCCGCCGATTGGACGTAGGCGCTATGCCCATGATCGCGTCAAATTGCCTGGCTTCAAGGGCGGAGAAATTCTCGACAAGGACCTGGTCGACCCAGGTACAACGCACATTCAACTGCCTGCAAAGGGCATTGCCCAATTCGATGTTCACACCGACCAGTTGCCCTTGCGGGCTGCGGCTCTGGAAGGGGGGGAAGTGCGCAACAACCGCGAAGCGGATTTCGCGCCGCGGGGGGTCACTGGCCGCAACGGTATCGACCGACAGCAATAGCGCAAGCGCTGCATAGAGGCAAATCAGAGCCACGGGAAACGTCCTTTTCCGGAAAGACCAACCTCCTTCCCCTGTAAAAACGTGGGGGTGGTAAAGAGGCAGTGCAAACTTTCAAGAAACGGTCGTGGACCTACAATCAGAAACGTCAGCGAACCACGTAGGCAAAAGCCGATACAGCGTCCGACACATTACTCTCAGCGTTTACCCATCGAACGGCGAGTGCCTGGCGGGGCCATGCCTGGGGACTTGGTATGGCCGTTTTTGGCGCCATTCTTGTACCAAGGCTGGGCGGCATTCTTGGCTCCAGCCAACTCACCCGGTTTAAACGGGAACTTGAACGCCGGGATCTCGGCTTGTTCAACGCTTTGAGCGTCGGCCGGATCGACGAGGTCGGCCGCTTCAACAGGGGATTGTGTCGGGGAAGTCATGGAAGCTCCGGAGCGTGCAAAAAATGAGGCGGGGCCGGCTTGCGGGCCACACTGGCGCGCAGTATACCTGCGCGCTTCGGATCTTTAACCACCGCTGGTACGAATGGTTGGACTTTACTGACAGCGCTGTCAGTTAGCAGTCACCGTGCTGACCGGGTTGGCGGGCTATAAAGACCTTTCATTCTCCCAACCCTTTGCCCCGGCGCCCCATCCCCATGCACATTCAACGAAAAACCGTCCTGATCGTGGGCGTCCTCGTGGTAGTGGCGATTGCAGCCTGGGCCCTGACCCGGCCGGCCAAGACCAAACTGGCGGCGCCGACCGCCATCCCGGTACGCGTGGTCAGCGTTGTACAGCAGGACATCCCCCGCTTTGTCAGCGGGATCGGCTCGGTGCTGTCGTTGCACAGCGTGATGATTCGCCCGCAAATCGACGGCATCCTCACCCAATTGCTGGTCAAGGAAGGTCAACTGGTCAAAACCGGCGACCTGCTGGCCACCATTGATGATCGCTCGATCCGCGCCAGCCTCGACCAGGCCAGGGCGCAACTGGGGGAAAGCCAGGCGCAGCTGCAAGTGGCGCAGGTCAACCTCAAGCGTTACAAGGAACTGAGCATCGACGACGGCGTGTCGAAACAGACCTACGACCAGCAACAAGCCTTGGTCAACCAACTGAAAGCCACAGCGCAAGGTAATCAGGCCGCGATTGACTCGGCCCTGGTACAGCTTTCCTACACCCAGATTCGCTCTCCCGTCACCGGCCGAGTCGGCATTCGCACCGTGGATGAAGGCAACTTCCTGCGCATGAGTGATACCCAGGGCCTGTTCTCCGTCACGCAAATCGACCCGATTGCCGTGGAGTTCTCATTGCCGCAACAAATGCTGCCAACCCTGCAAGGCCTGATCGCAGCGCCTACCCCGGCCAGCGTCGATGCCTACATGGGGGCCGACACCGACGGCCAGACCGGCGACTTGCTCGGCGAAGGCCACTTGAGCCTGATCGACAACCAGATCAGCTCCACCACCGGCACCCTGCGCGCCAAGGCCGAATTCAAGAATGCCTCGCAGCGCCTGTGGCCGGGCCAGTTGGTAACCATCAAGATCCAGACCGCCCTCGACAAAAATGCCCTGGTGGTCCCACCCACCGTGGTGCAACGCGGCCTGGACTCGCACTTTGTGTACCGGGTCAAGGGTGACAAGGTCGAGAGTGTGCCGGTGCAAGTCACTTATCAGAACAGCGATGTGAACATCATCAAGGGCGTACAGGCCGGTGATGTGCTGGTCAGCGATGGCCAGTCGCGGCTCAAAGCCGGTGCCCAGGTAGAAGTACTCAAGGAACCGCCGCAAGTGATCCAGACCGTCGACGCCAAGGTGCAGCCATGAGCGCCAACCGCTCGCCGTCCGCCTGGTGCGTTGATCACCCGGTCGCCACCCTGCTGCTGACCTTTGCCCTGGTACTGTTGGGCATCATTGCCTTCCCGCGCCTGGCCGTTGCGCCACTGCCGGAAGCGGAATTCCCGACGATCCAGGTCACCGCGCAACTGCCCGGCGCCAGCCCGGACACCATGGCCTCGTCGGTGGCAACGCCCCTGGAGGTGCAATTCAGTGCCATCCCTGGCATGACCCAAATGACTTCCAGCAGCGCCTTGGGCTCAAGCCTGCTGACCCTGCAATTCACCCTGAACAAGAGCATCGACACCGCCGCGCAAGAAGTGCAGGCGGCGATCAACACCGCCTCCGGCAAGTTGCCCAGCGACATGCCGAGCCTGCCGACCTGGAAGAAGGTCAACCCGGCAGACAGCCCGGTGCTGATCCTCAGCGTCAGCTCCGACAGCATGCCCAGCACCGAGCTGAGTGACTACGTAGAAACCTTGCTGGCCCGCCAGATCAGCCAGATCGACGGCGTCGGCCAGATCAACATCACCGGCCAACAACGCCCGGCGATTCGCGTACAGGCCTCGCCCGACAAACTCGCGGCGATTGGCCTGACCCTCGCCGACGTGCGCGTGGCGATCCAGCAATCCAGCTTGAACCTGGCCAAGGGCGCGATCTACGGCGAGAACAGCGTGTCGACCCTGTCCACCAACGACCAGCTGTTTCACCCGGATGAATACGGCCAGTTGATCGTTTCCTACAAGAACGGCGCGCCGGTTCAACTGCGTGACGTCGCAAAAGTCATCAAGGGTTCGGAAAACGCCTACGTGCAGGCCTGGTCCGGCGACACACCTGGGGTCAACCTGGTGATTTCGCGCCAGCCCGGCGCCAACATCGTAGAGACCGTGGACCGCATTCAAGCCGAACTGCCGCGCCTGGAAGGCATGCTGCCCGCTTCGGTGCAGGTCAGCGTGTTAACCGACCGTACTAAGACCATCCGCGCGTCCCTGCATGAAGTGGAAGTCACCTTGCTGATCGCCATCTTGCTGGTGGTGGCGGTGATGGCGCTGTTCCTGCGCCAATTGTCGGCGACGCTGATTGTGTCCAGCGTGCTCGGCGTGTCGCTGATCGCCAGTTTCGCCTTGATGTACCTGATGGGTTTCAGCCTGAACAACCTGACCTTGGTGGCGATCGTGATTTCCGTGGGTTTTGTGGTGGACGACGCCATCGTGGTGGTGGAGAACATTCACCGGCACCTGGAAGCGGGCCTGAGCAAACGCGAGGCGGCGATCAAAGGTTCCGGCGAGATTGGCTTTACCGTGGTGTCCATCAGTTTCTCACTGGTGGCGGCGTTTATTCCGCTGCTGTTCATGGGCGGCGTGGTCGGGCGGTTGTTCAAGGAGTTCGCGCTGACGGCGACCTCGACCATCCTGATTTCAGTCGTGGTTTCGTTGACCCTGGCGCCCACCCTCGCCGCGCTGTTCATGCGCGCCCCCACCCATCACGCCCACGACAAACCCGGTTTCAGCGAACGCCTGCTCGCCGCCTACGCCCGCAACCTGCGCCGTGCGCTGGCCCATCAACGCACCATGGCGGCGATCTTCATGGTCACCCTGGCGTTGGCGGTGGTCGGCTACGTGTTTATCCCCAAGGGTTTCTTTCCGGTGCAAGACACCGGTTTTGTACTCGGCACCAGCGAGGCGGCGGCCGACGTGTCGTACCCGGACATGGTCGCCAAGCACAAGGCCCTGGCCGAGATCGTCAAGGCCGACCCAGCCGTGGAGGCGTTTTCCCATTCGGTGGGCGTCACCGGCAGTAACCAGACCATCGCCAACGGCCGCTTCTGGATCGCCTTGAAAGACCGCGGTGATCGTGACGTGTCAGCCAGCCAGTTCATCGACCGTATCCGCCCGAAACTGGCCGCGGTGCCGGGCATTGTGCTGTACCTGCGCGCAGGCCAGGACATCAACCTCAGCTCCGGCCCCAGCCGCGCCCAGTACCAATATGTGCTCAAGAGTAACGACGGCCCGACGTTGAACACCTGGACCCAGCGCCTGACTGAAAAACTGCGCGCCAACCCGGCGTTCCGCGACCTGTCCAACGACCTGCAGCTGGGCGGCAGCATCACCCACATCAGCATCGACCGCCAGGCCGCCGCGCGTTTCGGCCTGACCGCCACCGATGTCGACCAGGCGCTGTATGACGCGTTCGGCCAGCGCCAGATCAACGAGTTCCAGACCGAGATCAACCAGTACCAAGTGGTGCTGGAACTCGACAGCCAACAGCGCGGCAAGGCCGAAAGCCTGAACTACTTCTACCTGCGCTCGCCGTTGACCAACGAGATGGTGCCGCTGTCGGCAGTGGCTAAAGTCGATCCACCCACCGTGGGGCCGTTGTCGATCAGCCATGACGGCATGTTCCCGGCGGCCAACCTGTCGTTCAACCTGGCGCCCGGCGTGGCGTTGGGCGATGCGGTGATCATGCTCAACCAGGCCAAGAACGAAATCGGCATGCCGGCGACCATGATCGGCACCTTCCAGGGCGCCGCCCAGGCGTTCCAGAGTTCGTTGGCCAGCCAGCCCTGGCTGATCCTTGCGGCGCTGGTGGCGGTCTACATTATCCTGGGTGTGCTGTATGAGAGCTTTGTGCACCCGCTGACGATCATCTCCACCCTGCCCTCAGCGGGCTTGGGTGCGCTGATCATGCTGTGGCTGCTGGGCCAGGATTTTTCGATCATGGCCTTGATCGGCCTGGTGTTGCTGATCGGTATCGTGAAGAAGAATGGCATCCTGATGATCGACTTCGCCCTGGACGCCCAGCGTGTGCGTGGGCTGCCGCCCGAGGAGGCGATTTATGAAGCCTGCGTCACGCGGTTCCGGCCGATCATCATGACCACCCTCGCCGCCTTGCTCGGCGCGGTGCCGTTGATGCTGGGCTCCGGCCCGGGTGCGGAACTGCGCCAGCCGCTGGGGATCGCCGTAGTAGGCGGCTTGCTGGTGAGCCAGGCGCTGACGCTGTTCACCACACCGGTCATATACTTGTACCTTGAGAAGTTTTTCCACAGGCCCAAACCAGCCAACGAGCTGGCGACCACACACTGAGGCTGAAGCCCCGCCTTGGAGCAAAAGGCTTATGCGCGTCCTGATTATTGAAGATGAAGAAAAAACCGCGGATTACCTGCACCGCGGCCTGACGGAACAAGGCTACACCGTCGATGTGGCACGCGAAGGCATCGAGGGCCTGCACCTGGCGCTGGAGAACGATTACGCAGTGATCGTGCTCGACGTGATGCTGCCCGGCCTCGACGGCTTCGGCGTGCTGCGTGCGCTGCGTGCGCGCAAGCAGACGCCGGTGATCATGCTCACCGCCCGCGAGCGCGTGGAAGACCGTATTCGTGGCCTGCGTGAAGGCGCCGATGACTATTTGGGCAAACCGTTTTCATTCCTGGAACTGGTGGCACGCCTGCAAGCGCTGACCCGGCGCAGTGGCGGGCATGAACCGGTGCAGGTCACCGTCGCCGACCTGTGGATCGACTTGATCAGCCGCAAAGCCAGCCGCAACGGCCTGCGCCTGGACCTGACCGCCAAGGAGTTCTCGCTGCTCAGCGTGTTGGCGCGGCGCCAGGGTGAAATCCTCTCCAAGACCGCGATTGCCGAGATGGTCTGGGACATCAATTTCGACAGCGATGCCAACGTCGTGGAAGTGGCGATCAAGCGCCTGCGCGCCAAGCTCGACGGGCCGTTCGATACCAAGCTGCTGCACACCATTCGCGGCATGGGCTATGTGCTGGAGAACCGCAGTGTCGGCTAACTCCATCGCCCTGCGCCTGAGCGGCATGTTCACGTTGGTGGCGTTGCTGATCTTCGTGTTGATCGGCGGCGCGTTGTACCAGCAAGTGGACCGGGGCCTGGGGTTGTTGCCGGGCGCCGAGCTGGATGCGCGCTACAGCGTGCTTGAATCCTCGGTGAACCGCTTCGGCACGCCGGACCACTGGGCGAAAATCACCGCCAAACTGAAATTGCTCGGTGAGGAAGACCAGCGCATCCGCTTCTGGGTGGTGAGCAGCGATCCAAACTACGAGTACGGCAACCCGGATGCGCAGATCCGCGCGTTCGCTGCAGGGCCGACCGGTAAGCGCGACTTGCGTCTGCCGGAGCGTGAGTACCCGTTCAAGGTACTGGTGAGCCAGTTCGCGGCGAAAGAACAGCGCCCGCCGCTGCGTTTTATGATCGCCATCGACACCGAAAACTTCCGCACGACCCAACACCAATTGCTGGTGGCGCTGATCAGCCTGGCATTTGTCGGCGTGGTGCTGGCGGCGCTGTTGGGGTTTTGGGTTTCGCGTATCGGCCTCAAGCCGTTGAGCAAACTCTCGGATGAAGCGCAGAAACTTGCACCGCCCAAGCTCTCGGGGCGCTTGCAACTGTCGCCGTTACCGCCGGAATTGAGCCAGTTCGTCAATTCGTTCAACTCCACGCTGGACCGGGTGGAACAGGCTTATTCGCGCTTGGAGTCTTTCAATGCCGACGTGGCGCATGAATTGCGTTCACCGCTGACCAACCTGATTGGCCAGACCCAGGTAGCGCTGACGCGCGGGCGTTCGGCCGAGCATTATTTCGAGGTGCTGCAATCTAATCTTGAAGAGCTGGAACGCTTGCGTTCGATCATCAATGACATGTTGTTTCTTGCCAGTGCTGACCAGGGTAGCAAGGCGACCAAGCTGATCGAAAGTTCGCTGGCGGATGAGGTGGCTACCACGCTCGACTACCTGGACTTCATCCTCGAAGACGCCCAGGTCCAAGTGCGAGTGCGCGGTGACGCTTTGGTGCAGATTGAAAAAGCGCACTTGCGCCGTGCGCTGATTAATCTGCTGAGCAATGCGGTGCAGCACACCGCGCCGGGGCAGGTGATTGAGGTGGCTATCGAGGCGCAGGCGCATCAGGTGGCGATTGCGGTGACCAACCCTGGGGATGAGATTGCCAGTGAGCACTTGCCACGGTTGTTCGAGCGGTTTTATCGGGTGGATGCGTCGCGCAGTAACAGCGGGGCGAATCATGGGTTGGGGCTGGCGATCGTCAAGGCGATTGCGTTGATGCATGGCGGGGATGTGTTTGTGCGCAGTGATGGCAGCGGCAATACCTTTGGCATCACGTTGCCGGTTTAACACCGAGCTCCCACAGTGGATCTCTGCCACCTTGACTATTGCGGTTTGGGCAACAGTTTGTGCGCAGTGATGGCAGCGGCAATACCTTTGGCATCACGTTGCCGGTTTAACACCGAGCTCCCACAGTGGATCTCTGCCACCTTGACTATTGCGGTTTGGGCAACAGTCATTATCTTGTTACACTCTGTATCACACCGCTCACCTGCGTTAATTTGACGCACCGATGAGCGCAATGGCAAAGACAGCTCCCCGCTCACCCCAATTCCCCTCGACTTTTTTCCAGGGCTCTACACTGGGAATCTGTCTTAAAGCCGCTGACTTCAGCGGCTTTTTTTTGCCGTAAAAAAAGGCCAGGCACACCCCCACGACATTGGCCGTTTACGACTGACCAAAGGAGCTCCACCGGTGAAGAACTCGCTGACGTTTACCCCGCTATTCCTCGCAATTACAGCAACGATTGTCCCTTTCGCCCAAGCAGCAGACACCACCCCCGCCGATGGTTTCGTCGAAGGCGCAAGCCTCAAGATCAACACCCGCAACTACTACATGAACCGCGACCGTCGCGACATTCACACCGATGACAGCAAGGAATGGGGCCAAGGCTTCATCGGCACATTTGAATCCGGCTACACCCAAGGCACCGTCGGCTTCGGCCTGGACCTCAACGCCATGCTCGGCCTCAAGCTCGACGGCGGTGGCGGCACCGACGGTTCCAGCATCCTGCCGGTGGGTTCCGGCAACGGCAAAGCGCCCGGCTCATTCTCCACCGCAGGCGGCACCTTGAAAATGCGCGCCTTCGACACCGAGCTGAAGGCCGGGGACCTGTTCCTCAATAACCCGGTGATCGCCGGCGGTATGACCCGCATGTTGCCGCAGGATTTCCGTGGTGTAAGCCTGACCAACCACAGCTTCGACGGCTGGATGCTCGAAGGCGGTCAGGCCAGTTTCACCAAGCTTTACAACCAGAGCGGCCACCGGCGCATCGGCACCAGCTATGGCGCGCTGCCGGAGCATGCCGACAGCCAGCACCTGAACTGGGCCGGCGTGTCCTTCAGCTGCATTGCGGGCTTGACCAGTAACCTGTACGCCTCCGAACTCAAGGATGTGTGGCACCAGTACTACTACGACCTGGACTACACCTACGCGCTGAACGACTTGGTCAGCCTCAACCCAGGCCTGCACTACTACCACACCCAGGACACCGGCCAATCGCTGCTGGGCAACATCGACAACAATACCTACAGCCTGCATTTCACCGTAGGCGTGGGCAACCACAGCGTCACCGCCGCTTATCAGCGGGTCAACGGCAACACGCCGTTCGACTACATCAGCCAGGGCGACAGCATCTACCTGGATAACTCCCAGCAATACTCGGACTTCAACGGCCCTAACGAGCGCTCTTGGAAACTCAAGTATGCCTATGACTTTGCAGGCCTCGGCATGCCTGGGCTGACGTCCGCCGTGTCCTACATCAGCGGCAAGACCGACCTGACCAAGGTCGACCCGCAAAGCCGTGGCTACAGCGCCTGGTACAGCGCCGACGGCAAGGACGCGAAACATTGGGAGCGCGATATCGACCTGAAATACGTGGTGCAAGGCGGCAAAGCCAAAGACCTGGCCGTGCGCCTGCAGTGGGCGACCAACCGCGGCGGCAACGGCTACGCGGCGGTGGATCGGGACGTGGACGAATACCGGGTGATCGTGGACTACCCGATCAACGTGTTCTAACCCGCTGATCTTTCTTTTTTAGCCCATGCTCTAATTTTCATCGCGTAGAACTAAACTGCCAGTATCTTCCTGTTGAAGCCTGCGCGATGAGTCAACTCCGCCCTCCTTCTTTACCTGCACGCTCGGAGCTTCTGCTGATTCTGGGCAGTGGCCTGACCGTCATCCTGATCGTGGTTATCGTCGCAGCCTTGCTCACCCGCGAACACGCCAGCACCCTGCAGGCGGCCAAGCGCGAGACCACCAATATCACCCAACTGATCAATGCCGATGTGCTGCGCAACGCCGAACTCTACGACCTGGCGCTGCAGGGCTTGATCACGGCCACCACACGCAATGACCTGTCGCGGACGCCGCCGGACATCCGGCACATGGTGCAGTTTGATCAATCCACCGCAGCGCCGTTCAAGGGCGAAGTGCTGTTGCTGGATGCCAATGGTGCGGTGGTTGCCGATTCTTCGACGTTGCAGCCGACGCCGCGCAATTTCGCCAACCGTGACTATTTCCAGGTGCATAAACAAAATGCGCAGGCAGGGCTATTTATCAGCCGCCCGTTCAAGATCCGCTGCGATTGCGATCAAGTGTGGCGCATGGCATTCAGTCGCCGAGTGGAGGGCCCCAACGGCGAGTTCGCCGGCGTGGCCGTGGCGACGATGCGCCTGGCGTATTTCGATCAACTGTTCAACCGCCTCACCATCGGCAACGGCAGCTCCGTCAACCTGCTGAACACCCGTGGCATTCTTCTGGCCCAGCAGCCGCTGCTGGAGCGCGACATGATTGATAAGGACCTCAGCGACCGGCCCAATTTCAAACGCATACTGCGCGAAGGCGAAGGCAGCTTTCAGGCCATCTCCGCCCTCTCTGGCACAGAGCGTTTATATACGTTCACCAAGGTCGGTGAGCTGCCGTTGATTGTGGTGGTGGCACTGGCCAGCGAAAACGTGTTCGCCCCCTGGCAACGTGCCGCGCTGCTGACCAGTGGCGCTACCGGCGTGCTGTGTATCGGCCTGTTGTGGCTGACCTGGATGTTGCGCCGCGAACTGCGCCGTCGCCATCGTGCCGAACAGGTGCTGTCAGAACTGGCAGCCACCGATGCGCTCACCGGCCTGGCGAACCGCCGCACCCTGGACCAGCGCCTACGCCTGGAATGGGACCGCGCGCAGCGCTCGACCGAGCCGCTGACACTGTTGATGATCGATGTGGACAACTTCAAGGCCTTCAACGACCGTCATGGCCACCATAGCGGCGACGAGGCATTGCGCGCGGTCTCGCAGGTGATCGGTGGCAACATCCGACGCCCGGCCGACCTGGCCGCGCGGTATGGCGGGGAAGAGTTTGCCGTGGTGCTGCCGAATACCGACGCCAAGGGTGCGTGGGTGATCGCCGAGCACATCCGCAGCAGCGTCGAGCATTTGCCACGGGTGGCCGGTGCCGAGCGGCCGATTACCGTGACCGTTGATTGTGGTGGTGGCACTGGCCAGCGAAAACGTGTTCGCCCCCTGGCAACGTGCCGCGCTGCTGACCAGTGGCGCTACCGGCGTGCTGTGTATCGGCCTGTTGTGGCTGACCTGGATGTTGCGCCGCGAACTGCGCCGTCGCCATCGTGCCGAACAGGTGCTGTCAGAACTGGCAGCCACCGATGCGCTCACCGGCCTGGCGAACCGCCGCACCCTGGACCAGCGCCTACGCCTGGAATGGGACCGCGCGCAGCGCTCGACCGAGCCGCTGACACTGTTGATGATCGATGTGGACAACTTCAAGGCCTTCAACGACCGTCATGGCCACCATAGCGGCGACGAGGCATTGCGCGCGGTCTCGCAGGTGATCGGTGGCAACATCCGACGCCCGGCCGACCTGGCCGCGCGGTATGGCGGGGAAGAGTTTGCCGTGGTGCTGCCGAATACCGACGCCAAGGGTGCGTGGGTGATCGCCGAGCACATCCGCAGCAGCGTCGAGCATTTGCCACGGGTGGCCGGTGCCGAGCGGCCGATTACCGTGAGTATCGGCATGAGCACTTGGGATAAACGCAGCCGCACTTCGTTGGAGGCGTTGTTGCTGAGTGCGGACCAGGCGCTGTATGAGGCCAAGCACAGCGGACGCAATCGGATTGTCGATGCCAAAGCCCGTTCCTGAAAGGGTAACGCCTGCTCCAATGGAGTCAGGCGTGAAGGAACGCTATACCGTGTAACTCCCGCGCGGTGTGCCGGTGTATCAGTTCCTACAGGCAAACCATTGATAACCCACATTAGTATCATGGTGTGTTAGACACAAAAAAAAAGGCCACCCGAAGGTGGCCTTTCAAAACTAAAGAAAGAGAGTTGTTACTTACACCGCCGCAACGGGACGCATGTAAGAGATCGGTGCGGTGCTGGCATCTTCGAAGGTCACGACTTCCCAAGCGTCTGTCTGCTCAATCAACTTGCGCAGCAGCTGGTTGTTAAGGGCGTGGCCCGACTTGAAGCCTTTGAACTCGCCTATCAGGCTATTGCCCAGCAGGTAGAGGTCACCGATTGCATCGAGGATCTTGTGCTTCACGAATTCGTCTTCATAGCGAAGGCCGTCTTCGTTCAGTACACCATCCGCGTCGACCACAATGGCGTTTTCAACGCTGCCGCCGAGTGCGAGGTTGTGCTTGCGCAGGTACTCGATGTCACTCATGAAACCAAAGGTACGGGCGCGGCTGACTTCTTTTACGAACGAAGTGCTGGAAAAATCCACGCTTGCACTTTGGGTGCGGTCACGGAATACCGGGTGATCGAAATCGATCTCAAAGCTCACTTTAAAGCCTTCGAACGGGACGAAGGTGGCGCGCTTGTCGCCGTCTTCTACTGTCACTTCCCGCAGAATGCGAATGAACTTCTTGGCTGCGTCCTGTTCTTCCAGGCCGGCAGATTGAATCAAGAATACGAAGGGTCCGGCGCTGCCATCCATGATTGGGACTTCGGACGCGGAGAGCTCGACGTAGGCGTTATCGATGCCCAGGCCAGCCATGGCCGAGAGCAAGTGCTCCACCGTGTCCACTTTGACGTCACCGTTGACCAACGTGGTCGACATAGTGGTTTCGCCAACGTTTTCCGCGCGAGCAGGAATCTGCACCACAGGGTCCAGGTCGGCACGAACAAACACGATGCCGGTGTCGACAGGTGCGGGCTTGAGGGTCAGGTATACCTTCTCCCCGGAGTGCAGACCTACACCTGTGGCACGAATAATATTCTTCAGGGTGCGTTGTTTAATCATGGCTTGGACCGCTTCAGCGCAAATTGCGAACTGGTATCAACAAAGGCTGGCGATAATAACAGACCAGACCTTTGCTGAACACCAATCACCTTCATAGCCCTGATACATTCCATTAATCGGCCTGACGACGCAGGAATGCCGGGATGTCCAGGTAGTCCAGATCATCTTGCGGATTCGGGCTACGGGACGCCGCAGCACCGGCCTGAGCCTGGTTGCGCATCACGGTCGGACGGTCCAGGTCACGGTAGTTAACAGACGGCAGTTCCTGGCGCGAAGGCGCTGGGCTGCTGGCTGCGTGGCTGTTGTGACCGGTGTGAACGGTATTGTCGATGACCTTCACAGGCTTCTCGATTTTTGCGCCCAGGCCGGTAGCAACGACGGTCACGTGCAGCTCGTCGCGCATGTCCGGGTCGATAACGGTACCGACTTTGACCATCGCGTGCTCGGAAGCGAAGGCTTCGATGATGCTACCCACGTCGGAGTACTCACCCAGGGACAGGTCAGGGCCGGCGGTGATGTTCACCAGGATGCCGCGTGCACCTTGCAGGTTCACGTCTTCCAGCAATGGGTTGCGGATCGCCGCTTCAGTCGCTTCACGTGCACGGTTCGGACCGCTGGCGCAGCCAGTGCCCATCATCGCCATGCCCATTTCGCTCATCACGGTACGTACGTCGGCAAAGTCGACGTTGATCATGCCTGGGCGCTTGATGATGTCGGAGATACCGCGAACGGCACCGGCGAGTACATCGTCAGCCTTGGCAAATGCGGACAGCAGGCTTGCGTCCTTGCCCAGGATGGTCAGCAGCTTCTCGTTGGGAATAGTGATCAACGAGTCGACGCTTTCAGACAGCAGACGGATACCTTCGTCGGCGATCTGCATGCGCTTGCGGCCTTCGAACGGGAACGGACGCGTCACAACAGCAACGGTCAGAATCCCCATTTCCTTGGCCACTTCGGCAATGATCGGCGCAGCACCGGTACCGGTACCGCCGCCCATGCCCGTGGTGATGAACACCATGTTGGTGCCTTGCAGCACTTCAGCAATACGCTCGCGGTCTTCCAGGGCGGCTTGACGGCCGACTTCCGGATTGGCGCCAGCGCCGAGGCCCTTGGTCACGGCTGTGCCCAATTGCAGGATGGTCCGCGCGCCGATGCTTTTCAGCGCTTGGGCATCAGTGTTGGCGCAGATGAATTCAACGCCTTCAATGTTGCTCTTGACCATATGGTTGACAGCGTTGCCGCCGCCACCGCCGACACCGATTACTTTGATAACCGGGCTTGCGGGGATGTTGTCTACGAGTTCGAACATGTTCCCTCTCCTTTCGTTTTCTCTAGTTTTTTCGCCTACTGCTTGTTGCGGTGTTGCGGTGTCACGGTAAATCTTTAGAAATTGCCTTTCCAGCTTGTGCGGTGTTGCGGTGTCACGGTAAATCTTTAGAAATTGCCTTTTACCCAAGCCTGCAACCGCTCGAACAACGGCGCTTTGGCCTCGTCATCGCTGCGGTAGCTGTCACGGATGCTCGGGCCCGACAAGGAAATGCCGTCGGTCTGCTTTTGCAGCCCGTACAACAGCAAGCCCACACCGGTGGAATAAATCGGGTTGCGCACCACGTCGCCCAGGCCTTTGACGCCATGGGGCACGCCCAGGCGAACCGGCATGTGGAAGATTTCCTCGGCCAGTTCGACCGCGCCTTCCATCTTCGAGGTGCCACCGGTCAGCACGATGCCGGCCGGGATCAAATCTTCGTAGCCGCTGCGGCGCAGTTCAGCCTGGATCAGGGTGAACAGCTCGTCGTAACGTGGCTCGACCACTTCGGCCAGGGCCTGGCGCGACAGCTCACGCGGTGGGCGATCGCCCACGCTTGGTACCTTGATGGTTTCACCGGCGCCGGCCAGTTTGGCCAGGGCGCAGGCGTAACGGATCTTGATTTCTTCGGCGTACTGGGTCGGTGTACGCAGCGCCATGGCGATGTCGTTGGTGACTTGGTCGCCAGCAATCGGGATCACGGCGGTGTGACGGATCGCACCCTCGGTGAAGATCGCGATGTCGGTGGTGCCGCCGCCGATGTCCACCAGGCACACGCCCAGTTCTTTTTCGTCGTCGGTCAGTACCGAGTAGGCCGAAGCCAACTGCTCGAGAATGATGTCGTCGATTTCCAGGCCGCAGCGGCGCACGCATTTTTCAATGTTCTGTGCCGCGTTGACCGCGCAGGTCACCACGTGAACCTTGGCTTCCAGACGCACGCCCGACATGCCCAGCGGCTCGCGAACGCCTTCCTGGTTGTCGATCACGTAGTCCTGCGGCAGGGTGTGCAGCACGCGCTGGTCAGCCGGAATTGCCACAGCCTGGGCCGCGTCGAGTACACGCTCAAGGTCAGCCGCGCTGACTTCACGGTCGCGGATCGCCACGATGCCGTGGGAGTTCAGGCTGCGGATATGGTTGCCGGCCACGCCGACGAACGCCGAGTGAATCCGGCAGCCAGCCATCAACTGCGCTTCTTCGATAGCGCGCTGGATCGATTGCACGGTGGACTCGATGTTGACCACCACGCCCTTCTTCAGGCCCCGGGACGGATGCGTGCCGATACCGACGATTTCGATAACACCGTCTTCCCCGACCTCGCCGACCAGGGCCACCACTTTGGAGGTGCCGATATCGAGACCGACGATCATTTTTCCGCTTTGCACGTTTGCCATGGGTCCTGCCTCTTCTTAATTCTTCGCGACAGCGGGTTTGGCTGTCGTCGGCGCAGCTGGTTCACGCCAGCCGACGGCCAGGCCGTTGGCGTAACGCAGGTCGACGCTCGCAATGTTCGTAATCTGTTCTTTCAAGGTCTTGTCATAGATGGCAATAAAGCGGCGCATCTTTTCCACCAAGCGGTCGCGTCCCAGCAACAACTCGATGCCCGGGCCGGAACTGCCGGCCCCGGTGGTCAAAAACCAGCTGCCCCGCTCACGCAATTCCAGGCGCGCGATGGAGAAACCCAGTGGCCGCAGCATCTGGCTCAAGGCCTGGTACTGCTGCATCACTTGCTGTTGCGCCCGCTGCGGCCCGAACAACTGCGGCAGGTGCTCGTAGTTGGCCAGCTCACGCGGGGTGAATGCCTGGCCCTGGTTGTTCAACAGCGCGCCATCGCCCCAACGGGCCACGGGCAGTTGCTCTTCCAGGCGGATCGTCACCTGGTCCGGCCAGACGCGGCGGACTTCGGCGTGAGCGATCCACGGCATCTGTTCCAACTCCGAGCGCATACCGGCCAGGTCGATGGTGAAGAAGCTCGCCGCCAAGTACGGGCCAATGCGCTGCTGCACCGCTTGCTGGCTGATGTAGCTCAAGTCGCCCTGCACGCTGATCTTGGTGATCGGACGGTCGGCATACGGCAACAAGCGCTGTGCACCTTCGTAAGTACCGAAGCCCAACGCCACCAGCAGTACCGGCCAGAACAGCGCTTTGATAAAACCAAAGTTGGCTTTCGGCAGGCGCGCCGACATCGGCTCTTTAGCCACCATACGGCTGGCACCCCGTGGCACCGGCTTGCGGCTCGGTGCTTGTGGGGGCTGATGACGAAGCGATGCGCCGTTCATGTGTTTAGCCTCTTGGCTCAATGCTGTCGGCCAGGATCGCCAGCACCAACTGCTGGAAATCCAAACCGGCGGCACGGGCTGCCATAGGTACCAAGCTGTGATCGGTCATGCCGGGAGCGGTGTTGACTTCCAGGAACCAGAAATTCCCTTGGTCATCCTGCATCACGTCTGCCCGCGCCCAACCGGCGATACCCAGCGCCTCACAGGCTTTCGCCGTGAGGTCCATCAATTCCTGTTCCTTGGTTGCGTCGAGGCCACACGGGATGCGGTACTGAGTATCGCAAGCCACATACTTGGCGTCGTAGTCGTAAAAGGTGTGGGGCGTGCCCAATGCGATAGGCGGCAATACCTGGCCACGCAGGGTGGCGATGGTGTACTCAGGGCCTTGAATCCACTGTTCCACCAACACTTGCGAATCGTAGGTACTTGCCGCTTTCCATGCGTCGATCAATTCGGCGGCCGAGTTCACTTTAGCCATGCCGATACTGGAGCCTTCATGGGCTGGTTTGACGATCAAAGGCAGGCCCAGTTCCTTGGCTGCAGAAATACAATCGTCTTCGCTGCACAGCACGCTGTGACGCGGGGTTGGAATACCCAGGCTGTGCCACACCTGCTTGGTGCGCAACTTGTCCATCGCCAGTGCCGAAGCGAGAATGCCGCTGCCGGTGTAAGGGATGCCGGCGCACTCGAGCAAGCCTTGCATGCTGCCGTCTTCACCGCCACGGCCGTGCAGGATGATGAAGGCACGGTCGATCTTCTCGGCCAACAGGCGGGCGAGGAAATCATCGCCCACGTCGATACCGAACGCGTTCACACCGGCGCTTTGCAGTGCTTCAAGCACGGCATTGCCGGACTTGAGCGAGACTTCGCGCTCAGCGCTCTTGCCGCCGAACAGCACGGCCACGCGGCCGAAGTCCGCAGGCGCGAGGGTGGAAAACAGGGCGTCGTAATTCGTGGTCATTTCGACTTCCCCTGCGCAGCGGCAAACAACGGGCTCGCCAGCAATTTAGGCGCAAGGCCACCGATGTCACCGGCACCCTGGCACAGCAGGATGTCACCGGCACGCAGCAGCGGCTTGACGATCGGGGCCAGGTCCACACCGCGCTCGATGTAGATCGGGTCCAACTGGCCACGCTGACGGATGCTATTGCACAGCTTGCGGCTGTCGGCGCCCGGGATCGGTTCCTCACCGGCAGGGTACACTTCCATCAGCAGCAGCACGTTGGCATCGGCCAATACATTGACGAAATCGTCGTACAAATCACGCGTGCGGCTGTAGCGGTGCGGCTGGTAAACCATCACCAGGCGGCGCTCCGGCCAGCCACCGCGCACAGCTTTGATCACGGCCGCGACTTCGGTTGGGTGGTGACCGTAGTCATCGACCAGCATCACGTCGCCGCCTTCAACCGGCAGTTGGCCGTAGACCTGGAAGCGACGGCCAACACCGGCAAAGCGCGACAGGCCTTCAACGATGGCTTCATCGCTGACGCCCTCATCGGAGGCGATGCAGATGGTCGCCAAGGAGTTGAGCACGTTGTGATTGCCCGGCATGTTCACCGAAACGTCCAGCGGCTCGCGGTCAGGGCGCAGTACGGTGAAGTAGGTTTGCATGCCTTCCTGGCGCACATTGATCGCGCGCACGTCGGCGTCTTCGCTGAAGCCGTAGGTCACGGTCGGACGCTTGACCTGCGGCAGGATTTCACGCACCACCGGATCGTCCAGGCACACCACGGCCAAACCATAGAACGGCAGGTTGTGCAGGAACTCGACGAAGGTTTTCTTCAATTTGTTGAAGTCACCACCGTAGGTCGCCATGTGGTCTTCGTCGATGTTGGTGACCACCGCGACCAGCGGTTGCAGGTGCAGGAAGCTGGCATCACTTTCATCGGCTTCGGCAATCAGGTAACGGCTGGTGCCGAGCTGAGCATTGGTGCCCGCTGCATTCAGACGGCCACCGATGACGAACGTCGGGTCCAGGCCACCGGCGGCGAACACCGAGGCGATCAGGCTGGTGGTGGTGGTTTTACCGTGCGTACCGGCCACGGCGATGCCGTGGCGATAGCGCATCAGCTCGGCGAGCATCTCGGCGCGCGGCACCACAGGAATTCGGCGCTCAAGGGCTGTGGCCACTTCAGGGTTGGAAGTGTTCACGGCACTGGAGACCACCAGTACATCAGCCTCGGCAGCGTTCTCGGCGCGGTGGCCGATAAAGATCTGTGCACCGAAGGACTTCAGGCGGTCAGTGACCGGCGACTCTTTCAAGTCGGAGCCGGACACTTGGTAGCCCAAGTTCAGCAGGACTTCGGCAATCCCGCACATGCCCACGCCGCCGATACCGACGAAGTGGATACGACGGATGCGGCGCATTTCCGGTTGCGGCATGGCTTTCTGATTCTCAACCATGGGCCACCTCCAGGCAGATATCGACCACGGTGCGGGTTGCGTCAGGTTTGGCCAGGCGGCTTGCGGTGCTCGCCATGCTATTGAGTCGTTCCGGTTGCATCAAAACCTCGGTCAGGCGTGCGGCCAAATCGGCGGCGCCAGTCGTTCTTTGCGGCAGCAGGAAGGCAGCGCCCTCCCCGGCCAAATATTCGGCGTTGCGGGTCTGGTGATCGTCAATCGCGTGGGGCAAAGGCACCAGCAAGGACGGCAGACCGGCGGCGGCCAGTTCACTGACGGTCAACGCACCAGCGCGACAGACCACCAGGTCGGCCCAGCCATAGGCTTGGGCCATGTCTTTGATGAACGGCTGTACATCCGCCTCGACACCGGCCTCGCGATAGCGGGTAGCGGTGATTTCATCGTGGTTCTTGCCAGCCTGGTGGAAGATCTCCGGGCGCAACTCCACAGGGAGTTGTGCCAGCGCTTGCGGCAGCAATTTATTCAGTGGCTCGGCGCCCAGGCTTCCGCCGAGGATCAGCAGATGCGCCTTACGCCCGGCCAGTGCCTCACGGGCAATGTCCATAAACAGTTCAGTGCGCACCGGGTTGCCGGTGGTACGGCGCTTATCCGAGGCGCTGAAGGTATTCGGGAACGCTTCACACACCCGCGCGGCCAATGGCACCAGCAAGCGGTTCGCGGTACCGGCGACGGCGTTCTGTTCGTGCACGATCACCGGCACGCCAGCGAGCTTGGCGGCGACACCGCCAGGGCCGGTCACATACCCACCGAAACCAAGCACACATACCGGCTTCAATTCGCGGATGACTTTGCGCGCCTGCCACACGGCCTTGAGCAACACGAACGGCGCCTTGAGCAGGGACAATTTGCCCTTGCCACGCAGGCCGGTGACGTTGATCAAATGCAGCGGCAAGCCGGCATTCGGGACCAATTCATTTTCAATGCCACGCGGCGTACCGAGCCAATGCACGGTGTAGCCACGGTTCTGGAATTCGCGGGCGCACGCCAGGGCCGGGAACACGTGGCCCCCGGTGCCGCCCGCCATGATCAGCACGTTAGCGCCCATGGTTCGGCTCCTCGGCAAAATCGCTCTCGCTGAATTCCATCTCTTCGCTGCCCAGGTGGGTTCGACTCTCCCACTCGATGCGCAGCAACAAGCCGAGGCACACGCAGCAGATGACCAACGAACTGCCGCCGTAGCTGAGAAACGGCAAGGTCAAACCCTTGGTCGGCAGACGACCGATGTTTACCCCGATGTTGATCAGCACCTGGCCAATCCACAAAAACGCCAACCCGTACGCGACATAGGCGGCGAAAAACTGTTTGGCTTTCTCGGCCCAAAGACCGATGTAAAGGGCGCGTACGCAGACGAATACGAACAGCGCAACGGTGCACAGCGAGCCCACGGCGCCGAGCTCTTCGGCAAGCACGGAGAACACGAAGTCGGTGTGCGCTTCCGGCAGGTAGAACTGCTTCTGCACGCTGTTCCCCAAGCCGACGCCCAGCCACCCACCGCGACCAAAGGCGATCAGCGCCTGGGTCAACTGGTAGCCGGAACCGAACTGATCGGACCAAGGGTCGGTAAAGGTAATCAGGCGCGCCATCCGATACGGTTGTGCCTCGACCAGCAGGTAAACGGCAACCACCGCCAGCACCACCATCAAGGCGAACCGGAACAAGCCCACGCCGCCGAGAAACAGCATCGCCGCCGCCGCGCCCATCATCACCACGGTGGCACCGAAGTCGGGCTCCATCAGCAACAGGCCGGCCATCGGCAGCAACACGATGAATGGCTTAAAGAAGCCCATCCAGCTTTCGCGCACTTCTTTCTGGCGACGTACGAGGTAGCCGGCGAGGTAGATCACCACGAACACCTTGGCGATTTCCGACGGCTGCACGTTGAACGCACCGAAGCCGATCCAGCGCATCGAACCGTTCACCTCACGACCGATGCCGGGGAGGATCACCATGATCAGCAGGCCGAACGCACCGATCAGCATCAGCCAACCCAGGCGCTGCCAGGTGGCGATGGGGATCATCATGGTAACGAAGCACGCGCCGAGGCCGATCACCAGGTACACCAAGTGACGGATCATCATGTACAGCGTGTTGCCCGACTGCACGGCGGCCACTTCGGAAGAAGCCGACGTGATCATCACCAGGCCCAGGCCCAGCAGCGCGAGGCAACCGGCGAGCATCGGAAAGTCGAGGTCGACGCCACGGCCAGTGATGATCGGCGACGGGTACGGCTTGATGATATCTCGCAAATTCATGCCAAGGCCTCCACGCCGCGGGCGAACAGTTGGCCGCGCTCTTCGTAGTTCTTGAACATGTCGAAACTGGCGCACGCCGGTGACAGCAGCACTGCGTCACCCGGCTGGGCCAGGGCTTGGCATTGGGCAATGGCGTCGTCCAGGGACGTGGCGCGCACTTGCGGCACGCCGTCACCGAGAGCGGCGGCGATCAAGTCGCTGTCACGGCCCATCAGCACCACGGCGCGGCAATGCGCAGCCACCGGGCTTTTGAGGTCCTTGAAGTCAGCGCCTTTGCCGTCGCCGCCGGCGATCAGCACCAGCTTGCCTTCGATGTCGGCGCCAAGGCCTTCAATAGCAGCCAATGCAGCACCGACGTTGGTGGCCTTGGAATCGTTGTAATAGCCGACGCCATTGAGGTCGCGGACCCACTGGCAGCGGTGCTCAAGGCCGGCGAAAGTGCGCAGGCTGGAAAGCATCGCATCGAAGGGCAGGCCTACAGCATGGCCCAGCGCCAAGGCCGCCAGGGCATTGGACTGGTTATGCGCACCACGGATTTTCAGTTCGCGCACCGGCATCAGGTTCTGGAATTCGAAGGCCAGGTATTTCTCGCCGTTCTCTTCGCGAATGCCGAAGGCTTTAAAATCAGGTTTACCCAGGCCGAAGGTCCAGCATGGCAAGCCCTCGCCCATCAGCGGACGGCTCAAGGCATCCTGGCGGTTGACCACCACTTGCTTGGCACCCCGGAAGATCCGGTGCTTGGCCAAGTGGTACGCCGGCAGGCCGCTGTAACGGTCCATGTGGTCTTCGCTGACGTTCAACACGGTGGCGACTTCGGCGCCCAGGTCGTGGGTGGTTTCGAGCTGGAAGCTCGACAGTTCCATCACGTACAGCTCGACGTCATCGCTGAGCAGGTCCAGCGCCGGTGTGCCGAGGTTACCGCCCACGGCCACGCGCTTACCGGCGGCAACGGCCATCTCACCGACCAGCGTGGTCACGGTGCTTTTCGCGTTGGAGCCACTGATCGCCACGATTGGCGCCTTCGCGTTACGTGCGAACAGATCGATGTCGCCGGACAGCTTCACGCCACGCGCCGCAGCCGCTTGCAGGGCCGGTGTCGCCAAGGCCAGGCCCGGGCTCACGTAGAGCTCATCAGCGCGGCACAGAAACTCGACATCCAACTCGCCACAACGCACTTCCACGTGCGGGTAGTCACGGCGCAGCGTGACCAGCTCCGGTGGATTTTCCCGCGTATCAGCCACGGCAAACGACGTGCCCCGGTTCGCCAGGAAGCGAACCAGGGACATGCCGCTCTTGCCGAGGCCGACAACGATGCGGAAGTGGTCTGAAGCGATCAGGGACACTCGTTTCTACCTCAGTTTCAGGGTGGCAAGGCCGACCAGTACCAGAATCACGGTGATGATCCAGAAGCGGACGATCACGCGTGGCTCGGGCCAGCCCTTGAGTTCAAAGTGGTGGTGAATCGGCGCCATGCGAAATACGCGGCGCCCGGTCAATTTGAAGGAAGCCACCTGGATGACCACCGACAGGGTTTCCATCACGAACACACCGCCCATGATGAACAGCACGATTTCCTGGCGAACGATCACCGCGATGGTGCCCAAGGCCGCGCCCAGCGCCAGTGCGCCGACGTCGCCCATAAAGACTTGTGCCGGGTAGGTGTTGAACCATAGGAAGCCCAGGCCGGCACCGATCAGCGCGCCGCAGAACACAATCAGCTCACCTGCGCCCGGTACATACGGAATCAGCAGGTATTCAGCGAATTTCACGTTACCCGACAGGTAGCAGAAGATGCCCAGCGCACCGCCAACCATCACCGTCGGCATGATCGCCAGGCCGTCGAGGCCGTCGGTCAGGTTCACCGCGTTACTGGAGCCGACGATCACGAAGTAGGTCAGCACCACGAAGCCGATGCCCAATGGGATGCTGGCGTCCTTGAGCATCGGGATGATCAAGGTGGTCTCGACCGCGCTTGGCGCTGTCGTGTAAAGGAAGATCGCAGCGCCGAGGCCGAACACCGACTGCCAGAAATACTTCCAGCGGCTTGGCAGCCCCTTGGAGTTTTTCTCGATCACTTTGCGGTAGTCATCGACCCAGCCGATGGCGCCGAACAACAGGGTCACCAGCAGCACCGTCCAGACGTAGCGGTTATGCAGGTCAGCCCAGAGCAAGGTGCTGATGCCGATGGACGACAGGATCAGCGCGCCGCCCATGGTCGGGGTGCCGGATTTTGACAGGTGCGACTGCGGGCCGTCATTGCGAACCGATTGACCAATTTGCAGGCTCTGCAGGGTGCGGATCATCCACGGCCCCAAGAACAGCGACAAAGACAGCGCAGTCAGCACACCCAGGATCCCGCGCAGGGTCAGGTACTGAAAGACCGCGAAGCCTTTGTGGAACTGTTGCAGATACTCAGCCAGCAGCAGCAGCATTAATGTCTCTCCGTACTTGAGCCACACAAGGCCGCGACGACGTTTTCCATCACCGCGCTGCGCGATCCCTTGATCAAAATGGTTGTGTTTTTGTGTTGTTCAGTCGCAGCCAGTGCCTGGATCAGCTCGGCCTGGGTTGCGAAATGCCGTGCACCAAGACCGAAGGCGTCAACGGCGTAAGCCATGTTCGGGCCGACGGCGTAGAACGCGTCGACTTTGCCGCTAGCGTAAGCGCCGACTTCACGATGGGATTGTTCGGCCCAGTCGCCCAGTTCGGCGATATCGCCCAGCACCAGCACCTTGCGCCCGTCGAAGCTTTTGAGCAGATCGATGGCCGCGCAAACCGAGGACTGGTTGGCGTTGTAGGTGTCGTCAATCACGCGCATGCCGTTGGTCGCCAGTTGCGCAACCGTGCGGCCTTTGACCGGCTGCACCGCGCCTAGACCGGTGGCGATACCAAACAGCGACACACCCAAGGCATGCGCGGCAGCGGCAGCGGCCAAGGCATTGGCGACGTTGTGGTTGCCCAGCAGATTTAGTTGCACGTGCTCGCTACCTTGCGGGGTGTGCAAGGTGAAGGACGGGCAGCCACGGGCGTCGACGATGATGTTGGAAGCGTGGAAGTCAGCTGCCGCGTTCAACACGGCAAACGTCAGTACCTTGCGACCGGCGGCGCGTATACGCCAGGTCTCGAAGGCTTTGTCGTCGAGGTTCAATACAGCTGTGCCGGACGCATCGAGGCCTTCAAGGATTTCGCCCTTGGCTTCAACGATTTTCTCCGGGCCACCGAACTCACCCACGTGGGCGGTGCCGGCGTTGTTGATAATCGCAACGTGGGGCTTGGTCAGCGCCACGGTGTAGGCGATTTCGCCGACGCGCGAAGCACCCAGTTCGATCACCGCCGCCGTGTGTTCCGGGGCTAGTTCGAGCAGGGTCAGCGGGGCGCCGAAATCATTGTTCAGGTTGCCACGGGTGGCAAGCACCGGCCCGCGCGTGCGCAGGACACCGGCGAGCAATTCCTTAACCGTGGTTTTGCCGCTGGAGCCGGTGATGGCTGCAACCGGCTTATTAAAGGCGGCGCGGTTCAGTGCACCCAGCTGGCCGAGGGCCAGGCGTGTGTCAGCGACCAGCAATTGCGCCAAGGTGGAGTCCGCCACTTCGCGCTGCACCAAGGCACCCACGGCACCTTTGGCGGCGACGTCGTTCAGGTAGTCGTGACCATCAAAACGCGGGCCCGCCAAGGCTACAAACAGTTGCCCAGGCTTGATGTTGCGGCTGTCGATACTGACGCCGTCGAAACTGCAGTCGCTCGACACTACGCGGGCCGACAAGGCCTGGGTCAGTTCGCTGAACGTCATCGCTTTAAGCATGGGCGACCTCCCAGGCGGTCAGGGCGTGATCGGCCTCGACCAGATCGGAGAAGGCATGGCGTTCGCCGTTGATTTCCTGATAGTCCTCGTGACCTTTACCGGCCAGCACCACCACGTCGTCAGCACTGGCGCTGGCGATCAGTTGGGCAATGGCAGCGCCACGGCCGGCGACGAAAGTAGCCTTCGACGCATCTTTGAAGCCAACGCGGATATCGTCGAAAATCTGGCTCGGCGCTTCGCTGCGTGGGTTGTCGTCGGTGACGAGTACGCCATCGGCCAGGCGCTCGACGATCTCGGCCATCAACGGACGCTTGCCGCGATCACGATCACCGCCGCAGCCGAACAGGCACAGCAGCTTGCCCTTGGCGTGTGGGCGCAGGGCTTCGAGAACTTTTTCCAGGGCGTCCGGGGTGTGGGCGTAATCGACCACTACCAGCGGCTGCGAGCCGCCACCCAAACGCTGCATGCGACCGACCGGGCCTTCCAGCTTGGGCAGCACACGCAGGATTTCATCCAGCGCGTAATCCAGGCCAAGCAGTGCGCCAATGGCGGCCAGCACGTTGCTCAGGTTGAAACGCCCCAGCAAGGTGCTGCGCAAGTGGTGTTCGCCCTGAGGCGTGACCAACGTGGCGAGCACGCCTTCGTCATTAAATTGGGCATCGCGGCAGTACAGGTACGCGCTGGAATCTTCCAGGCTGTAGCTGATCAGGCGCGCTTCGCTGTCTTGCGCAGCCAACTGGCGACCGAATGCGTCATCCAGGTTAACCACCCGGCACCTCAGATCATTCCAGGCAAACAGCTTGGCCTTGGCGGCGGCGTAGGCCTCCATGGTGCCGTGGTAGTCGAGGTGATCGCGGGACAGGTTGGTCATCACCGCCACGTCAAAGGCCAGTGCCGTCACGCGGCCCTGGTCCAGGCCATGGGAGGACACTTCCATAGCAACCGCCTTGGCGCCGGCCTTTTTCAGGTCGGCCAAGGTGGCTTGCACGGCAATCGGGTTCGGCGTGGTGTGCAGGCCGCTTTGCAGCGCGCCATAAAAGCCGGTGCCCAAGGTGCCGACAATGCCGCAATGCTGGCCCAGCAGGTCAAGGGCTTGCGCGACAAGCTGGGTCACGCTGGTCTTGCCGTTGGTGCCGGTCACGCCGATCAGGTTCAGTTGACGGCTCGGGTCACCATAGAAGCGCCCGGCGATATCCGACAGCTGCGCAGCCAGGCCCTTGACTGGAATCAAAGGCACGTCAGTGATCGGCAGCACGGTGGCGCCTTCCACTTCGTACGCCACGGCGGCAGCGCCGCGTTGCAGGGCATCGGCGATGTGCGCACGGCCGTCGAACTTGCCGCCAGGCACGGCCAGGAACAGGTCACCGGCGCGCACATTACGGCTGTCCAGGCTCAACTCGCGAATTAGCAGATCGCGTCCGGCGTGGGCAAAAATCTTGTTCAAGCTAAGAGACATCAGCCGCGCCCTCCATTGGCTTTGGCAGCGGCGGCCGGTGGTCCGGCGTTCGCTTGTTGGGTGGGCGGCAGGTTGTCCGGCGTGATGTTCATCAGGCGCAACGTCCCGGACATCACTTTGCTGAACACCGGCGCCGACACCAGGCCACCGAAGTAACCGGCCTTGCTCGGTTCATCAATCACGACAACGATGGCGTAGCGCGGGTCGCTCATCGGGCCGAAGCCGGCGAACAGCGAGCGGTACGAGTTTTCGGCGTAGCCCTTGGTGCCCACCGACGTTTTACGCGCGGTACCCGACTTGCCTGCCACGTGATAGGCCGGCACCTGGGCACGGAATACACCGCGCGGCGCTTCGATCACTTGTTGCAGCATGCCTTGGATGGTCTTGGCGACGTTTTCCGGAATCACCTGGGTGGCTTTCGGCGCTTCGTCGACGTGAATAAGGCTCAGTGGAACCATGCGGCCATTATTGGCCAATACAGAGAAAGCATGGGCCAGCTGGATCGCGGTTACCGATAGGCCGTAGCCATAGGAAAGCGTGGCGGTCTCAGCTTTTTTCCACTCGCGGTAGTTCGGCAGGTTGCCCACGCGCTCGCCGGGAAAATCCAGGCCGGTAGGCTGGCCCAAGCCGATTTTTTGCGCCAAGTGGTAAATGGTTTCGCCGCCGATATCAAAGGCAACTTTACTCATGCCCACGTTACTGGAGTTGATCAGGATACCTGTCAAATCCAGCACCGGACCTTCGGTGCGGGACACGTCACGAATGGTGTATTTACCCAGTTGCAGGGTGCCCGGGTATACCTCGACTTTGTCGCTCGGCTTCCAGCGCCCGGTCTCCAGGGCGGCACTCATGGAGATGGCTTTCATGGTCGAACCGGGTTCGAACACGTCGATCATCGCGCGGTTGCGCATCATCGCCGGTTGCAGGTTGCGACGGTTGTTCGGGTTGTAGGTCGGCTGGTTGACCATGGCGAGGATCTCGCCGGTCTTCACGTCCATGATCACCAGGCTGCCGGCCTTGGCGCCGTTCTCGATGATTGCGTTACGCAGCTCGCGGTTGGCCAGGTATTGCAGGCGCAGGTCAATCGACAACGCCAAGGGCTTACCGGCCTTGGCGTTTTTGGTGACTTGGACATCCTTGATCAGTCTGCCGCGCCGATCCTTGATGACCTGCCGCTTGCCGGGCACTCCGGCCAGCCATTCATCGTAGGCGAGCTCCACCCCTTCACGGCCGTGGTCATCGATGTCGGTAAAGCCAACCATATGGGCGGTGGTTTCACCGGCCGGGTAGAAACGACGAAATTCCTCGATGCCATAAACACCGGGGACTTTAAGGTCGAGCACTTGCTGACCTTGTTCAGGGGTGAGCCCGCGAACCAGGTAGATGAATTCTTTATTGGCCTGGGCTTCCAGGCGTTCAGACAAGGCTTTTGGGTCCTGGCCCAGGGCGGCGGCGAGCGCCGGCCACTTGTCCTTGGCCACCTGCAGTTCTTTGGCGTTGGCCCACAGGGTGGTCACCGGCGTACTCACGGCCAGAGGCTCACCGTTACGGTCGGTGATGAGGCCGCGGTGCGCAGGGATCGGGATATGCCGCATGCTACGGGCATTGCCCTCGCCGATCAGGAAGTCACGGTCGATCACCTGCAGGTCGATGATCCGCCAGGCAATCGCGCCCACCATCAATGCCAGCAAGCCCAGCATGAGACGGAAGCGCCATGGGTAGAGTGCGCCCTCAAGTTTCATCATGGCGCCACCATGCGAACTTCGGCCGCGCCCGGAATGTGCATTTTCAGCTGCTCGGTGGCCAGCACTTCGATGCGGCTGTGCGCGGTCCAGGTGCTTTGCTCGAGGATCAGCCGGCCCCACTCCGCCTGCGCTTTATCACGCACGCTCAATTCCCCGTACAGGGTATTGAGCAATTGGCGGTTGTAGTGGGCGCTGTAGGACACCGCAATCGCGGACACCAGCACGCCGACAAACAGCAGCAACATAAAGAAGCTGCCGCCCGGGAGGGGCTTGGCGAAAAGCTTGCTCACCGCAGCTTCTCCGCGACGCGCATAACGGCGCTACGGGAACGTGGGTTGGCCTTGAGTTCCGCTTCGGAAGCGAACTGCGCTTTGCCATGGATTTTGATTTTCGGCACAAAGGCTTCGAAACGTACCGGCAGGTTACGCGGCAGGTTATCGGATTCGCCCTTGACCAGACGACGCATGAACAACTTGACGATGCGGTCTTCCAGGGAGTGGAAGCTGATCACAACCAGGCGACCGCCCACTTCCAAGGCTTCCAGTGCGGCTTCGAGGCCGGCTTCCAGATCGCCCAATTCGTTGTTGACGTGAATGCGCAGGCCTTGGAACGCGCGGGTCGCCGGGTTCTTGCCCTTTTCCCAGGCAGGGTTGGCGACTTTCAGCACTTCGGCCAAGTCGGCGGTGCGTTCGAACGGCTGGATTTCGCGACGCTCGACCACGGCACGGGCCATGCGACCGGCGAAGCGTTCTTCGCCGTATTCCTTGAATACACGGGTAATTTCTTCATGGGGCGCGGTGGCGATGAACTCCGCCGCACTGACCCCACGGGTAGGGTCCATGCGCATGTCGAGCGGGCCGTCGTTCATGAAACTGAAGCCGCGCTCCGGGTCATCGAGCTGCGGCGAAGACACGCCCAAGTCGAGCAAAACCCCGGCCACCTTGCCTGCCATACCGCGCTCGGCGACTTCGGCACCCAGCTCGGCAAAGCTGCGCTGCACAACGACAAAGCGGCCGTCTTCGGCCGCTAGCGCTTGCCCGGTGGCAATCGCTTGGGGGTCTTTGTCAAACCCGAGGAGTTTACCGTCGGGCCCGAGCTGACTGAGGATCAACCGACTGTGCCCGCCCCTGCCGAAGGTGCCATCCAAATAGCAGCCATCCGCGCGTACGGCGAGAGCCTCAACGGCTTCGTCAAGCAGTACGGTGATGTGGTTAAAGCCGCTATCAATAGTCACAGGATCAAATCACGCAGTTCATCAGGCATAGCGCCCGGTTGTTGAATAGCAGCCAGGTCAGCTGCAGAAACAGCATCCCAGGCATCTTCGTCCCACAATTGGAACTTGTTCAGTTGGCCGACCAGCATTGCGCGCTTATCCAGCTTGGCGTACTCGCGCAGACGCGGGGGCACCAGGAAGCGCCCACTGCCATCGAGTTCGAGGTCGACGGCATTACCAATCAGCAAACGCTGCAGGCGGCGGTTTTCTTCACGCAATGAAGGCAGAGCGCGCAATTTGGTTTCGATCAACTCCCACTCATCGAGCGGGTAAACACATAAACAAGGGCCAACGGCATCGATCGTGATGATCAACTGCCCGGAACTTCGCGAAATCAGCTCGTCGCGATACCGGCTCGGCATAGCGAGACGGCCTTTTGCATCGAGACTGATAGCGTTAGCTCCGCGAAACACAGATGCGTTTCTCCAAATTTTAGCGTTTTACGTTCAAAAAACCCACTTTGTGCCACTTTCCGCCACTTGCGCACACTATAGGAATGCGCCCACCACACCGTCAAGGCACGGATTCAAGGAAAAGCCTTACAGAACGGAGATTTAGGAACGCAAAAGGAGGAGAAACGCGAGTTCTGCGATGTTTTTGACTCAACAATCGCAAATAGCTCATAGAGCTACGGCTTGAAGTTAAAGTAATTTATTAAGAGTAAGATTTTTTTGGTATTACGAAGACGCATCTGCCAATGATTTGGCAGGGAGGGATTCTTGCGTTACTACCGGGTTTCTGCCCGAGATTCGGACAAAAGGAAAAAAGGTGGAGAGTCGATCTGTAAGCCGGGTTCTGTCTTGAACAGTCATTCGTCTACGATGGCCATCACTGGACATCTTTAGCAACCTACCCGGTCCCAGCGCGGGCCACGCCTTGGGACCCTATTTGGTCTTGCTCCAAGTGGGGTTTACCTAGCCACGAACTGTTGCCAGTCGTGCGGTGCGCTCTTACCGCACCTTTTCACCCTTACCGGCACCGAAGTGCTTAGGCGGTTATTTTCTGTGGCACTTTCCGTAGGCTCACGCCTCCCAGGCATTACCTGGCACTTCGCCCTATGGAGCCCGGACTTTCCTCCCCCCCCTAATTTTCATAGAGGGCAGCGACTGTCCAATCGACTCTCCGCCGCGAAGGTTAACGGCACGGCGGGCTGAGGACAAGTATTAAAAGTGCGCCAATGCCATCACGTTCAGACGGAATACCGCTTTGCCCCCGGAACTATTCGGCCTTCTGTTTATCCAGCGCGGCTTGATACAACACATTCTTGCGTACGCCGGTAATTTCGGCCGCCAAGGCTGCAGCCCGCTTGAGCGGCATTTCCTTGAGCAGCAAATCGAGAATACGCATGGCCTCGCTGCCCACCGCATCTTCGTCTTCCGGAGCCGTCCAGCCGGCCACCAGCACCACGCACTCGCCGCGCTGCTGGTTGCTGTCGCCCTCGACGAAGGCACGTAGCTCCTCCAGCGGCAGGCCTTTGAGGGTTTCGAAGGTTTTAGTCAGCTCACGCGCCAACAGCGCAAGGCGCTCGCCGCCGAAGACCAGTTCCATGTCTTGCAGGCATTCAAGGATGCGGTGCGGGGCTTCATAGAAGATCAGCGTGCGCGGCTCTTCCTTCAAGGCCTGCAGACGCGCGCGGCGCCCAACGGTCTTGGCCGGCAGAAAACCCTCGAAGATAAAGCGATCCGACGGCAAACCGGCTGCTGATAATGCAGCAATCAGCGCGCACGCCCCCGGAACAGGCACTACATTGATACCAGCAGCACGCGCCTGTCGGACCAAGTGGTAGCCAGGATCGGAAATCAGCGGAGTACCGGCATCGGAGATCAGCGCCACATCGTCACCGGCCAGCAAGCGCGTGATAAAACGGCTGCCCTCTTCGCGCTCGTTATGCTCGTGGCAGGCGGCAAGTGGCGTGCTGATACCAAAGTGCTGCATCAAACGCTGGGAGTGTCGCGTATCTTCCGCCGCGATCAGTTTTACCTCGCGCAACACTTTCAGCGCCCGAGCACTGATATCGTCCAGGTTGCCAATGGGCGTCGCCACGACAAAAAGCGAGCCTGCAGTGGAATTCAAAGGACCTGGAGCAGTCAAAACGCACACCTCGATGGTTGGGAAAAGTCGCATTGTAGCGCGTAGGCGCCTCGATACTATGCCCCCGAGGTCGGCCGTCTATACCTGCTGGCAACATTTGTACGACCTAAATTGACGGTTTCACGCCAGTAACATCGCGCCTGGGCCAGTGCTTGGGTACAATTCCACGCTAACTTGATCGGTATCAGGAACACTTACATGATCGCTTGCCTGCGGCTGCTCTCCGCCCTCTGCCTCGCTGCCTTATTGGCCGCTTGCGCCAGCTCGCCCTCGTCCAGCCTTGGCGAACTCCCCCGGACCCCGGATGCCAGTATCGAGCAACTGCTCGAACAGGCGACCTCCGCCAATACGCCAGAAAAGGCCGCGATGCTGCGTCTGAGTGCGGCAGACCTGGCCTACCACCAGAACAACCCAGGCCGTTCGTCGCAGATTCTTGCGCAAGTGCCCCTGGATGTACTGAAGCCTGCCGCGCAAGTATTTGCCAGTACGCTGGCTGCCGAACTGGCGATGACTCGCAACCAGCCCAAGGCTGCGTTGACGGCGCTGAACCATCCCAGCCTGCAAAGCCTGAAGGAGCTGCCGACCGACCAGCAGATCCGTACGGGCACCGTGCATGCCCGCGCCTATGAAGCCGATGGCCAGACCCTGGCTGCCGCGCGTGAGCGTGTCGCCATGGCCCCGCTGCTGACGGGCGACGCCGCGGCCAGCAACCACGACGCCATCTGGTCGCTGATTGCGGCGCTGCCGGCTGAACAACTGCAAGCCAGTGGCAACCCGACGCTCGACGGCTGGATCAGCTTGGCCAAGGCGGTCAAGGGCGCCGGAACCCTGGAGCAACAACAAGCCGCCATCGATACCTGGCGCGCGCAGAACCCAGGGCATCCAGCGGCCGTCAATCTGCCAACCCCGCTGACCAAGCTCAAGGAACTGGCCAGCCAACCGCTGAACAAGATCGCTTTGCTGCTGCCGCAAGAAGGTCCGCTGGCAGGTGTCGCCAAGGCGCTGCGCGAGGGCTTCATGGCCGCTCACTACCAGGCCGAACAAGCCGGGCAGAAGCCGCCGGTCATCGAGTTCTATGACAGCTCGCGCATGTCCTCCATTGACGACTTCTATGCCAAGGCCCAGGCCGCTGGCGTGCAACTGGTGGTCGGCCCGCTGGAAAAACCGCTGGTCAGACAACTCGCCTCGCGTGGGCAATTGCCGATCACAACCCTGGGGCTGAATTACAGCGAACTGAATGAAAACCCGCCGCAACTGTTCCAGTTCGGCCTGGCCGCTGAAGACGAAGCCCGTGAAGTCTCGCGTCGCGCCCGCGCCGACGGCCTTCACCGCGCCGCCGCCATGGTGCCCAAAGGCGAATGGGGCGAGCGTGTCTACAAGGCCTTCCGCCAGGACTGGGAAGCCAATGGCGGCACCGTCGTCGGCGTCGAGTACGTCGACCAGCCAGTGGCCCTCGCCCAGCAGATTGCCGAGCTGTTCCAACTGCGTAAAAGCGAAGGCCGCGCCAAGAGCCTGCAAAACACTGTTGGCACCGACGTAGCGGCCCAACCATCGCGCCGCCAGGACATCGAGTTCATCTTCCTGGCTGTGACGCCGCAACTGGCCCAGCAGATCAAGCCGACCCTGAACTTCCAATACGCCGGTGACGTGCCTGTGTATGCGACGTCCCACGTGTTCAGTGCCAGCGGCGACAAGAACCAGTACCTGGACATGACCAACGTCATGTTCTGTGAAACCCCTTGGTTGCTCAACACCACTGACCCGCTGCGCAACCAGGTTGCCGCGCAATGGCCACAGGCCAATGGCAGCCTCGGCCGTTTGTACGCGATGGGCGCTGACGCCTACCGCCTGGCACCTCGCCTGGGCCAACTCAAGGCGCTGCCGGATACGCGCGTTGACGGCCTCTCAGGCAGCCTGGGCATCGGCGCCTACCAGCGCGTTGACCGCCAGATGCCGTGGGCGAAGTTCGTCGGCGGCGACATTCAACGCCTGCCGGACACCCCGCGCTGATGCCCGAGCGGTCCAGTGCACAAAGCGGCAAGGATGCCGAACTTCAAGCTCTCCAGTATCTGCAACAACAGGGCCTGCGCCTCCTGGCGCAGAACTGGTTGTGTAAACGCGGTGAGCTTGATCTGGTCATGCTTGACGGCGATACAGTAGTATTCGTCGAAGTCCGCTACAGAAAACACGCACAATGGGGTGGCGCGCTCGCCAGTATCGACGGGCGCAAGCGTCAGAAGCTGATACTCGCCGCGCAGTTTTTCCTGCAAAAAGAGCATCGCTGGGCTGACTCCCCCTGCCGTTTCGATGTGGTTGCCATAGAAAGCACACCGTCTGGCCACGCTGATCTGAACTGGCTGAAAGATGCCTTCGACAGCTGATTCACCGGACATTTTCACCACACACTTTTGCTCTTTGCTTTGCGGGCTGCACACACCTGTGCCAAACAGCCGCGCTACTTAAGGTCACACAGATGGACATGCAATCCCGAATTCGCCAGCTTTTCCAGGCCAGCATCGACACCAAGCAACAGGCGATGGACGTACTTGCACCGCACATCGAGCAAGCCAGTCAGGTCATGGTCAATGCCTTGCTCAACGAGGGCAAAATGCTTTCGTGCGGCAACGGCGGTTCGGCCGGTGATGCCCAGCATTTCTCCTCCGAGCTGCTCAACCGCTTCGAGCGCGAGCGCCCGAGCCTGCCGGCCATCGCCTTGACCACCGACACGTCGACGATTACCTCGATCGCCAACGACTACAGCTACAACGAAATTTTCTCCAAGCAGATCCGCGCCCTGGGCCAACCGGGTGACGTGTTGCTGGCGATTTCCACCAGCGGCAACTCGGCCAATATTATTCAAGCGATCCAGGCCGCACATGATCGCGAAATGATTGTCGTAGCATTGACCGGACGCGATGGCGGCGGCATGGCCTCGCTGCTGTTGCCGGAAGACGTGGAGATTCGCGTCCCGGCCAATGTCACCGCACGCATTCAGGAAGTCCACCTGCTGGCGATCCACTGCCTGTGCGATCTGATCGACAGCCAACTGTTCGGGAGTGAAGAATGACCGTTAACCGCCTCAGCCTTTTGGCCATTACGCTGTGCCTCGCCATTAGCGGCTGCAGCACGGCAATCACCGCGACACGCGACACACCCATTCAGGATGACCGGGGCACACGCACTTTCGGCAGCAAGATTGATGACTCGCTGATCGAAACCAAGGTAGAAGTCAACGTCGCCAAGGCTGCTACAGACCTGGGCAACGGCGCATCGCGCATCGTCGTGACCAGCTTCAACGGCGTGGTGCTGCTCGCTGGCCAAACCCCGCGTGCCGACCTCAAGGCCCAGGCTGAACAAGCAGCATCGACCGTGCAACGGGTGAAGAAGGTCCACAACGAACTGCAAGTCATGGACCCGATCACGCTGCTGGCGATCAGCAACGATGCCTTGCTGACCACCAAGATCAAGGCACAGATGCTCACCGACAACGCCATTCCGGGCTCGCGCATCAAGATCGTCACCGACAACGGCATCGTCTACATGATGGGCCTGCTGACCCAGGCGGAAGCCACTCGGGCGTCCAACTTGGTACAGGGCGTGTCAGGCGTGCAGAAGATCGTGAAAGTGTTCGAATACATCGATTGATGTAAACGACAGCCACAAAAAAGGGCGCCGTGCATTGACTGCACGGCGCCCTTTTTAGTGGCCTGCGTTTATTGGTACTGCTGGTACGGGTTGCCTTGGAACTGGTTGTTCTGCGCAGGCGCCTGCTGTTGCTGCTGGCCAGGCTGGCCGTACTGCTGGCCTGGGATCGGGCCGAGGTTAACCTCGACGCGACGGTTCTGGGCGCGGCCATTCACGTCGGCGTTGCTGGCAATCGGGTTATCCGGGCCGGCACCGCGTGCGCTCAGGTTGGTCGGGCTAACGCCTTGGGACGTCAGGTAGTTGGCCACGCTCTGCGCACGGCGCTGGGACAGGTCCATATTCAGCTGGCGGCTGCCAGTGCTGTCGGTGTAGCCGACGATCTGGATAGTGTTCTGGTTGAACTGCTTGAGCGAGTTGGCCAGGTTGTTCAGCGGGGTGTAGAAACTGCCGGCAATATCCGCCGAGTTGGTAGCAAACGTGATGTTGCCCGGCATGATCAGCTTGATCTGGTCACCTTGGCGCTGCACTTCAACCCCAGTGTTGGCCATGCTTTCACGCAGTTTCTTTTCCTGCTGGTCAGCGTAGTAGCCGTAGCCGGCAGCACCGAGGCCGGCGAGGGCACCCCCTATCAGCGCGCCCTTGCCGCGGTTGTTATGGTCGATGGCTGCACCGGCTAATGCACCGGCGAGGGCACCCAGGCCGCCGTACTTGGCGGTTTTGCTGATACCGCCTTGCGAACCGTTATTAGCCTGCCCCTGGCTGCCGTCATAAGGATTGGGTGAGGCGCAGCCGGACAACAGGGCTACAGCGGTAGCAACAACAAGAAGACGACGCGGAGTAAACATGAAGGGAGCTCCTACTTTTTCATTCTGTGGTGCAAAGGACATTGGCAATGGGCCTGTGCCGAGTTTTGAACGCGACAAACGGTAAAAATTCCGTGGCGGTTTCCAGAGCTGTGACAAAAGGCCGGCCACGTTTGCTGCTTTGGAAAACGTAGCAGACGTAGGCTGAACGCGGGCTGTGTTTTCGCAAGCGGGGTGTATTTACGTGATGGCGGATATGGGCTGAGCCCTTACGGCGGGTCACTTTTGGAAAAGAGCCCGATTCGAAGCTCAGTACATCCGGTAAAGTACGCCGACGAAGGGCATCGGCTGCGCAATCCGAGCAACGCCGCCGATGCCGCACGGCGCATCGTCGACTGGTTCGATCACTACATGCCCTGCCCGGACTGCTGACGCTATCGCCGAGTGGTCACCGGGCGCCCGCCCTCTGTTTCAACTGCCCCGACGCCAGGAGGTGCTCAAGGTGCGCGTGAGTATGGATAATACTCACCACCTTCAACCCCAACGCATTAAGGCGCGCCAGGATCAGCTCATGATGACCGCCCGGGTCAACCACAATGGCTTTTTTTGGTAACCGGGTCACCGATGATCGTGCAGTTGCACTGCAAAGGCCCGACGGGAAAGGTTTCACGGATCAGCGCGCCTTTTTTCGATATTCATGGGCGTTTCTGCAAGCGCTATGGCACATTCCAGGCGCAGTATGGTTGACCTTACCCCCGCCCCGCTCCGGAAGGGATCAAACCTGCGGCATCTCAACTGCTAAGCTGTTCAAGCGCCATTGAATCAGTAGCACTGTCCAAGACCGCAGCGCATCGCGTTTGGAGCAAGACATATGGCGAATCAACGGGTCATCTGCGAACACTGCGACTGCGTGTACGAAAAAGTTACGCTCGCCAAGCATCAAAAAGCCCTGTGCACACGCTGCGAAGGCGTATTGCAGCGCTACAACGGCCTGTCGGTGCAACAGCGCCTCGCCCTGAGCGTCACCGCCGCCGTCCTGTGGACGTTTGCTAACTTCTACCCAGTGATGAGCATCAGCCTGCAAGGTTTGAAAAACAGCGCGACCCTTTGGGATTCAGTGGTTGCGTTGAGCCTGGGGCCGATCACTTTTATTGCGTTGGTGGCAGCAATTTCCATCGTCATCGCGCCGGTGTTCCAGCTGCTGTTGCTGATCTGGGTCTTGAGTTTCGCCCTGTCCGGCAGGCGCTCACCGGCGTTCAAGCTGTGCATGCGCTGGCTGGAAGCGCTGAGGCCGTGGAGCATGCTTGAAGTCTGCCTGCTCGGCGCCATGGTGGCGGTGTTCAAGCTGGCAGGCATGCTCGACGTGATACCCGGCACCGGCCTGTTTGCGTTAGCGGCCCTCAGCCTGTTGCTGATCCGCATCGCCGGGCGGGATGTGCGCGACCTGTGGGACACCTTATGAACTCACCGCCGACCGCCCGCGAGCTCAACCTGTGCCTGTGCCACACCTGCGGCCAGCCCTGCGACATGAGCGCCGCGCCCACCGAATGCGACCGCTGCGGCGCGGCCCTGCACTGGCGCAAAGAGCACTCGCTGACCCGCACCTGGGCCTACCTGCTCACGGCCCTTGCGTTTTATGTGCCGGCGAACTTATTGCCGGTGATGAAAACAACGATGCTCGGCTCGGGCGCAGACAGCACTATCATGAGCGGCGTGCTGGAGTTCTGGCAGCATGGCGCCTGGGACATTGCCCTGATCATTTTCATCGCCAGTATTGCGGTGCCGGGCATCAAGTTCGTGTCGCTGGCCCTGCTGCTGATCACCGTGCAGCGCAACAGCCTGTGGGCGCGCAAGGAGCGCTCGAAGCTGTTCCGGTTTGTCGAGCTCATCGGCTACTGGTCGATGCTCGATGTGATCGTGGTTGCGCTGGTGGCCGCACTCGTCCAGTTCCAGGCGCTGGGCACCATCGAGCCGCGCCTGGGTATTTTGTTTTTTGGCCTGGTGGTGGTGTTTACGATGCTGGCGGCCATGAGTTTCGACCCCCGGTTGATCTGGGAAAACCCACACAACGAGGAGCGCTTGGATGACGCCACACAACACTGACACGCATACAAGCACATCTGCTGGCACGCCCGCGATCAAGACGCGGCGCTTCAGCGTTTCGCTGGTGTGGATCGTGCCGATTGTCGCGGTGCTGGTGGGCATCTCGCTGGTGGTTCACAACGTCCTGCAACAAGGCCCGACCATCACCCTCAACTTCAAGACCGGCAGCGGCCTGGTCGCCAACAAAACCGAGGTCAAATACCGCAACGTGGTGATCGGCCAGGTGTCCGACGTTGCCTTGAGCGATGACCAGAAAAGCGTCAACGCCACCATCAAGCTGGCCAAGCAGGCGGAAAGCTTCACCCGCGAAGACTCGAAGTTCTGGGTGGTGCGCCCGCGCATCGGCGCCGGTGGCGTGTCCGGCATCGATACCTTGCTGTCCGGCGACTACATCGGTGCCGACATCGGCCAGTCCGATACCCGCGCCAAACAGTTCAAGGGCCTGGAAAACCCGCCCCCCATCACCTACGGCGAGCCGGGCAAACGCTTCACCCTGCACACCCAAGGCCTGGGGTCGCTGGATATCGGCTCGCCGGTGTATTACCGCAAAATCCCCGTGGGCCAGGTCGTGGCCTATGAGCTGGATGCCGAAGGCAAAGGGGTGAATATCGAGGTGTTCGTGCATGCGCCCAACGATGTGTATGTCACCGAAAACACGCGGTTCTGGAATGCCAGCGGCATTGACCTGAGCGTCGGCGCCAATGGTTTCGCGCTGAAAACCGAATCCTTGTCGTCGATGCTGGCCGGCGGCATCGCGTTCCAAGCGCCGCCCTACAGCCCCAATGACAAACCCGCCGACGAAGACCATGCCTATGAGCTATTCGACGACCAGCAAAGCGCCCTCGCCCCTCCCAACGGCAAAGGGCAATACATGGTCTTGCGCTTTGATCAGGCACTGCGTGGCCTTAAAGTCGGCGCGCCGGTTGAGTTCCTCGGCGTTGAATTTGGCAAAGTGGTGTCGATCAACCTGGATTACGACGCTAAGAAACGCAGCTTTCCGATCAACGTCGGCATCGTGATTTATCCACAATTGCTCGGGGAGGCCAATACCAAGCTGCTCCAGGCCACCAACCATGACCCCAACGATGAGGCCGGCGGCGTGCGCTTGATCGGCACGTTCATCGAAAATGGCCTGCGCGCCCAGGCTCGCAGCGGCAGCCTGCTGACCGGTCAGTTGTACATCGCCCTGGATTTCTTCCCGAAAGCCGAGAAAGTCGCGTTTGACCCGAGCCTGCGCCCGATCAACATCCCGACAATCCCTGGCAACCTGGAGCAACTGCAGGAAAAACTCGAAGGCATCGTCAACAAGATCAACCAACTGCCCATCGAGCGCATTGCCGGTAACCTCGACAGTAACCTGGTCGAGCTGCGCAAGGGCCTGACCCAGTTCAATGCCAAGACCCTGCCGAGTGTGCAGAACACGCTGTCTGACGTGAGCAAAACCTTGCAATCAGCCAACTCAACCCTGGCCGAAGACTCGCCGCAACGTGAACAACTGACCCAAACCCTGGATGAACTGGGCCGCATGTCGCGCTCCTTGCGCGAGCTGTCGGATTACCTCGGCCGGCACCCCGAATCGCTGATTCGCGGGCGCCCCGACAACGCCGCGCCGACCGGCCTGCAAGGCCCACCCCGCAAATGAGCATTGGAGCAGCCATGACGTTTCCGTTGAAAATCACCTGGGTCACCGCCTTGCTGTTACTGGCGGCCTGCAGCAGTGAGCCGATTGCGTTCCACACCCTGACCCCGGCGCACTGGAACAACAGCACGCGCGCCGAAGCCGCGGGTATCCGTATCGAAAGCATCAGCGTGCCGCCGCAGGTCGACCGGCCGCAGATCGTGATTCGCCAAGGCGACAGCGGCGTGGCGATTCTTGAAACCCAATGGTGGGCCGCCAGCCTGGCGGATGAGCTCAAAAGTGCGCTGGTGGATCAACTGGCCAACAGCAACGCCCGGCAAGCCCTGTCGTTGCGCGTTGAAGTGCAGCGCTTCGACTCGGTGCCCGGGCAGTACGCGTTGTTCGACGTGAGGTGGCGGCTAAGGCCGACCGGCGGCGGTGATCGCCCTGCCCTGAGCTGCCGCACCACCTTGCAGTCACCCGCAGGCCCGAGCATCGACGACGTGGTGGTTGCGCACCAGAACAACGTCAAACGCTTCGCTGCGCTGATCAGCCAAACGGTCGACAAGTCCCTGCAAGCGTAGGGCTATCAGACCAGCAAGCCCATCGACTTGGCCCGCGCCACCGCCTGGGTGCGGCGCTCCACGCCCAGCTTGCTGTTGATGTGGCTGGCGTGGGTTTTCACCGTGTGCAGGGAGATGAACAACTGATTGCTGATCTCCTGGTTTGAGCAGCCTTGGGCGATCAGTTGCAGCACCGCCAACTCGCGGGTGCTGAGGGTTTCGTGAGTGGGCGAGGTCTCGACAGCAGCCACCACCGGCAGCAGCGCCAACAGGCTCTGGCTCAACAAACCGTGCGGGTCTTTGCGCAGTTGTTCGCGCATCCAGTCCGGGTAGCCTTCCAGCAGGCGCTGGAACGGTTGCAGCGCGCCACCGGCGCCCGCCTCAAGCGCCTGGGCCACGATCGGCCGCGCCTTGGCTTCCTGCCCACACTCCAGCAGTAAATGCGCCTGTTGGGTCAGGGCCATCAAGGCAATCATCTGGCGCCCGCTGTTGTGCGCCTGCTGCGCCAGCTCTTCGAGGCGTTGCAGGGCCGCCGCCGGTTGATGACGAATCGCATCCAACGCCGCCTGTTGCAGCCCGATGTGTTGCGGCAAATGTGGATGAAACTCAGGCGCGGCAGCGGCGTGCTCGCCGTTGTAGGTCTGCCCCAGGCGGGTCAGCCAGGCGTCGGCAAGGTCGGTACGGCCTTGGGCCAGCCACAATTCGCATTTGATCAGCGTGATCATCGCCAGGTAGTAGATCGGCGGCACGTCCCAGATATGCATCAAGCGCTCGGCTTCGGCGAGTTCGGCGAAGGCTTTGGGGAAATCACCGCGCCGCCCTTCAAAGCTGGCGATCACGCAGTGCCCGATCAACACGCTGATATCCCGACAGGCGCGGGCCTCGCTCAAACCGGCACGCAAACGCGCCAGGCCGGCTTCGGGCTGATAGCGCACCAGCAGCAAGTAGCCTTCGTAGAGCGACAACCGCGCGCGCACGGCGTAGAGCCGCTGAGGCGCAAGGCCGTGCAGGCGTTGCAGGCCTTGGCGCACTTCGTCCAGGGAACGTAGGATTTCGCCGCGCGCCTGCAACACTCGCGCGCGGTCGTAATGGGCCAGGGCTTCAAATAACGGGTTGCCGACGCGTTGCGCCAGCTCCAAGGATTCGCGATTCAAACCACGGGCGCGCCACAGGTCGGCATCGACGATGGCCAGGTTGGACAGGGTCGACAGGCACATCAGGCGCTGGCCGTAGCGTTTGTGCGGCAGGCTTTCCAAGGCCTCGCTGCAATAACGCTGGGTCAGCTCGCGGTCGCCACGCCCACGGGCGATGATCCCGCTCAGCGCCAGCCATTGGGCCAGCATCGACTTTTGCGCGGTGGCCGACGGCGCCGGCAGGAAGCGGCTGAGGTAGCCGGACAACTCTTCGGCCGCATCCAACTGGCAGGCCAGCCCCAAGGCCCAGCTGTACAGCACGATCAAGCGCGGCGTGCTGATCAGCAGGCTGTCGGGCAAGTCCATCTTCCAGCGCAGCAGCATGCCGACATTCTGCTCGGCGAGCAGTTGCTCCTCCGACAGGTTCTGCACCAAGTTGGCGGCCACATCGAGGTGACCGGCGCGCAACGCCTGCTCCACCGCTTCGTCGATCAAGCCCTGGGCGTTGAACCAGCGGCAAGCCCGCAGGTGCAGGCTGGCAATCGGCAAGGTGGCATTGCTCGCTCGGCGGGTGCGCAGCAAATCGGAAAACAGGTGGTGATAACGGTACCAGTGGCCTTGTTCGTCCAGCGGCACCAGAAACACTTGGTGGGCCTGCAAGTAGCGCAGGATCTCAGCGCTGTCGTGGGCTTCGCGCACGGCGTCGCACAATTCGCTGCAAAAACGATCCTGAGGCGCGGTGTCGTACAGGAAGGCTTGAACCTCAACCGGTAGGCAGTCGATGACTTCTTCGAGCAGGTAATCACGAATCAGCCCTTCGCCACCGTGCAGGCTTTGCGGCAGCGCGCTTTCATTGCCGGCTTCGGCGATGGCCAACAACCAGAAACGCAGGCCGGCCACCCAACCTTCACTGCGCCGGATCAAGTTGTCCAGCGCCTCGCCGCGCAACGAGCTGCTGTGCCGATCCAGCACGGCCAGCGATTCGTCATGGGTCAGGCGCAGGTCTTGTTCGTGCAGCTCCAGCAGGTGCCGCGACAGCCGCAGCCGTGCCAGGTGCCAGTCGGGGCGCTGGCGGCTGGTGACCATGACCACCAGCCCATCGGGCAAGTGATTGAGGAAAAACTGCAGGCAGCGATCCAGCACCGGGCCCTGGGCCAGATGGTAGTCATCCAGCACCAGCAATAATGGCGCGCGCGTGGACAGGTGCAACGTCAGCTCATCGAGCAGGCCGTCGAGCCATTCTTCAAAGGCAAAGGGTTGGTGACGCTGGCGCATTTTCAGCAGGCCCAAGGATTGGGCACCGAGTTGCGGGAAGTACTGTTGCAAGCCGTCGAGCAAGCGTTCGAGGAAACGGCCCGGGTCGTTGTCCCGTGGGCTCAGACCCAGCCACAGGCTTTGCCAATGCGCCGGCAAGCTCTGGCAGAACTCCACCGCCAACGAACTCTTGCCGAACCCGGCCGGGGCACTGACCAATAACAATCGCCCCGCAAGCCCCGCACTCAGCCGTTCGCACAGGCGCGGGCGCAGCACATAGCCGTCAGGCAAAGGTGGCCTGTAGAAGCGCGCTTCCAGGGTCGGAATTACCGCGCTTGCAGGCCCTTGGATTCGGGACAGATCAGTCATCGCCGGGCTCTTGTAGAAGGCTGTTGTCGGCATTGCAGATGTCCGCAGACTAGCGGTAAAAGCGGCGGGTTTGTAGATCTTTGCAACATTTGACTGAAAAAGAACTGCGACAAAAAATGTGGGAGCTGCCTTGCACAAGGCTGGCTTGTGTGGGAGCTGTCGGCGCATCGCGGGCAAGCCCGACTCCCACACAAGCCAGCTTTACACAAGCCAGCTCCCACATTGTCGAGCGAGTGCTGCTTAGCGAACACCATCCTGGCGCAAGGCCGCTGGGGTGAAGTCGCTGGTGCTGGCGGTGAAGCCGAAGTCATACGCCTGTTTCTCTTCGTTCTTCATGCCCAGGGCCAGGTAGCGGCCGGACTGCAGGTCGTAGAGGGTTTCGATGGCGTACCACGGCACTTGCTTGTCGTAGTAGTTCTCGGCATGCGCTTCAGCAACGCGCCACAATTGGCCACGGCCGTCGTAGTGGTCGATCACCGCCGCTTGCCAGGTGTCTTCGTCGATGAAGAAGTCACGCTTGGCGTAGATGTGGCGCTGGCCTTCCTTCAGGGTGGCGACCACGTGCCAGACGCGGCGCAGCTCGTAGCGAGCCAAGTCCTGGTTGATGTGGCCGGCCTTGATGATGTCGGCGTACTTGAGCTTTGGATCGTCGATCTTGTAACTGTTGGAGGCGATGTAGATTTCTTTCTTGCCTTCCAGCTTCCAGTCGTAGCGGTCCGGTGCACCGTTGTACATGTCGAGGTTGTCGGACGTACGCAGGCCGTCGGCCGCAGTACCCGGCCCGTCATAGGACACTTGCGGCGCCCGACGCACACGGCGCTGGCCGGCGTTGTAGACCCACGCCGAACGCGGCTCTTTCACCTGGTCCAGGGTTTCGTGCACCAACAGCACACCACCGGCCAGACGTGCCGGCGCGGTCACTTGCTGCTTGAAGTAGAACAGCACGTTGCCCGGGTTTTTCGGGTCGTAGTCCTTCATTTTGTCGCGGAACACGAACTGGTCGCGGAAGTACACCAGGCTGTACGAGCCGTTGGTTTGCGGGGTGGCTTGGGTGACCAGACGGGTCACGCTGCCGCCGCGATAGCGGGTGATGTGGTTCCAGATGACTTCCACGCCGCTTTTCGGGATCGGGAACGGAATCGCGGTTTCGAAGTTTTCCAGGCCGTTACCGCCGGACACCAGGTTGGTGTTGGTGGCGTTCTTCTTGATGGCGGCGAACACATCAGCCGGCACCGTGGCGCCGCGATGGGTCGGGTAGACCGGCATCTTGAAGGTGTCCGGGTAACGCTTGAACATCGCGTACTGCCCCGGCGCCAGCTTGTCTTTGTACTGCTCGACGTTCTGCGCGGTGATGGTGAACTGCGGTTGTTCGCTGGCATACGGGTTGGCCAGGAAACCCCGGGCATCCACGGCACCGGCATTGGTGGGCAGTGGCGACCATTTCGGGATGGTGCCGGCTGCGTTACCGGCCATTTCAGCGCCCATCGGGGTCAGGCTCGTGCCCAGCTTGGCGGCTTCATCCGCCGAGACTGCCGCCATGACGCTACCCGCCAGGATCGACAGCCCAAGCACACCCACGTGCAACAGACTTTTAGTTATTTTCATGTTCTGGTTCTTCCTGAAAACAGACTGCTTAAAGAGAGTGTGCTTAGAAGTTCATGCCTGCGCTCAAGGCGATAAAGTCACGATCGTCCACGGTGCTGAACTTGCCACCAAAGAAGTTGGTGTAGTTCAGGCCAACGGTATAGGTGTTTTGATACTCGGCATCGACACCCAGGCTGACAGCCTTGCGGCCTTCTTCGAAGTTGCCGCCAGGGCCCGGCGAGTAACCTTTGACGTCGTGGGACCAGGCCACGCTAGGCTTGAGGTTTACACCGGCAAACGTGTCCGGGTATTCCCAGATCGCCCGGGCGCGGTAACCCCAGGACGTAGCCGTGGTATAGCCATCGTTGTTGCAGTTGGTGTTCAGGCCGGACGCATTGGGCAGGCCTGCACCTTGACCGGTCGAATTGTTCAGCCCGTTACAGAAGCCGCCAGGCAGGCTGCCGGGACCGAAGACCGGATCACGCCCGTAGCGCGCCTTGTCTCTGCTCTCCAAGCCGCCTACATGAGTCACGCCGATTTCACCCACGGTGGTCAGGCGGGTGGCGCCCATAACCTGGTCGAAGAAGTGCGTGAAGGTGGTCTGGAACTGGGTGACTTCCTTACGGTTGTAGCCGTGCAGGTCCTGCCCCGGCCTGCCCTTGAGCACCGAAGCATTGCCAAAGCCCGGAATCGGCGTGACGCCCGCATACAGAATATCGGTGGTGCTCAGCTGTACCGGCGCGTTTGGCCGGTAGCTCAATTCACCACTCCAGGCGGTGCCGGTCGGCAACGTGGTGGAGAAGCTCAAGCCATACAAGCGGATATCTTCCGGGTACTCGACGAAGTACTGGGAGCTGCCCGCCACAATCAACGGACGCAATGCCGCCAGTGGTCCCAGCGGACGGGTGTAGGCCGAGTTTGGCGCACCTGTCGCGCTGAAGATCGGCGCACGGCTGTGGTAGTTCATGAAGTACGCGCCGAACTCAGTGTCCAGCGGCTCGAAGTTGTAGTGCATGGCCACGCCGAACTGGCCGCTGTCGCGTGCATCACGGTCACCGCCGCGACGTACCAGCACGCCTTCGTTGTTCACATCGACGCCGAGCGCGTTAAGGGTTGGCAAGGCCGCGCCAGGAATGGTGGAACGTTTGTTCAAGACCCGCAGGTTGTTACTGCAACCGTCGGCAATCACGTCCGGCTGGGAGAAGAACGTACCGCAGTTATCCACCACGGTCTGGTCCCACTCCAACTGGTAGAACGCCTCTGCGGAGAGGTTGTCGGTCAGGGTCTGGGACACGTAGAACATATTGACCGGAATCAAGCCTTCCTTGATCTCGGCGCCCGGGCGACGGAACGCAGACACGTCGATCGGGTTGATCGAGTTGATACCGCCGCCAATAAAGGTACTTTCGCCCCAGCTCACTACCTGCTTGCCAAGACGCACGTTACCCGGCTGATCGGCGATGGTGTAGTTGTGGTAGACGAAAGCATCGAGAATCTGCCCGCCAGAGGACTTGGCGCCCTCTTTACGGTTGTCGTTGCTGACGTTTTTGAAGTCGAGGTCTTCGTTCTGCAGCGCAAAGTCATACCAGTACTTGCCACGCACAAAGATGCCGGTATCGCCGTATTTCAACTCAAGGTCATGGATACCCTTGAAGATCTTCGAAAAGGCATCACCCTTGTCGAAGTTCAGGCGGCCGTCGTCGGAGGTTTGCGAAAGCCCCTTGCCACCGTTGTTGGCACCGATCAGGTCTTTATTGCGACCGGCAGTCGACCAACTCGCCCCCACCGACAGGGATGAGTCAAAGCTACCTTCGATTTCACCGATGTTGAAACTGACGCCGAATGCGGGCCCGGCGAGCGTAGAAGCGAGACTGACGGCCAGGGGCAGTCTTGCCCGGCGCCAGAACTGGTTTACTGAGGTCATCGACGCTACTCCATGTGCATTATTGTTATGGCAGTGAGTTCTGTCTTCTGGATGCATGTACCGGCCGGAATACAAAGATTCCAATGCCGAACGGCAACCGAGCCCCCTTGGCTCGAAGCGCAACATCCTTGAAAAACTCTGAGAGGGACTATAGCCAGCAGGGGGTACCGCTTGATCCCTCTAAAGTGTGATTTGCATCACCAACCCGTCTGCCACAGTCCTTTCGCCACGCCGACGAAGGCCGGCGAGGCAAGGATGGCTGATAATTGGCAAATCACAAGTGAAGGCGCGAGATAGAGCATTGCCGCGCCCGAACGGGCGCGGCGAGGTGCATCACAGGGTCGAGAGGAAGGTGCTGTTGTTGGCCTGCCATTCAATGATGTCGATGCGGATACGTTTTTTGTCGAGTTTTCCTACGCTGGTCTTGGGAATTTCAGTAACAACGGCGATCTGGCTCGGAATCGCCCACTTGCTCAAATGGCCCAGCTCGACAAAAGGCTTGAGGTGTTCCTTGAGCTCGCGAGCACCTATCACATGGCCATCACGCACCACCAGCAGCGCAAACGGGCGCTCGCCCCACTGCGGGTCGGCGATGCCCACCACCGCTACTTCGCGTACCGCCGGGTGACGGCTGACCAGGTCCTCGAGGGCCAGGGAGGAGATCCACTCGCCGCCCGTCTTGATCACGTCCTTGATGCGGTCACGAATATCGATCACGCCAAACGCGTCGAGGGTGGCCACGTCGCCGGTGTGCATCCAGCCGCCTTCCCACAGCTCGGCGCCCTTTTGCGGCTCGTTGTAATAGCCCTCGGTCAGCCACGGTGCACGCAGCACCAGCTCCCCCTGGGACTCGCCGTCGGCGGGCAGGAAGTGCCCCTCGGCGTCGACAATCGCCGCTTCTACCAACGGCCCAGGCACGCCGGCCTTGATGCGGTAGGTGGTGCGCTCGTCTTCGGTGCCGGCCATCAGTTCTTCGTTGAGGTGGGCGCAGGACACCAGCGGCCCGGTCTCGGACATGCCGTACGCGGCGGTCAGTTGAATGCCGCGCGCCTTGGACGCTTCGTACAACGTGCGATTCAGCGCGCTGCCGCCGATGACGATTTTCCAGCCGCCAAAATCCACGTCTTGGGCAGCCTTGGCATTGAGCACCATTTGCAGGATGGTCGGCACGCAGTGGGAGAAGGTGACCTTTTCCTTGCGCCACAACTCCACCAGGTATTCCGGGTCGTAGCGGCCGGGGTAGACCTGTTTCAAACCGAGCATGGTCGCCACGTACGGCAGGCCCCAGGCGTGTACGTGGAACATCGGCGTGATCGGCATGTATACGTCGTTGGTGCCTAGCAGGCGCACGCTGTCGACGCTGCCCATGATGGTCGCCACGCCCATGGTGTGCAGCACCAGCTGGCGGTGGGTGAAGTACACGCCCTTGGGGTTACCGGTGGTGCCGGTGGTGTAGAAGGTGGTGGCGACGGAATGTTCGTCGAAGTCCTGGAAGTCGTACTTGGGGCTGGCGGCCGCCAGCAGGGTTTCGTACTCGCCGACCAAGTTGGGCAGCTCGGCGGTCTTGGCGTCGCCGTCGGTGAGCAGCAAAGTCTTGTCGACGGTGGTGAGTTGCCCGGCAATGGCCTGGTAGAGCCCCACGAACTCACTGTTGACCAACACAAAGCGGTCCTCGGCGTGGTTCATGGTGTAGAGAATCTGTTCCGGCGAGAGGCGCACGTTGATGGTGTGGATCACCGCGCCGATCATCGGGATGGCGAACATGCACTCCAGGTAACGGTGGCTGTCCCAGTCCATCACGGCGACAGTGTCGCCGGCCTTGACCCCGGCTTCGGTCAGCACATTGGCCAAGCGCGCAACGCGCTCGATCAGGGTCGGGTAGGTGTAACGCAGTTTGTCGCGGTAGATGATTTCCCGGGTCTTCTCGTAGCGCGCCCCGGACATCAGCAGGCGTTTGATCAACAGTGGGTATTGGTAAGCGCCTTCGGCGGGTGGGATAACACGGGTCTGCAACATACTAATCCCTTATCTGACTGCACGGTCGTGGCTTGAAGACCAGCACTGTAGAGCGCTTATGTGTCAGCTAAATCAGCCAAAGGAATGATTTGTAGACCCCAATGAATGCTAGCTTTGCGCCATTACTTGAGCCTAGCCGAGATCCAATGTGGGAGCGGGCTTGCTCGCGAAGGCGGTGTATCAGCCTAGGTATTCGGTGACTGACACTCTGAAGTGCGCCCCAAAAGTTGGACAGCTAATGGTTAGGCTACCGCGGACCGGGTTCTGTAAGCAGACAAAACGCTCTTGCCCCACCACTCGGCACCTCGCTAGGCTCGGTGTGCCCTCACTCCGGCTTTGGACCGTGGGCCGCCGCCATGGGCCATCCTTGGCCCATCGCGGCTAAACCGGCGTCCTGCCGGTTTACCCCGCTCCAAAGCCTGCGTTCGGCCAGCGTGGTTTAACGGGGCGCCTAAGATCAAGATCAAGATCAAAAGCAAGAGCACGGCGGCCTAGTAGCCGACCTGAGTGGTTAGATCAAAAGCAAAGCAAAGGCGGCCTGACAGCCGACCTGATATTTGAAACTGAACTCAATTTAATGTGGGAACGCTCTTGCCCCCTTCCCCCAGGCGTCGGCCATCGTGGTTAACGGGGCGCCTCAGATCAAGATCAAAAGCAAGCCAGGCGGCCTGACAGCCGACCTGATCTTGAACTGAACTCAATCAATGTGGGAGCTGGCTTGCCTGCGATGGCATCAACTGTTCCTGATACCGAGGTGTCTGCATCGCAGCGGTGCGGCGATCCGACAAGCCAGCTCCCACAGAAAAGCAGATCTGCTTCTGCTGTGCTTTGCTGCTTTTGCTTCACCACTCAGGTCGGCTACTAGGCCGCCGTGCTCTTGCTTTTGATCTTGATCTTGATCTGAGGCGCCCCGTTAACCACGATGGCCGAACGCAGGCTTGAATCCGTGGGTAACCCGGCAGGACGCCGGGTTAGCCGCGATGGGCCAAGGATGGCCCATGGCGGCGGCCCACGGATTCAAGCCGGAGTGAGGGCACACCGAGCCTAAGCGAGGTGCCGAGTGGTGGGGCGAAGACTTTTGGTTACTTTAGCCTCAGGAGTTGGACGAGTGTCCAACTTCTGGGGCGCACTTCACTCCGTATTCGCGAGCAAGCCCGCTCCCACATTTTGAGCCGTGGTCACTCAAGAAATTCGTTTACTTCATGCTGGTGAAGGCCAGCTTCACGCCAATCGCAATCAGCACCGCGCCCATCGTCCGATCGAACCAATGCCCCATCCGCGCAAAACCAGCACGCACCCGCTGCTGGCTGAACAACATCGCCACCATGCAAAACCACAATGCCGTCGCCACCGCCAGGTACAGGCCGTAACCGGCCTGGATCGCCAGCGGCGTGTGCGGGTTGATCACCACGGTAAACAGCGACAGGAAGAACAGCGTGGCCTTGGGGTTCAAGCCATTGGTCACAAACCCTGCGGTAAATGCCCCGCGCGGGGTGCGTTCGCCCACTTCACGGTGCAACTCGCCCTCGGCAACAGGCTTGGCCGGCTGCGCGCGCAAGGCCTTGAAGCCGATGTACAGCAGGTAGGCCGCTGCCGCCCATTTCAGCGCATTGAACAGCACGATGGACTGCGACACGATCAAGCCAATGCCCAGCAACGAGTAACCCACGTGCAGGAAAATCGCCGAACCGACGCCGAGCGCCGTCCAAGTCCCGGCGCGGCGGCCATGGGTAACACTCTCGCGCACCACCACGGCGAAATCCGGGCCAGGGCTGGCCACCGCCAACAAGTGAATCAAGGCTACGGTCAAAAACTCGGCGGCGTACATACTCACTCCATTAAGTAACGGATTATTTCATCTGATAGGCTCGGCAGATTACGCCTTCGAACCCTGTCGCAAAAGGTACAGTTGATGACGAACAATCGCCGCGCCGTCTTCCTTGATCACCCGTCCCTGGACCTGGGGGACCTCGACCTCAGCGCATTGCGCAACAGCTTCAGCGACCTGCAACTGTACGCGCACACCACGGCGCAGAACGTGATCGAACGCCTGCAAGGCGCCCAGGTGGCGATCAGCAACAAGATCGCGCTCAACGCCGAGACCCTGCAGGCCTGCCCCGAACTCAAGCTGATCCTGGTGTCGGCCACCGGCACCAACAACATCGACCTCGCGGCCGCCCGCGCCCTGGGCATCACCGTGAGCAACTGCCAGGGCTACGGCACGCCGTCGGTGGCGCAGCACACGATCATGCTGTTGCTCAACCTGGCGACACGCTTGAACGACTATCAACGAGAGGTCGCCGCCGGCAAATGGCAAGAGGCCAAGCAGTTCTGCCTTCTGGACTACCCGATTGTCGAGCTGCAAGGTAAAACCCTTGGCCTGCTCGGCCACGGCGAACTGGGCAGCGCCGTCGCACGCCTGGCCGAAGCCTTTGGCATGCGCGTGGTGCTCGGCGCGATTCCAGGGCGCCCTGCCCGCGCCGACCGCGTGCCGCTGGATGAACTGCTCGCGCAGGTCGATGCGCTGACCCTGCACTGCCCGCTCAATGAACACACCCGCGACTTTATCGGCGCTCGCGAATTGGCACTGCTCAAACCCGGCGCATTTATCGTCAACACCGCGCGCGGCGGTTTGATCAACGAACAGGCGCTGGCAGACGCCCTGCGCAGCGGCCATCTGGGCGGCGCGGCCACCGATGTGCTGAGCGTGGAACCGCCAGTGAATGGCAACCCACTGCTGGCCGGCGACATTCCTCGCTTGATCGTCACGCCGCACAACGCGTGGGGCAGTCGCGAAGCGCGGCAGCGCATCGTCGGCCAATTGGCAGAAAACGCCCGGACCTTTTTCAGCGGCGCCCCGCTGCGCGTCGTCAGTTGATAAACTGCGCCCCTTTTCAAGGAGCAGACCATGGATCCGCGCAGTGAAGTACTGCTTCGTCAGGCCGAACTTTTTCAAGGCAACCTGCTGCTGGTAGGGTTGCCCGCCGACGACTTGCTCGGCCGCCTGCCCAATGCCCACGGCTGGAGCTGGCATGCCGGCGACCAGGCGGCGCTCGATGCGCGCTTCCCTGAGCGCAGCCAGTTCGGCGTGAACGTGCCCGAGCGTGGGTTTGATGCGGCGGTGATTTTCCTGCCCAAGTCCAAGGACCTCACCGACTACCTGCTCAATGCCGTGGCCGCGCGCCTGCCCGGCGCCGAGCTGTATCTGGTCGGCGAGAAAAAAGGCGGTATCGAAAGCGCCGCCAAGCAGATGATCCCGTTCGGCAAGCCACGCAAGCTCGATAACGCGCGGCATTGCCAGCTGTGGCAAGTCACCGTGGCCAACGCCCCGCAAGCGGTCGAGCTGGAAAGCCTGGCGCAAGTGTTCGACGTGCCATTGGCCGAAGGGCCGCTCAAGGTGGTGAGCCTGCCAGGCGTGTTCAGCCATGGTCGCCTGGATCGCGGCACCGAGCTGTTGCTTGAGCATCTGGACAAGCTGCCCAGTGGGCATTTGTTGGACTTTGGCTGCGGCGCCGGCGTGCTGGGAGCTGCGGTCAAGCGTCGCTACCCGCATAACACGGTGACCCTGCTGGACGTGGATGCCTTTGCTGCCGCCAGCAGTCGCCTGACCTTGGCAGCCAATGGCCTGGAAGCCGAGGTGTTGACCGGTGACGGCATCGACGCCGCGCCGATGGGTTTGAACGCGATTTTGAGCAACCCACCGTTCCATGTCGGCGTGCATACGGATTATTTCGCCACGGAAAACTTGCTGCGAAAAGCGGCGAAACACCTGGCAAAAGGCGGCGAACTGCGCTTGGTCGCCAACAGTTTCCTCAAGTACCAACCCCTGATCGAAGAGCACTTGGGCGTGTGCGCAATCAAGGCCGAAGGCAATGGTTTTCGCATTTATCGTGCCAAACGCGCCTGATGGTTTTTTGAAAAAGAAGGCTTGCCGAATGGGTTTTGCCTAGGCAAAATCCGCTCCGTCCTAGGGGAGTAGTCTCCCACGAGCGCCATGCTCGTCCGGCATACGTCAACATACTTGGTCAACAGACCATGGCGTATGCGACCCAGGAGTCCGCACAGACGGACCGGGGTTTGACAAGACCTATGACACGCACACCTTACCCGGGGCGGGAAGGCTGTACGTGTCATAGCCGTGTCGACCCGCCCCTGGAAACTTACCTGATGCTGGATTCATTACTCGTACCTACCGCAATCGTTGCCTTGGCCGAAATCGGCGACAAGACGCAGCTGCTCGCGCTCATCCTTGCCGCACGCTTTCGCAAACCTTGGCCGATCATCGCCGGCATCGTCGCCGCGACCCTGGCCAACCATGCGGCTGCCGGTGCCGTGGGGGCCTGGTTCGGCAGTTTCTTCTCGGATGCGGTGTTGCACTGGATCCTCGCGGCAAGCTTCTGTGCCACGGCGCTATGGACCTTGGTGCCGGACAAACTCGACGATGACGAAGCCAGTACCACGCGCAAGTTCGGCCCGTTCCTGACCACGCTGATTGCGTTCTTCCTCGCAGAAATCGGTGACAAAACGCAAATCGCCACGGTGATGCTGGCGGCGCAATACCCTGAGCTGTGGCTGGTGATTATCGGCACCACCTTGGGCATGCTGATTGCCAACGTGCCGGTGGTTCTGGCGGGGAATTTCGCGGCGGAAAAACTGCCGTTGACCTTGATTCGTCGACTGGCGGCTACGGCGTTCTTCATCCTGGCGATTGTTGCGGTGTACAAAGCCATGCAAAGCAGCGGCTGGATCTAGCCCGACCTGATCACTCCCACGCTCCGCGTGGGAATGCATTCTGTGACGCTCTGCGTCACGCTTTTAAGAGCGGACGCAGAGCGTTCAGAGCGGCATTCCCACGCAGAGCGTGAGAACGATCAATCAGGACTTTTTGGCCTGCTGGTAAAGCGGCATCACCTTCGGAATCGCCGCCTGCAACGAGGCGATTCGGCTGTCGGAAGCCGGGTGTGTGCTCATGAACTCCGGTGGCGCACCTTCCGAAGCCTTGGCCATCTTGTTCCACAACGTGATGGCCGCGTTCGGGTTATAACCAGCCCGGGCCGACAGCTCCAAGCCGATCAGGTCCGCTTCGTTTTCATTGGCGCGACTGTTGGGCAAGGTCATGCCGTAGTTGGCCACGGTATCGGCCAACGCCAGGCTGTCCTGACCCAAACCGAACAAGGCACCGGCGCCCTGCTTGGCCATCTGGATGCCGTAGGCCTTGGACATGGCCTCACGCCCGTGCTCGCGCAAGGCGTGGGCGATTTCATGGCCCATCACCGCAGCCAGTTCGTCATCGGTGAGCTTGAGGTTGTCGATCAACGCGCTGTACACAAAGATCTTGCCGCCAGGCCCGCAATTGGCGTTCATCTCATCGCTTTTGATCAGATTCACTTCCCACTTCCACTGCGCCGCATCCGGGCGGAACGTCGGTGCCTGGGCGATCAGACGCTTGGCAATCGCCTGCACGCGCTTGGCGTTGGCGCTGGTCTTGTCGAGCATGCCTTTGCCGCTCGCCTCACCCAGCGTTTGCTGGTAGGACTGGGCATACATCTGGTCGACTTCTTGGCTCGACAGCATGCTGAACATGTACTGCTTGCGCTCTACCCCAACGGCACCGCCGCTGGTGGTATTGACCGACTGACAACCGGCCAGCAGCATCGCTGCACTGAGTACGCTTACTGCCAATGATTTTTTCATGACGCTCTCCCTAGAATCCTGGCGCGTATCGTAGGCGGTCAAATGTATCTGCGCCAGATACACAAGACGTGTAACCGCAGATTTTCAGATACGCCCCACACGCCCACTGCGGCGGCGAACAGCCCATTTGCGACATCCGGCGCTCTTTTACCGGCCCACCCTTAAGCCTCGCCCGGCAACCTCAGCCTGGGGTCAGGCATTCAGGCCCATTGAGCTTCGGATCATTGACCATATTGGCCAGAACCCGCTCGCGCAGCGCAGCCGGCTCACCGGCCAACAACCCCTGCAACACATGCAACGGCGTCTGCGGATTCAGCCAGGCCTCTTGCCCCGCAGCATCGAGGATCAACGGCCGCCGCTGGCTCTGCGCCGCCTGGGTCACCACCGCCGTACTCAGCCACACCTGTTCCTGCACCGGATACGCTTCCCAGATTGCCGCAAAAAACAGCGTCGACCCCTCCCCCGGCGTCAGCCAGTAGGGTCGCTTGCGCTGGGTGCCGCGCCATTCGTAAAAACCGTTGGCCGGCAGCAAGCAGCGGCGCTGGCGGAAGGCTTCGCGGAACATCGGTTGCTCGGCCAGGGTTTCGGCGCGGGCGTGGGCTGGGGTGCGGGAAAGGTCGGTCAGCCAGGGCGGCGTCAGGCCCCAGCGGGCGCGCGCCAGGGTGTGCTGGCCTTCGCTCAAGCGCTGGATCAGCACCGAATCATTCGGGGAGATGTTCCACTGGGCCTGCTGGTCGGCCGGAAAGCCCGGCAAGGCAGCAAACGTAGGGTTCCAGCGAAACAGGGCATAACGTCCACACATGGGGTAACACGACTCTTGGGTAAACCGACCGACAGCCTAACAGACCAATACGTCGGGGAAGCTGTCGGGTTCATCGCCGGGCAGCGGTTGCGCACCGTTGTAAGCGGTAATCAGCTCACGGGCGTAGGCGGCCTGGTCGTTGTCCACTTCCAGCCCGAGCAGGCCGAAAATCGGCAATTCGCCGGTGCCACCGAGCAAATGGCGCCCCACCAGGTGCGCCTCGATGCCTTCGCTGGCGAGCATCTGTTGCAGCAGCTCGCCCTCCATCAGGTTTTCCGGTTCATAGATTCGCTGCATGGGCGTACCTGTCACTCGTTCTCGCTGCGGACCGTGAGCATCCATTCTTCATCGTGTACCTGCAGATCAAAGATAATTGGCCGGCAACACACCGGGCAGTCTTCAATGTATGACTGATCGCCGCCGGAAAGGTCCAGCACGGCCTCGGCCGGTTCACCACAATAAGGACAATCGTACGACTCGGTTTCCAGCATCGCGGTCTCCCAGGTGACTTGTGCGTATAATCGCCGGTCTATTTACAGGGCTATTCACGGCAGAGCCAATATTGCGGCCGCACCCTGATACTTCCTTTACTTACCCTAGCCGTTTCTAACAAGAGAGCATGATGGGCGAATTCGATACCATCCGACCTTACAACGACAGCGAAGTCCCGGCAGTGCTGGCACGTCTGTTCAGTGACAAGGCCTTTCTGGACATCCTGACCCACTTCCGCTTTCCGCGCTTTGCCGGCGCCTTGGGCTGGTTGCTCAAGCCGATGATCGCCCGCAAGCTGCGCCGTGAGTTCGCCGGCGTCACCACCGTGGCAACGCTGCAGGACAAAGTCGAATATTACGTCGACCACACCATTGATCGCGCGACCGACGGCGTCACTTATACCGGCGTCGAGCAGCTCAAGTCCGGCACCGCCTACCTGTTTCTGGCCAACCACCGCGACATCGTGATGGACCCAGCCTTCGTCAACTATGCCGTGTACCACGCCGGTCTGCCGACGCCGCGTATCGCTATCGGCGACAACCTGCTGCAAAAGCCGTTCGTCAGCGACCTGATGCGCCTGAACAAGAGCTTTATCGTGCACCGCTCGATCACCGGGCGAAAGGAAAAGATGGCGGCGTATAACCTGCTGTCGGCCTACATCAACCATTCGATCCGCAACGACTGCCAGTCGATCTGGATCGCCCAGGCCGAAGGCCGTGCCAAGGACGGGGATGATCGCACCGAGTCGGCGATCCTCAAGATGTTCCACGTCAGCCGCAAGGACGAGCCGTTTGCCGAGGTGATCCAGTCGTTGAACCTGACGCCGGTGTCGATCAGCTATGAATACGACCCGTGCGACACGGCCAAGGCCCGCGAGCTGTATATCCGCGCCACCACTGGCACCTACAGCAAGGCGCCGGGCGAGGATGATGTGAGCATTGCCTTGGGCATCACCGGCTACAAGGGCCGTGTGCATGTGAACTTTGCGCCGCCGATTACCGAGCGTTTTGAAGACACCAAACTGCTGGCGGTGGAAATGGACCGGCAGATTCTCGGCGGCTATCGCTTGTTCCCGGTGCACTACCTGGCGTACGCGCAGTGGAGCGACGCCGACCCGCAATTGCAGGTGCCGACAGCGGCCGAGGTGTTCCCGGCTGATGAGTTGGCCAAGGCGAAGGCGGAGTGGGAGCGGCGTTTGAACGAGTGCCCGGCTGAGCACCGGCCGTTTCTGGTGGTGCAGTATGCGACGCCAGTGCGTAATCAATATCGGGTTAAAGCGGGCATCCCGCTGTAAACACCGGGACAAAATGTGGGAGCCGGGCTTGCCCGCGATGACGGTGTGTCAGAATCGAATCTATCGACTGACACACTGCTATCGCGGGCAAGCCCGCTCCCACATTTAGTTTTGCAGTGTTTTTACAAACGGGTGCTGAGCCAAGAAGCGACCAGCGCCAGCCCGAGGCAGGCAAACCCGACGCGGTAAGCCAGGCGATGCGCCCGTTCGGTGCGCACATCCAGAAACAACATCGGTTGATCGATCGCGCGCTCTTCGCTTTGCGCGCTCAGGTCAGCCAGTGCGCGTTGCTCGCGCAGGCGGGTAATGAACAGCAGCGCTGCACCCGGGCAGGCTACCAATAAAGCCACAGCATTGATCAGCAGTGCGGGCAGCGCCATCGCAAACCTCAGTGGTACAGTGTTCTGGTATCCATTCAGATACAAACCTGAACGATATTGGCCTCCTGCCGCAGAAACGTTCCATCCCCCATGTACGATCAATGTATCCAGTAATTTACAGCGTCACCTGAACGTCACCTTAACAGGCCACTCTGTTGCCCTTCGAACGTTCGGGAGCTTGTCATGTTGCATGCGCAGAACCAGGATCGGCTGTATCTGATCGCCCAGACCGATGAGCAAGAGGCGCTGGTCGGCGGCTTGGCGTTTAACGTTCAGGATCGCCACTGGCTGGTGTATTGCGCGCTGGGCGGGCACCAGCATGCCGACTTGCCGGAGCTGGACTTGCTCACTGGCGTGAGTGTGCTGGACTTTTATGTCGAAACAGCTGCATGAACGCAACAAGCATAAAAAAGCCGGGCTCATCGCTGAGCCCGGCTTTTTGTTGAACGGTATTACTGCGAGCTGAGCAGTTGACCGATGCTTGGGTCTTTGAACAGGCGCGTCAGGGCGTCGCTCAGGACATCGCTGACCAACTTGGTGTTGGTTTCCTGGTTCGGCGACATACCGAAGCGTTGGTTCAGCGAAGCGCCGTAGCGGCCACTGTAGCGACGGGTACCGGCACTGACGTCGGACTTGAACGTTGCGCCGATGGAGGCTTCAGTCACATACAGGCCATCTTTGGGCGACTGGTATTTCAGCTCGGCCAGGGTGATGGTCAACTGAGGCGCGCCCGGCGAGTTGGCCGGGGTGAAGCCCAGCAGGCGCACGGCGGCTTCAGCCTGGGCTTGCAGCTTGGGCAGCACGTCTTGACCGGTGACCGAAATGAGCGCGGTCTCCGGGTACAGGCCACCGCGCGAACCCAGGGTCGGCGACGGGCGACCATCCACTACACGCACCGACACCGGCTGGCCATGGCCGACAGGCGCCAACTGCGCGGTGACTTTAGGTTGCGGGCTGAGTTGTTGCGGGCTGTTGGCGCAGCCAACCAGGGTCAAACTGGTCACAGTGATCAAACCGAACAACAGGCGTTGCAACATACTCATTTCTCCAGGACTAGATGCAAACAGGCCGCCAGTATAACGGTGCGCACGCGCCACCCACCAGCCATCCTGAACGGCAGCTGAAGGCATGCTGAAATTACAATTTCACATAAATCCGTCATTCCAGTGTCATGGCACACTGGCAACCTTCAAGCATGTAACGTAACAGGTACAAAGCCATGCGCCTTCTCAAGTCATTGTTCATGCCCCGCGCCCGTCATCGCCACTATGCCCTGCTGGACGCCCGCGGCCATTGCCAGGCCTTCAAGCAGTGCAGCTTGCCGCCCGTCGGTGAAGGCTGGGTGGAGGTCGCAGAGACCCACCTGGGCTGGATGCACCGCCCGCTGCCAGCGAGCGCCCGGGTCAGCCCGAAAGTTACGCACGCGCAAACCCGGCATGCGTTGGCCTCCTGACCGAGACACGAATTAAAGTCATAAAACACGCCCATTTCCCTGGCGTTCTTCGCTACAATCTCCCCCCGATTATAAGGACGTCTCCTGATCGGGCCTCGCAGCATCGTTAATGCCTCGGTATTAACCCCCAAATCGCCCACAGAGAGCCGCCCACACAGATCGAGTGAAGCTGGCGCGCTTGCTGTTTTCTTTGCAAACCCACCCGCCTTACCGAATCTGCCAGAGCTGCCATTGCGCTCGGCCACTTGAGTTGTTTGCCCGTTTTGCCGCGTGTCGGCAGAGGTTTGCGGGCCAGGTGCCAGGCTGGGGCAGCCCTTTTTTGAGGTTCACGTCTTCAAAAGAGCGTGAAAAAACGGGTTTTCACAACTTCACAAGAGTGTGGCGAGCAAATGAATAGTTTTGCGTTTGTACAAGCACCATCAGCGTCTGTAACAGCCCAACCACACAGGACCGAGTACTCCTCAAACACCGGAGCTTGAGCCTGTCCGCTACGGATTGGTTGCACAAATTGCACGCGTTGACCATAAGTCGAATTGCCACAGGCGCCCATGAATGCGTTCATAGGCAGATTAGCCCGGCAGGAAGCGTGCGCTGAAGTTGCAAAGAATTGCGAAACGGACATGGCGATCCTGGCCATGGGTAACCTGGGGCAACACGTGAACCGCCCCGTCACTCCTGGCAGCCATGCCGTCAATTTGGTGCTGCAGATTTTGGAGACGCGTTAAATGGCGCATAACGAAGCAGTCGACGTAGTTCTGGTAGGGGCCGGCATCATGAGTGCCACCCTGGCCGTACTGCTCAAAGAGCTCGACCCCGGCCTCAAGCTGGAAGTCGTTGAGCTGATGGATTCGGGTGCCGCGGAAAGTTCCAACCCGTGGAACAACGCCGGTACCGGCCACGCCGGGCTGTGTGAGCTGAACTACACACCGCAGGCCGCCGATGGCTCCATCGACATCAAGAAAGCCGTGCACATCAACACCCAGTTCGAGGTGTCGAAGCAGTTCTGGGCGTACCTGACCAAAAAAGGCACCTTTGGCTCGTCCAAATCCTTTATCAGCCCGGTGCCGCACCTGAGCTTCGTGCAGGGCGACAAAGGCGTGTCCTTCCTCAAGAAGCGCTTTGAAACCCTCAGCCAGCACCACGCGTTCTCGGACATGCACTACACCGAAGACCGCAGCGAAATGGCCGAGTGGATGCCGCTGATGATGCCGGGCCGCCCGCTCGACGAAAAAATCGCTGCCACCCGCGTGATGAACGGCACCGACGTCAACTTCGGCGCCCTGACCAACCAACTGCTGTCGCACCTGACCAGCGCACCGGATGCCCAGGTCAAGTACAGCAAGCGCGTCACTGGCCTCAAGCGTAACGGCGCGGGCTGGACCGTGAGCATCAAGGACGTCAACAGCGGCAACAGCCGTGAAGTGGACGCCAAGTTCGTGTTCCTCGGCGCCGGTGGCGCGGCCCTGCCGTTGCTGCAAGCCTCGGGCATCGAAGAAAGCAAAGGTTTCGGCGGCTTCCCAGTCAGCGGCCAGTGGCTGCGTTGCGACAACCCAGAAGTGGTCAAGCACCACCAGGCCAAGGTCTACAGCCAGGCCGCCGTGGGTTCGCCGCCGATGTCCGTGCCGCACTTGGACACGCGCGTGGTGGATGGCAAGAAGTCCCTGCTGTTCGGGCCATACGCCGGCTTCACCACCAAGTTCCTCAAGCACGGCTCGTTCCTGGACCTGCCACTGTCAATTCGTGCCGGCAACATCGGCCCGATGCTAGCCGTGGCCCGCGACAACATGGACCTGACCAAATACCTGGTCAGCGAAGTGCGCCAGTCGATGGAGCAACGCCTGGAATCCCTGCGCCGTTTCTACCCCGAGGCGAAAGCCGAAGACTGGCGCCTGGAAGTGGCTGGCCAACGGGTGCAGATCATCAAGAAAGACCCGAAAAAAGGCGGTGTGCTGCAATTCGGCACCGAGCTGGTTGCGGCCAAAGACGGCTCGCTGGCGGCGTTGTTGGGCGCATCCCCGGGCGCTTCGGTGACCGTCTCGATCATGTTGGAACTGATCGAGCGTTGCTTCCCAGAGAAGACGGCCGGTGAGTGGGCAGCCAAGCTGCACGAGATCTTCCCGGCCCGGGAGAAAATCCTCGAGACTGACGCCGAGCTGTACCGCAAGATCAATACGCAGAACAACATCAGCCTGGAACTGGTTGAGCAAAGCAACGAAGCCGAAAGCTACGCTTGAGGACCTGACGCAGAGACCGGGGCGTTTTTTTATGTCTCGGATAATCAGCTGCGAGCGTTGTCGATCAGCGCGATGTACTCGGCAGCGTTACGCTGGTCCTTGATCAACTCGACGAACGTCTGGCCATGCTCGTCCTTGCCGTCCAGATCCAGGCCTGCTTGCTTGAAAAAGCCCAGGAAGCGCTCGAAGTCGTCGATACGCAGGCCGCGGTAGGCCTTGATCAGTTTGTGCAGGGACGGTGAAGTCGCATCAACCGGCTCGAAGTCCAGGAACAACTTGATCTGATCGTCGCCGATCTCGTCACCAATCACCTGTTTCTTATCTTTACGCATTACCGACTCCAGCCTGCAGACATTTACACGGGAGAGGAAGTCTACCTGCCAGACACCACCTTCGAAAACAACCAAACACTCATGTGGGCGCTGGCTGCCACGCAGGCAACCACCCCCACCTGGGGCGCTGGCTTGCCATCGCAGGCAAGCCAGCGCCCACATTGACTGCATTCACATGGATGTGCGTGTGCCGGCTTAATTACTTTGCGCGAACGGCGCCGGTGTGCAGGTCCGCCCAGATATGCCCGTTGGCATAACTGAGGAACTGCACATACACCGTGTCATTGCGCAGCAGGTCGACAATCACGCGGTACTGCGCCAGTGGGTAGGACAAGGTCAGGGTTTTGCTGGTGTCATCGAACACCGGTTTTTTCAGGCTTTTGCTTTCAGCATCAAAATTGAGCACCACCTGGCTGATGGTCGCGCCTTTGTTCAAGGACTTGCCCTTGAGGCGGATCATCAACGGCGACGTCACCGGGATCGGCTGCTGGGTCGATTGCCGCTGGTTGCCCACCACCACCGCGTACTCGGTGACTTGCAGCAGTTGCTGCTGGTCAGGGATGTCGGCGCGCAGGGTGAGGTCGTCCGGCGGCAGGAATTGGCTGTGCATCGGCGCGGGGGCCGCCGCAAGGGGCAGGCTGAGGGTCAACGCCAGGGCGGCGCAGCTGCAAATCAACGCTCTCATTTACACCTCCAAAGGGGCAACCATGCTGACATCAAATTGTGAGCGCATCCATGCCTGATAGCGTTCCACCTCGGCATCGCCTTCGCGGGGTGCCCAGTCAGCCAACTCGCCCTCGCCTACCGGGCGATACGGCCCGGCTTTGCACTCGAACATCACGCTGTCGGGCTCCAGCACCACCAAGCCATGAAACACGCCGGGGGGCAGGTCAACGCCCGAGCATTCACCGCCCGCCTGCATCACGCGCTTGGCGATGACCTCGCCGGTGTCGCTGAACACCAACACGCCCAGGCTGCCCTTGAGCACCAGCAGGGTTTCCGCCTTGTCCGCGCTCAGGTGCCGATGCGGCGGCACATAGGTGTCAAGTTGCAGGCCAACGGCCAGGCGATGGCACGGCTCTTCCATCTGATGAAAGTTGTGGTGGTGCCGACCACGGGGGCTGGCGGCCGCTTTCTCGGCCAATTCGGTGAACAGGGACTGATCAAGAAAGCGGGCCATGGGTTACATCCCTTTAACGGCGAAGATCCCATTGGCGTTACGCCAGTAGCCTTTGTAGTCCATGCCGTAACCGAAGATGTAGCGGTCGATGCACGGCAGGCCGACGTAATCAGCTTTCAGGTCCGGGCGAGCCTTGCGGTCGTGGTCTTTGTCGATCAGCACGGCGGTGTGCACTTTGCGCGCGCCGGCGTGTTTGCAGAAGTCGATGATCGCGCCCAGGGTGTGACCTTCATCGAGGATGTCGTCGATGATCAGCACGTCGCGGTCGATGAACGAGACTTCCGGCTTGGCTTTCCAGAACAGGTCGCCGCCGGTGGTTTCGTTGCGATAACGGGTGGCGTGCAGGTAGGAGGCTTCCAGCGGGAACTGCAGGTGAGTCAGCAATTTACCGGCGAAGATCAGGCCACCGTTCATCACGCAAAAGACCACCGGGTTGGTGTCGGCCATTTCGCGTGTGATGTGAGCGCCGACCTTGGCGATTGCCTCTTCGACTTGCGCTTCGGTGTACAGGCAGTCAGCCTCGCGCATGATTTGACGGATATGCTCGAGATCAGCAGACATGGCGCTCTCCAAGGGGGTGCTGTGGCAAGAAAAGCGGGCAAAGGTACGCATGTGAGGCGCAACGATCAAGCCTTAATGGACTAACGTACTAGATGTCTATAGGACAACACCCTCGGATAGATTAATCTAGGCCGGTTTTTTTGCCCGCCGCCGGAGCTTTTCCCATGCCCACTCGCGAGATCCGCCACCCGCTGATCAGACACAAACTCGGCCTTATGCGCCGTGCCGACATTAGCACGAAGAACTTCCGTGAGCTTGCTCAGGAAGTCGGAGCGCTGCTCACTTACGAAGCTACCAAAGATTTGCCTCTGGAAACCTACGAGATCCCCGGTTGGGCCGGTCCCGTCCAGGTGGAGAAAATCGCCGGTAAGAAAATCACGGTGGTGCCGATCCTGCGCGCCGGCATCGGCATGCTCGAAGGCGTACTCAGCCTGATCCCGGGCGCCAAAGTCAGCGCCGTCGGCGTGGCCCGCAACGAGGAAACATTGCAGGCGCACACCTACCTGGAAAAACTCGTCCCGGAAATCAACGAGCGCTTGGCGATGATCATCGACCCGATGCTCGCCACCGGCAGCTCCATGGTTGCCACCATTGACTTGCTGAAAAAGGCCGGTTGCAAGGACATCCGCGCCATGGTGTTGGTGGCTGCGCCCGAAGGCATTGCTGCCGTCGAGAAGGCCCACCCGGACGTGCAGATCTACACCGCGTCGATTGATGAGCGCCTGAACGAACACGGCTACATCATCCCAGGCCTGGGCGATGCCGGTGACAAGATCTTCGGCACCAAGCAGAAGGACGCGTGAGCATGCAGGATGAATTCAACGACCCGCTTTGGCGCCAGATCCTGTCTGGCGCACAGATGCTCTTCGTAGCATTTGGTGCGCTGGTGTTGATGCCGCTGATCACAGGCCTCGATCCAAACGTCGCCCTGTTTACCGCAGGCTTGGGGACCTTGTTGTTCCAAGTGGTCACCGGCCGCCAAGTGCCGGTGTTCCTGGCGTCGAGCTTTGCGTTTATCACCCCGATCATTCTCGCCAAGCAGCAGTTTGGCCTGGCGGCGACGATGGGCGGGGTGATGGCGGCCGGTTTCGTTTATACGTTCCTGGGCGCTGCGGTGAAGATCAAGGGCACCGGTTTCATCGACCGGCTGCTGCCACCTGTGGTGATCGGGCCGGTGATTATTTCCATCGGCCTGGCCATGGCGCCGATCGCCGCGAACATGGCGATGGGTAAAGGTGGCGACGGTGCCGAACTGATCCCCTACAAGACAGCCATGCTGATCTCGATGCCGGCGCTGCTCACCACGTTGATCGTGGCGGTATTCGGCAGAGGCATTTTCCGCCTGGTGCCGATTATCTCCGGCGTACTGGTGGGTTTCGCCATGGCGTTCTACTTCGGCGTGGTGGACACCGCGAAGATCGCCGCCGCACCGTGGTTCGCCCTGCCCCACTTTACCGCGCCGGAATTCAACTGGCAGGCGATCCTGTTTATCCTCCCGGTGGCCCTGGCCCCGGCGATCGAACACATCGGCGGTGTAATTGCGGTGGGTAGCGTGACTGGTCGCGACTACCTGAAGAAGCCCGGCCTGCATCGCACCCTGCTCGGTGACGGCATTGCCACCACGGCTGCTGGGCTGTTTGGCGGCCCGCCGAACACCACCTACGCCGAAGTGACCGGCGCGGTGATGCTGACCAAGAACTACAACCCGAAAATCATGACCTGGGCGGCAGTGTTTGCCATCAGCCTGGCGTTTATCGGCAAGTTCGGGGCGCTGCTGCAGAGCATCCCGGTGCCGGTGATGGGCGGGATTCTGTGCTTGCTGTTCGGCTCGATTGCCGCTGTGGGCATGAACACGCTGATCCGCCACAAGATCGACCTGGGGGAGGCGCGCAATCTGGTGATTGTGTCGGTGACGTTGGTGTTCGGGATTGGCGGTGTGCTGGTGGGTACGGGCACCGGCCCGGATGATTTCGGCCTCAAGGGCATCGCCCTGTGCGCGGTGGTAGCGATTGGTTTGAACCTGCTGCTGCCGGGTAATGATGGTTGGAAAAACAAGAAGCCGGATGAGCCGCTGCTCTAACTGACCCAACGCAAATAAGTGTGGGAGCTGGCCTGCCAGCTCCCACACTTGAAAAGCCTCAGGAGTTGGACGAGTGTCCAACTTCTGGGGCGCACTTCACTTGTTTTTCAGCGCAGGTTAAAGCTCCCCGAGCCCATCAATCAGCGCCTGGTTCTGCTCTGGCGTACCAATGCTGATCCGCAAGAACTGGGCAATCCGCGCCTGCTTGAAGTGCCGCACGATCACACCCTGCTCACGCAACTTGGCTGCCAACCCGGCGGCATCGTGCTGCGGGTGACGGGCAAAGATGAAGTTGGCCGCCGACGGCAACACTTCGAAGCCTTTACCCTCCAGCTGTGCGACCAGCTTGTTACGGCTGTCGATCACCAGCTTGCACGTCTTCTCGAAATATTCACGGTCCTCGAACGCCGCTGCCGCGCCGACAATCGCCAGACGGTCCAACGGATAGGAGTTAAAGCTGTTCTTGACCCGCTCCAGCGCCTCGATCAGGTCTGGGTGACCCACCGCCAGGCCCACACGCAAACCGGCCAGTGAGCGCGATTTGGACAGGGTCTGAGTCACCAGCAGGTTCGGGTAACGGTCCACCAGGCTGATAGCGGTTTCACCACCGAAGTCGATATAGGCTTCATCGACCACCACCACTGAATCCGGGCTGGCCTTGAGGATCTGCTCCACGGCGTCCAACGCCAGCACACAGCCGGTGGGCGCGTTCGGGTTGGGGAGGATGATCCCGCCGTTAGGCTTGGCGTAGTCCGCCACACGGATCTGGAACTGCTCATCCAGCGGCACCGGGTCGGACGTGATGCCGTAGAGGCCGCAATAAACCGGGTAGAAGCTGTAGCTGATGTCCGGAAACAGCAGCGGCAAGTCGTGCTGGAACAGGCCGTGGAAAATGTGCGCCAGGACCTCATCGGAACCGTTGCCGAGGAAGACCTTGCCAGCGTCGATAGCGTAATACTTGGCCACGGCCTGCTTGAGCAGGTCACTGTTGGGGTCCGGGTACAGGCGCAAGTTGTCGTTTAACTCGGCCTGCATCGCCGCGAGCGCCTTGGGCGACGGGCCGTAGGGGTTCTCGTTGGTGTTGAGCTTGACCAACTTGGTCAGCTTCGGCTGCTCGCCGGGCACGTAAGGCACGAGGTCCTTGACGAAGGGGCTCCAGAATTTGCTCATGTCTTATTTCCCCTCTTCAAGGATGCGGTATTCGGCGCTGCGAGCGTGGGCGCTCAGCGATTCACCACGGGCCAGCACCGAAGCGGTCTTGCCCAGTTCGGAAGCGCCTTGTGGCGAGCAGAAGATGATCGACGAACGCTTCTGGAAGTCATACACCCCCAGTGGCGACGAGAACCGCGCGGTGCCGGAGGTCGGCAACACGTGGTTGGGGCCGGCGCAGTAGTCGCCCAGGGCTTCGCTGGTGTGGCGGCCCATGAAGATCGCACCCGCGTGGCGAATCGACGGCAGCCAGGCTTGTGGGTCGGCAACGGACAATTCCAAGTGCTCCGGCGCGATACGGTTGGCCACTTCGATGGCCTGTTCCATGTCACGCACCAGAATCAGTGCACCACGGCCATTGATCGACTTTTCGATGATCTCGGCGCGGTCCATGGTCGGCAGCAACTTGTTGATGCTGGCGGCGACCTTGTCGAGGAACGCGGCGTCAGGGCTGACCAGGATTGCCTGGGCGTCTTCGTCGTGCTCGGCCTGGGAGAACAGGTCCATGGCGATCCAGTCCGGGTCGGTCTGGCCGTCACACACCACGAGGATTTCCGAGGGGCCGGCGATCATGTCGATACCGACCTGGCCAAACACGTGGCGCTTGGCGGTGGCCACATAGATATTGCCGGGGCCAACCACTTTGTCGACCTTCGGCACGCTCTCGGTGCCATAGGCCAGCGCGGCAACGGCTTGAGCGCCGCCGATGGTGAACACGCGGTCCACACCGGCAATGCACGCGGCCGCCAGCACCAGCTCGTTGATTTCACCGCGCGGGGTTGGCACCACCATGACCACTTCGGTCACGCCCGCCACCTTGGCCGGGATCGCGTTCATCAGCACCGACGATGGGTACGAGGCTTTACCGCCGGGCACGTACAGCCCAGCGCGGTCCAGCGGCGTAACCTTCTGGCCCAGCACCGTGCCGTCGGCCTCGGTGTAGCTCCAGGAATCCTGCTTCTGTTTTTCGTGGTAGCTGCGCACCCGTGCTGCCGCGACTTCAAGGGCTTCACGCTGTGGCGCAGTGATGCGCGTCAAAGCCAGCTCCAGACGCTCGCGCGGCAGGATCAGGTCGGACATCGACGCCACGTCGAGGCCATCGAACTGGCGAGTGAAATCCACCAGCGCCGCATCGCCGCGCTCGCGCACGGCCTTGATGATGTCGAGCACCCGCTGGTTGACCGAGTCGTCGGACACGCTTTCCCAGCTCAGCAGATGATCCAGATGATGGGCGAAATCCGGGTCGGCAGCGTTGAGTCGGGCAATTGCAGTGGACGTGGTCATAGCGAGGGCCTCATAGGATTGGCAAAAATACTCAGGCGCCGAAAGTTAGCAGTCGATCCGCTTGGGCACCTGAGAATTCTGGCTATGAGGCGGATAGACGGGCGCGGCCTAGGGCCGCGCAGGTGAGTCATTGCAGTGGACGTGGTCATAGCGAGGGCCTCATAGGATTGGCAAAAATACTCAGGCGCCGAAAGTTAGCAGTCGATCCGCTTGGGCACCTGAGAATTCTGGCTATGAGGCGGATAGACGGGCGCGGCCTAGGGCCGCGCAGGTGAGTCAACCGCGGTGTCGAGACTCCACTGCCTTGCGCAGGGTGTCGATCAACGCCTGGATTCGGGCGTGTTGCATCTTCATTGAAGCTTTGTTGACGACCAGACGGGAGCTGATGTCGGCAATAAAATCCTGGGGTTCGAGACCGTTGGCACGCAGGGTGTTGCCGGTGTCGACCACGTCGATGATCTTGTCGGCCAAGCCGATCAGCGGGGCCAGTTCCATCGAGCCGTAGAGTTTGATGATGTCGACCTGACGGCCCTGCTCGGCGTAGTAACGTTTGGCGACGTTGACGAACTTGGTTGCCACGCGCAGGCGGCCCTTAGGTTCGACGTCACCGACGCGGCCGGCGGTCATCAACTTGCACAGGGCGATACGCAGGTCCAGCGGCTCGTACAGGCCCTGGCCGCCGTATTCCATCAGCACGTCTTTACCGGCCACACCGAGGTCGGCCGCGCCATGTTCAACGTAGGTCGGCACGTCGGTAGCCCGAACGATCAGCAGGCGAACGTCGTCCTGGGTCGTAGGGATGATCAGCTTGCGGCTCTTGTCCGGATTCTCGGTCGGCACGATGCCCGCTTCAGCCAGAAGCGGCAAAGTGTCGTCAAGGATGCGGCCCTTGGACAGTGCGATGGTCAACATGGGAAACGTCAGTCCTTCATCAGGCTATTGCTGTCCGGTCGCAAACGGCGCCAGACACAGATCGAGGCCATTACAGCCTCGATTTGAAACAAACCATTTAACAACAAACACCTTCCTGTGGCGGGGAGCTCCTCACCACAGTAAAGGTATTTGCAGTTCCGGGGACTAGCCCGGTACGCGGCGGATCTTGGCGCCGAGCATCTGCAGTTTTTCTTCGATGCACTCGTAACCACGGTCGATGTGGTAGATGCGGTCGATCAGGGTATCGCCGTCAGCGCACAGCGCCGAGATCACCAGGCTGGCCGAGGCACGCAGGTCGGTGGCCATGACTGGCGCGCCCTTGAGCTTCTCGATGCCGGTAACGATGGCCGTGTTGCCTTCGACCTGGATCTTGGCGCCCATGCGGTGCAGTTCATACACGTGCATGAAGCGGTTTTCGAAGATGGTCTCGATCACGGCACCGGTGCCTTCGGCAATCGCGTTCAAGGAGATGAACTGCGCTTGCATGTCGGTCGGGAACGCCGGGTACGGAGCAGTACGCACGTTGACAGCTTTTGGCCGCTTGCCGTGCATGTTCAGCTCGATCCAGTCGGAACCGGTGGTGATTTCAGCACCCGCTTCCTTGAGTTTTTCCAAGACGGCTTCAAGGATGGTCGGATCGGTGTCCTTAACCTTGACGCGACCACCGGTCACGGCGGCAGCCACCAGGTAGGTGCCGGTCTCGATACGGTCGGGCATCACTTTGTAGGTGGCCGAGTGCAGGCGTTTAACACCCTCGATGGTGATGGTGTCGGTGCCGGCGCCGGTGATGTTGGCACCCATGGCGATCAAGAAGTTGGCCAGGTCGACCACTTCAGGCTCGCGCGCGGCGTTTTGCAGCACGCTGCGACCGTTGGCCAGGGCAGCGGCCATCATGATGTTCTCGGTACCGGTCACGCTGACGGTATCAAAGAAGAAATTGGCACCGCGCAAGCCGCCTTCTGGCGCCTTGGCCTTGATGTAGCCGCCTTCGACGTCGATGGTGGCGCCCATGGCTTCAAGGCCACGGATGTGCAGGTCGACCGGACGCGAACCGATGGCGCAACCGCCAGGCAACGCCACTTCGGCTTCACCAAAACGGGCAACCATCGGGCCCAGCACCAGGATCGACGCACGCATGGTTTTCACCAATTCGTACGGAGCGATCAGGGTCTTGATAGTGCGCGGGTCGATTTCGACAGACAGCTTCTCGTCGATCACCGGCTCAATGCCCATGCGACCGAACAGTTCGATCATGGTGGTGATGTCGTGCAGGTGCGGCAGGTTGGCCACAGTCACCGGGCCATCGCACAGCAGGGTCGCTGCCAGGATCGGCAAGGCGGAGTTTTTCGCACCGGAAATGCGGATCTCGCCATCAAGGCGGACACCGCCGGTAATAATCAATTTATCCATAAGAATCTCGACGCCTTGGGGGCTCAGGTGCGCTCGGCCCAGGCCGCGCGGCTGAAAAATTTCATAGTGACCGCGTGGATGCTGCCATCGGTGATCCACGGGTTCAAATGGGCATAGATCTGCTGTTGACGCTTGACCGGGCTCAGTGCCGCCAGTTCATCGCTAATCACATTCAGCTGGAAGTTGCAGCCTTCGCCTTCAACTTCAACCTGCACTTGTGAAGGAAGGCTATTCGACAGCTTTTCTTCAAGGAAGCTCTTAACTTCGTAGGCCTGCATGCTCAACCTCTATCGGCGCCAAGTGCGCACGGGTCGCACATCATACAAAAAAGCCCCGCGCCTGCGAACCCCGCATAGCAGGACTCTGACGGGGGGCCTCTTTAATAATGTGTATTAAGGATGCGCCAACAGTTCGGTAATACCGGAAACCTCGGCAATTTCGCGCATGTGCTCGGGCAACGCACGGATGCTGAACGGCTTCTTGACCGCTTCAGCATCGCGCATGAAACACAGCAACAACGACAGACCGACGCTGCTGGACTTGGTCACCGCCGAGCAATCAAGCACCAACGCAGGCGCGTTGCTGCTGTTGATCAGCGCCTGGCCCTGCTTGCGCAGGTCAGGCCCGGAGCGGTAATCGAGCACGCCACTGAGAAACAACTCACCGGCGTCGCCAAGACGAACAGCCGACTCGGTCATTGCGCAGGCTTCCCAGCTTGTTTGTCGGTTTCTTCCTTGGCCTTGGCGACTTCACCGGCCCAACCATTGATGGTTTTGTCCAGGTTGTTGCCATTGCGCTGCATCGCGTCAGCGAACTGATCGCGGAACAGCTTGCCAATGTTGATGCCGTTGATGATCACGTTACGCAGTTTCCACTCGCCGCTGATCTTCTCCAGTGTGTACTGCACAGGATAAACGGCGCCGTTGGTGCCCTTAACGGTCATGTTAACGCTGGTGCGGTCACCCGACTCATCCCCGGCCGGAGCAACGGTAATGCCCTGGTTGTTGTACTCCAGCAGGGCGTTGCCATAGAACTGGAACAGGCCCTTCTTGAAGTTTTCCTGGAATGTTTGCATCTGCGCAGGCGTAGCTTTGCGTGAATACTTGACCGTCATGATGCTGCGGGAAATGCCTTCGGCATCGACCACTGGGCCCACAATGGTATTCAGCGCATCGTAGAACTTCGTTGGGTCTTGCTTGTACTGCTCTTTGTTGGCAGTCAGGTCAGCCAACATTTTGTTGGTCGTGTCCTGCACCAGATCGTGCGCAGAACCCGCCGCGTTGGCCATCATCGGCAGTGCTGCAAGCAGCACCAGCAGGCCACGTCGCAAGGTAGAGATCATGAACAGATTCCTCATTTGGCGTCTTTATTGACCGTATTGAGCAGGAATTTACCGATCAAGTCTTCAAGCACCAACGACGACTGTGTGTCGTGGATTGTCGAACCATCCTTGAGCAAGGCTGTTTCCCCGCCCACGCTGATACCGATGTACTTCTCGCCCAGCAAACCAGCAGTGAGGATAGATGCAGTGGAGTCAGTCGGCAGATTATCTACCTTCTTATCGACTTGCATGGTCACTCGGCCGGTGAAGCTGTCGCGATCCAGATCGATTGCCGTGACCTTGCCGACGGTTACACCGGCCATGGTCACTTTGGCTCTGACAGTCAAACCGGCGATATTATCGAAGTACGCGTAAAGTTTATAAGTGTCGGCGGTGGGGCTGGCCGACAGGCCGCTGACTCGCAGGGCCAACAACAGTAAAGCCAGGATGCCAGCCAGCAAGAAAAGGCCGACACCGATTTCCACAGTGCGGTTTTGCATCAGAAATCTCCAAACATCAAGGCGGTCAAAATGAAGTCAAGGCCCAGTACCGCCAGCGAGGCGTACACAACGGTCTTGGTGGTGGCGCGACTGATCCCTTCTGAAGTGGGCTCACAGTCATAGCCTTGGAATACGGCGATCCAGGTCACTACAAAGGCGAAGACGATGCTCTTTATGATGCCGTTGAGCACGTCGCCGCTGAAAGTCACGCTGTTTTGCATGTTGCCCCAGTACGAGCCGTCATAGACGCCCAACCAGTCAACCGCCACCCACGAGCCGCCCCAGATACCGACCACACTGAAGATCATCGCCAGCAGAGGCAGGGAAATGAAGCCGGCCCACAGGCGCGGGGCAACAATGTATTTGAGCGGGTCCACGCCGATCATTTCCAGGCTGGACAACTGCTCGGTGGACTTCATGTTGCCGATCTCGGCGGTCAATGCAGACCCTGCGCGCCCGGCAAACAGCAAGGCGGTGACAACCGGGCCGAGTTCACGCAACAGCGTCAGGGCGACCATCTGCCCCACCGCCTGCTCCGAACCGTAGCTGGAGAGGATATTGAACCCCTGCAACGCCAGCACCATGCCGATGAAAATCCCGGACACCACGATAATGACCAGGGACATCACGCCGATCGAGTGCAATTGCTTGAGCAGCAGGCCAAAACCGCCGCCGATGCCGCCGCGACCGAGCAGTGCGTGAAACAGAAAAATGGTCGAACGCCCCAGCACTTCGACCAGATCGATGCCGGAGCGACCGAAAAGGCGAACCTTCTCGAGTAAAGATGTCTTGCGCATCAGCGCTTCCCCAGAAGATCTGAGCGGTAGTCCGCTGCCGGAAAATGAAAAGGCACCGGGCCATCGGGATCGCCGGTCATGAATTGGCGAATACGCGGGTTATCAGCGTTCATCAGTTCTTCAGGCGTGCCCTGCCCCAACACCTGACCATCGCCTACTACATAGAGGTAGTCGGCAATGCTCGCGGTTTCGGCCAGGTCGTGGGACACCACGATACTGGTAATACCCAACGCGTCGTTGAGCAGGCGGATCAGGCGTACCAGCACGCCCATGGCGATCGGGTCCTGGCCTACAAAAGGCTCGTCATACATGAGGATTTGCGGATCCAGCGCGATGGCACGCGCCAACGCGACACGACGCTTCATGCCGCCGGACAATTCGTCAGGCATCAGGTCGATGGCGCCGCGAAGGCCGACGGCCTGCAGCTTCAGCAACACAATGTCACGAATCATCTCATCGGACAGTTGCGTGTGCACCCGCAGCGGAAACGCCACGTTTTCGAACACATCGAGGTCAGTGAACAGCGCGCCACTCTGGAACAGCACGCCCATATGCTTGCGCGCATCGAACAGATCGCTGCGCGACAGGGTCGGCAGGTTCTGGCCGTTGACCCACACTTCGCCGGCGCTAGGGCGCAATTGCATACCCATCAGGCGCAACAGGGTGGTCTTGCCGCAACCGGAAGGCCCCATGATGCCCGTGACTTTTCCGCGGGGAATGCGAATATCGACGTTATTGAAGATGCTGCGCGTCCCGCGCTTGAAGGTAAGGCCCTTCAGCTCGACCGCGTAGGCGTTATCGGCACTCATCTAATCTCCTTGGGATGCAGCCTTTCACTCAGACACCATGTTTGCGACATTCGTTTGCGACAGATGCGCAATAAATAGTTAGCCACATGGGTTGGGCGGACCGAACTGGCGGCGAACTATATCACTGCTGGTACAGCGCCCCCAAGGCCGGAACAGCGCTCGTTCAGATTCGGGACAGGGAAAAAACGTTGCTGTGCACTAATCTTAGGCACTTGCAGAATAAACCCTGAC